>NZ_JBCEBQ010000009.1:157500-234525 GCF_049472505.1 Rhizobium sp. HT1-10 | reverse complement strand
TGCCTGTGTGGCGTAACTCCGGCAGCTTTTTCCCGCAAGGGGACCTGGGTCGGAAACAGAGGATCCGAAGTTGCGGATAAAAAAGCCGAACGGGGCACATCGTGTGTCACCTAAACTAAAACCTATCAGGCACCCGATGTGCCCCGGCCGATCCGGCCTGCCCAAGGCGGCGAAAGCCTGCCCATAAGGCGAAAAGGATACTGAAATGCCCCATGACACGGACGAAACCCGCCGCGTGAACGGAGCGGCTTGGCCATAGGAGGCTTCCATGAACGTGCCAGCACCAGACCATTACGCCACCTACCGGAAGTACCGCGCAGCACGCCACGAGATGATGGCACGCACGGCCGCGACCCTTCTCTGCAGTCCACGCTCTCCCACCAGTTTCGAACCCTGCCGCATCCGCAAATGCTGGCGGGATCGCGTCTGCAGCGGGCCGATGCGTGCCTGCGCACGGCTGTTGGACAAGCAACGGGCATTGCAGCGATTGGGATTGCCGGGGCCGATCTGCACGGATCTGCCGGCGTGCCTTGCCGAAGCCGATGCCGAGGACTTCGAAATGGTCAAGGAGGCGCTCGATGAATGCGAAGAGATGTACAAGGATCGTCCGCATCTTAGCTGGGCCAAGCAATCCGCCAATCTCCGCGCCGCGCTGCGGCAGCCTATCGACTCCGATCTCATCGATCCGGATGTGGCCGATGATCTGTAGCGTCTGCGAGACAGGACCAACCATAAGCTGCGAAGAACTGTTTTACCAGACCGATTTTTCTGGCACACTCACCTGTGGCGCGCCGTGTTGGAGGACATCCCAAGTGGGAGGCGCGCCGATCGGGAAATCTGTGGGAGGACAGTATCTATGGCTAATGTTGCAATGACGGGCCGGCCGAAAGTCGCCGCCATGACCCCCGAGGAGAAGAAAGTCATCTTCGCCTCGTCGCTTGGCACCGTGTTCGAGTGGTACGACTTTTATCTCTACGGCTCGCTTGTCGTCTATATCGGCTCCACTTTCTTCGCCCAATATCCGGAAACGACGCGCAACATCTTCGCACTGTTGGCCTTTGCCGCCGGCTTTCTGGTCCGCCCCTTCGGCGCTCTGGTCTTCGGCCGGCTCGGCGACCTCGTCGGCCGCAAATACACCTTTCTCATCACCATTCTGATCATGGGCCTTTCGACCTTCCTGGTCGGCCTGTTGCCCGGTTCCGCATCGATCGGCATCATGGCCCCCATCATCCTCATCGGCTTGCGCCTGCTGCAGGGCCTGGCGCTCGGCGGAGAATATGGGGGTGCTGCCACCTATGTTGCGGAACACGCCCCGCCCGGACGGCGCGGCTTCTACACAGCCTGGATCCAGACGACGGCAACGCTCGGCCTGTTCCTGTCGCTCGTCGTCATCCTTTCCGTCCAGGCCTTTCTCGGCAAGGAAGCCTTTGCCGCCTGGGGCTGGCGGGTGCCGTTCCTGGTCTCCTTCGCGCTGCTCGGGGTATCCGTCTGGATCCGCCTGAAAATGAACGAATCGCCAGCCTTCCAGAAGATGAAGGCTGAGGGAAAAGGCTCGAAAGCGCCGCTGACAGAGGCCTTCGGCACCTGGAAAAATGCAAAGATTGCCCTTATCGCCCTGTTCGGCGCCACCATGGGCCAAGCCGTCGTCTGGTATTGCGGGCAGTTCTACGCGCTGTTCTTCCTGCAGAACGTGCTCAAGGTGGAATTTCAGGCGGCCAATATCATGGTCGCCGTGGCGCTCTTCATCGGCACGGGCTTCTTCCTGCTGTTCGGCTGGCTGTCCGACCGTATCGGCCGCAAGCCGATCATCATGGCTGGATTGCTTTTGGCGATGGTGACCTATTTCCCGCTGTTCAAGGCGATGACCTGGTCGGCCAATCCGGCGCTGGCGCAGGCCCAGGCAACGGTGCGGGCGACCGTCACCGCCGCGCCCGGCGATTGCCGCTTCCAGTTCAACCCGACAGGCACCGCCAAGTTCACCAGCTCCTGCGACGTGGCGACGGCGTTCCTCACCAAGAACTCGGTGCCCTATGACCTGGTCGACGCGCCGGCGGGCGCCCCGGCCACCGTCAAGATCGGCAACGAGACGGTGCAGAGCTTCGACGTCGTGGCAGCCGGAGACAAGGCCAAGGGCCTGACGGCAGCCTTCGAGAAGGGAATCAACATCGCGCTGCGCGACAGCGGCTATCCGCTTGCGCGCGGCGCCGCCAAGGTGCCGGACAGCAAGCTCGATGCCTTTATCGCCGCCAATCCCGAAGTCGGCGTGGATGCCGCGACGGTGCGGGCTGGCGACAAGACGATGGTGCCGGCCGACAAGCTGGTGGCCGACAAGCTGCTGACCAAAGACGAGACCGCCGGCATCACGGAAATGCCGGTCTATACCATCGCCAAGGCCGGAACCTTCTCCATGCTTGCCGATCCGGCCGCGGTAAACTGGATCGCCACCATCGCCATCCTGACGGTGCTGGTGATTTATGTGACGATGGTCTATGGCCCGATCGCCGCCTTGCTGGTCGAGCTCTTCCCGACCCGCATCCGCTATACCGGCATGTCTCTGCCCTATCATATCGGCAACGGCTGGTTCGGCGGCCTGCTCCCAGCCATGGCCTTCGCGATGAGTGCGGCCAAGGGCGATATATATTACGGCCTCTGGTATCCCATCGCCTTTGCCGGCATCACGCTTGTCATCGGCATGATCTTTCTGCCGGAAACCAAGGACCGCGACATCCACAGCATGGATTGAGACGGCGCCATGCGGCCGGCGCCTTCGGGTGCCGGCCGGTCACCCATCCGCGAGCGGCCGCTGGCGTATCAGCCGGCGCACCCTCGGGACCGGCGGTCCGTTCGGCGACAGCGCGAACAGCAGCCCGAAGCGCGAGAACATCACCGCCATCGCGAAGGAACACCAGGCGCCGAGCGCCAGGCCGGCCGCGACATCGCTCGGATAATGCACACCCAGAATGATGCGCGTCGCCCCGATCCACAACGCCGCCCCGACCAGCACCAGTCGGAAACGCGGAAACAGCAGGGCCAGCGCCACGCAGAAGGCGCCGATCTGGGTCGAGTGGGCCGAGGGAAAGCTCTGGAACAGGAAATCTCCGTTGAAGGGCTCGAAGGCGAGGACGCCATATTGGTCATAGACCAGCGGCCGCGCTCGGCCGATCGCCGTCTTCAGCACATGCACGACAGCACTGGCCGACAGCAACGAGGCCAGCAGATAGGCGGACATCCGGAAAAGATAGGCGGATCGATAGCGTCGCCGCAGATCCGCCAAACGCCGCGCCAGCAGCGAGCCGACGATGAAGATGGCGAGGATAGCGCCCAGCATCCGCAGGATCTGGCCGGCATTGGTGACATCGTTGGCAAAGGCGACGAGCCAGGACGGCAGCGCCTTGGCCGTCTTACCGAGCGGCTCGTCCAGCACAAGGAAGGCAATGACGACAATATTGAGGACGCTCAGCGTATAGCCGAGCCAGGGAAGAGGGCGATGCTGTGCCTGTCTGGCATTATATCGGGCGGCCATCAGCCGCCAAAAACCGCGACTGGTCTTTTGTGAAAGGGCAGGCGCAGTGTCGGTGTCATGTTGCATGCCGAAAACATAGGCATGCCGTTGGTTGGATCAAGACATCAGCCGCGCCCAGGGAGCCGGGACGCGGCGAAATGTTTCACGTGAAATCACGCAGTCAGCGATTTGAACTCCGAGAGGATCGCGTCGCCCATCTCGACGGTGCCGACCGGGGCCATGCCTTCGGAGACGATGTCGCCGGTGCGAATGCCGCGATCGAGCACGTTGGCGATGGCCTTTTCCAGCGCATCGGCTTCCGCGATCATCTCGAAGGAGTAGCGCAGGCACATGGCGAAGGAGGCGATCATCGCGATCGGGTTGGCGATGCCCTTGCCGGCGATATCGGGCGCCGAACCGTGCACCGGCTCATACAGCGCCTTGCGCTTGCCGGTCTTGCCATCGGGCGCACCGAGCGAGGCCGACGGCAGCATGCCGAGCGAACCGGTCAGCATGGCGGCGACGTCGGACAGCATGTCACCGAACAGATTGTCGGTGACGATGACGTCGAACTGTTTCGGCGCTCGGACCAGCTGCATACCGCCGGCATCGGCCAGCATGTGCTCGAGCTGCACGTCCGCATATTTTTCCTTGTGCGTGGCCGTCACCACCTGGTTCCACAGCACGCCCGACTTCATGACGTTGCGCTTTTCCATCGAGCAGACGCGATTGTTGCGGGTGCGGGCCATTTCAAAGGCAACGCCGGCAATGCGCTCGATCTCGTAGGTGTCGTAGACCTGCGTATCGATGGCGCGCTTCTGGCCGTTGCCGAGATCGGTGATCGTCTTCGGCTCGCCGAAATAAACGCCGCCTGTGAGTTCGCGGATGATCAGGATGTCGAGCCCTTCGACCAGCTCCGGCTTCAGCGAGGAAGCGGAGGAGAGGGCGGGGTAGCATATCGCCGGACGAAGATTGGCGAACAGCTGCAGATCCTTGCGCAGGCGAAGCAGGCCGGCCTCGGGGCGAACCTCGTAGGGAACGGCATCCCACTTCGGACCACCGACAGCGCCGAACAGCACCGCATCGGCTGCCATCGCCTTTTCCATATCGGCTTCGGAGATCGCCGCGCCATGGGCATCGTAGGCGCAGCCGCCGACGAGACCTTCTTCGGTGACGAAGCCGGCCTGGCGGGCTTCGTTGAGATAGGCGATGATCTTGCGGACCTCGGCCATGGCTTCCGGACCAATGCCGTCGCCCGGCAGAAGGAAGAGATTGCGCACTGTCATGAAAAGGCCTCCGCTGTGAAATTGGGTTGCGGGTTTTTAGACCTCGAAACCGGGCATTTCAAGCGAGCTAGGGGCCGAAACGGTACGCTCGATGACACCGCTGCGGCACCCGTGCCACGTTTTTCCGATATCGACAGCCCGCCATGACGCTGCCGGCGGGCCGCAGTTGCGCTCCTTACTGCGCGAGGCCGAGCGATTGGAGATGGGCGGCCGAGGGGATTATCCCTGCCTTGTCGCGCAGCTCGATGATCAGGCGTGGATTGCTGCTGAGCTTGCCGAGTGCCGCAAACACGGAATGCCAGCGGATGACGCCCTCGCCAAGCGCCCAGTGCCGATCCGCATAGCCATCGACGTCCTGCAGGTGGACATGCTTCAACTGGTTGCCGGCTGCGTGAATGAAGTAGTCAACCGGCGGCGCACGGAAGTTGCCGTGGACGCATTCTGCGTGGCCGGTGTCGATGGAGACGGCGACGGCCGGCGAGTTGAAGCTTTCGGCAAGGGCGACCCGGGTGTGCGGATCGACATCGTCGCAATTCTCGATGACCATCGTCAGGCCGATATTTTCCGCACGCTTGACGGCGGCGACCAGCGTCTGATGCGTATACTCCGTCATCTTCTCGCGCTCGCCGGCAAAATGCGGAAAATTGTTGTGGTGCCAGGACGTGTACGGGCTGTGGATGACCATGTGGGTCGCCCCGAGGGCTTCAGCCACGTCCAGCGCCTGCGCCATGCGCTTGGCGACGACGGCGCGGACCTCTTCGTCCTGGGAGGCGATGCTGAAGCCGAAGAACGGCCCATGGATGCCGACCCGGCCGGTGTGGCCGTCGAGCAGCCGCTTTGCCCGCTCGACAAGCGGCATCCAGTCGCCGCCGAGCACCCGCGCGTCGACGAAATTCTGCAGTTCGAGATCACGCTGCTTTTCGAGCAGCCAGTCGCGGTGGATTTCAAGGTCGTCCAGCATCATGGCGGCGCCGAGAACGGGAAGGGTCATGATTTTCTCCTGTGGGGCGATGGACCCAACGGTTCGTTGAGATCCCCTGTGGGACCTTCCGCCGGCCATATCGAAAATTTGTTCAGTATGCCGCCCGTCCGAAATCCGGGCAGGCGGCGATCAGCAGGCGATGCAGGACCTATTCGGCAAGGCCAAGCGAAGCGAGATAGGCCGCGGAGGCCGGGATCTTCGACTTGTCCTTGATCTCGATGATCAGGCGCGGGTTGCTGGTGAGCCTGGCAAGCGCGGCAAAAACGGAATGCCAGCGGATCGTCCCTTCGCCCAGCGACCAGTGGCGGTCGGCATAGCCATCGGCGTCCTGCAGATGCACATGCTGCAGGCGGTTGCCGGCGGCATGGACGAAATAATCGACTGGCGGTCCGCCGGTCGAGCCATGGGCATAATGGGCATGGCCGGTGTCGATCGATACGGTCACCGCCGGCGAAGCGAAGCTATCAACCAGCGTGTTGCGGATATGCGGATCGATATCCTCGATATTCTCCACCACCATAGTGAGGCCGATATCCTCGGCCCGCTTGACGGCTTCACCGATCGTCCGATGCGTATAGTCGATGATGCGTTCGCGCTCGCCCGGATTGTTGTCCAGATTGTTGTAGGACCAGGTCGTGTAGGGACTATGGATGACCATGTGGGTGGCGCCGATCGCCTCCGACACATCAAGCGCCTGGCTCAGCCGCTGGGCAACGACAGCGCGTATGCCGGGGTCTTGGGAGGCAATCGAAAATCCCCAGAAGGGCCCGTGAATGCCGACTCGACCGGTGTGGCCGTCGAGCAGCTTCTTGGTGCGGTCAACCAGCGGCGACCAGTCGCCGCTCAGCACTTCGGCATCAACGAAACTCTGAAGTTCGAGATCGCGCTGCTTGTCGATGAGCCAGTTTCGGTGGATTTCGAGTTCGTCCAGCGTCATGGCGGCGCCGAGGATGGGGAGGGTCATGGCATACTCCGGTCTTACGCGTTTGCGCGGCGGAACCTATGTGCCGCGTCCCCCTCTTGGACCCCCTACTTGTCAGCCATATTACAGCCAGCCGCCGAAAATGGCGGCCGCGGCCTTGCCGCTGACGAATATGTTGTCCGACGAGCGCTAAAAGGCTTTCGGTCAGCGGCTGCCGAAAATTGCCGACCCCACGCGCACGCTGGTGGCGCCGAAGCCGATGGCGACCTCGTAGTCGCTCGACATTCCCATCGACAGCTTTTCAAGCCCGCATTGACGGGCCAGCTTGGCCAGAAGGGCGAAATGTGGTCCCGGATTTTCATCGGCCGGCGGAATGCACATCAGTCCCTCGACGGTGAGCCCGAGTTCCTCGCGGCAGAGCCTGACGAAAGCAACGGTCTCATCAGGCACAATGCCGGCCTTTTGTGGCTCCAGTCCGGTATTGACCTGAACATAAAGCCGTGGCGCCTTGCCTTGCAGCTTCATCTCGGCTGCCAGGGCGCGGGCGATCTTTTCCCGATCGACGGTTTCGATGACGTCGAATAATGCAACCGCATCGGCCGCCTTGTTGGATTGCAGCGGCCCGATCAGGTGCAGTTCGATATCAGGCGTTTCCGCCCTCAGAGCCGGCCATTTGCTCTGGCTTTCCTGAACGCGGTTCTCTCCGAACAGGCGCTGGCCGGCAGCGATGACCGGACGGATGAAATCGGCATCGAATGTTTTGGAGACAGCCACCAGCTGCGCCGCGCCTGCCGGGCGTCCAGCCTTTCGCTCCGCCGTTGCAACCCGGCTCCGCACATCGTCCAATCGCTCTTGAAGTTCCATCGCTCGACCTCGACATAGGAGAAGAATTCACACCTTGAGTAGACAGCCAGCCCCTTCTTGCCAAGAGCAAGCCCTTGAAATTCAGCCCGATCGGCCATCGGGACGACCAGGCTTTGCAGCGGCGAAACTTGACGGTTGGTTGGTTTCATGATGAAGGTCACCCCCAACTCCCCGTTACATCCGGAATACAAGTCATATGGCGACCGAACGTTACAATCCGCGCGAATCCGAGCCCCGCTGGCAGCAGAATTGGAATGATGCCAACGTCTTCCTCACCGACAATGACGACCCGCGCGAAAAGTATTACGTGCTGGAGATGTTTCCCTATCCGTCGGGCCGCATCCATATGGGCCACGTGCGCAACTATGCCATGGGAGATGTCGTAGCCCGCTACAAGCGCGCCCGCGGCTATAATGTGCTGCATCCGATGGGCTGGGACGCCTTCGGAATGCCGGCCGAAAATGCCGCGCGCGACAACAAGGTCCACCCCAAGGAATGGACCTATCGCAACATTGCCTCGATGAAGGCCCAGCTGAAGGCCATGGGGCTGTCGCTGGACTGGAGCCGCGAGTTTGCGACCTGCGACGTCGAATATTATCATCGTCAGCAGATGCTGTTCATCGATATGATGGAAAAGGAGCTGGTCTACCGCAAGAAGTCCAAGGTCAACTGGGACCCGGTCGACAACACCGTACTGGCCAACGAGCAGGTCATCGACGGCCGTGGCTGGCGCTCCGGCGCTTTGGTGGAGCAGCGCGAGCTGACACAATGGTTCTTCAAGATCACCGATTTCAGCGAGGACCTGCTGGAGGCTCTGGACACGCTGGATCACTGGCCGGAAAAAGTACGGCTGATGCAGAAGAACTGGATCGGCCGCTCCGAGGGCCTGACGATCCGCTGGGAAATCGCTGCGGGCGCTGTGCCGACCGAGGAGCGCGAAATCGCGGTCTATACGACGCGGCCGGACACGCTGTTCGGAGCCTCGTTCCTGGCGATCGCCGCTGACCATCCGCTGGCCAAGGAAGCAGCAGCCCGCAATGCTGATGTGGAAGCTTTCTGCGAGGAATGCCGGCGCGCCGGCACCTCGGTCGCCGCGTTGGAGACGGCCGAGAAGAAGGGCATGGACACCGGTATCCGCGTGCGCCATCCGCTCGACCCGAGTTGGGAACTGCCCGTTTACATCGCCAATTTCGTGCTGATGGATTACGGGACGGGTGCGATCTTCGGATGCCCGTCGGGCGATCAGCGCGATCTCGACTTTGCGCGCAAATACGACCTGCCGGTCGTTCCCGTCGTCATGCCCAAGGATGCGGACTCCGCGACCTTCGAGGTCGGCGATACCGCCTATGATGGCGATGGCGTGATGATCAATTCGCGCTTTCTTGACGGCATGACCACCACGGAAGCCTTCGATGTGGTTGCCGCAAAGCTGTCTGCCGCCACGCTCGGCAATGCGCCCCAGGGCGAACGCAAGGTCAATTTCCGGCTGCGCGACTGGGGCATTTCGCGCCAGCGCTATTGGGGCTGCCCGATCCCGGTCATCCATTGCGAGGCCTGCGGTGTCGTTCCGGTTCCGAAACAAGACCTCCCGGTCAAGCTCCCCGACGACGTCACCTTCGATCTGCCCGGCAATCCGTTGGACCGCCACCCAACCTGGCGGCACGTCGCCTGCCCGCAATGTGCCCGGGATGCCCGGCGTGAAACCGACACGATGGATACGTTCGTCGATTCCAGCTGGTATTTCACGCGCTTCACCGCCCCTTGGGAAAACGAACCGACAAACAAGACCGTGGCCAACCATTGGCTGCCGGTCGATCAATATATCGGCGGCATCGAGCACGCGATCCTGCACCTGCTCTATTCGCGCTTCTTCACCCGCGCCATGCAGCAGACGGGCCATGTCGATGTGAAGGAGCCTTTCAAGGGCCTCTTCACCCAAGGCATGGTGGTCCATGAGACCTACAGCCGTGGGGAAGGCGCGTCCCGCGAGTGGATACAGCCGGTCGATCTGCGGTTCGAAGAGATCGATGGGCAGCGTCGCGCGCTGCTTCTGTCTTCCGGCGAGGAAGTCACAATCGGCGCCATCGAGAAGATGTCCAAATCGAAGAAGAACGTGGTCGATCCGGATGATATCATCGCATCCTATGGTGCTGATACCGCCCGCTTCTTCGTTCTCTCCGATTCCCCACCCGACCGCGACGTGATCTGGTCGGAGGCAGGTGTCGAGGGCGCCCATCGGTTCACGCAGCGCGTCTGGCGGCTGGTCTCCGAGGCCTGCGATCGCCTGAAGTCTTCCGAGCCCATGCCGGCGCATTCCGGCGACGGCCTTGCCGTCTCGCAGGTCGCCCATCGCACCCTGAAGGCCGTCCAGGCCGATTACGACAAGCTCGCCTTTAACAAGGCGGTGGCCCGCATTTACGAGTTCGTCAATGCGCTGGCCGCACCGCTGGCAAGGGTTGCGGCGGGTGAGGGAGATGCGGCTTTCTGCAGTGCTGTCCGCAATGCTGTTGAGATTCTGATTGCTATCGTCGCGCCAATCACGCCCCATCTTTCGGAGGAATGCGCCGCGGCGATCGGATGTCCGCAGATGGTGGCGATGTCACCCTGGCCTGATTTCGACGAGGCTCTGGTGGTCGAGAACGAGGTGATGATGCCTGTTCAGATCAACGGCAAGAAGCGCGCTGAATTGACAATCGCCCGGGATGCGGATCAAAGTGCCGTGGAGGCCGCCGCCCTAGCTTTGGGCGCGGTGCAAAGCGCGTTGAATGGTCAGGCGCCCAAGAAGATCATCGTCGTTCCACAGAGGATCGTAAACATTGTCGTCTGATATCATCTCCAAGCTCGCGCGCGTCGCATGCGCCGTCAGCATCCTTGCTGCTCCGGCGCTGCTGTCGTCCTGCCAGGTTCGTCCCCTCTATGCCGAAAGCACGGGCGTGACGGCAAAGCTTGCGACAGTCGGCTTTTCCGACGCTATTGCCCCCGACGCTTCCCAGCGCCGCGTCGGGCAGGAGGTCCGGAACCAGTTGATCTTCATCGCCAGCCATGGGGCAGGCGAGGTGGCCAATCCGCAATACATGGTCACCCTGAACGTCAATTCAGGCACCGGCGGCGTTCTCTACCTTGCGACCTCCGACACCTCTCAGGCCGGCCGCACGACCGTGACAGTCAGCTATGTCATCAAGCGCATCAGCGATGGCAAGGCGATCAAGGCAGGCAGCCGGTCGATGGTCGCACTGGTCGATTTCCCGACACAGGAATTTGCCAAGCAGCGTGCGATCCGGGATTCGGAAGATCGCGCGGCGCACGAAGTGGCACAGCTCGTCGGTGCCGATATCGCCGCTGCGCTCAGCAAGTAAACGGAACCTTGGGAACGGCGCATGAGCGAAATAAAATCCCACGAGTTCGAGGGATTTCTCCAGACGGCCGTTCGCAAGCACCGCCTCTTCGTCATCTACGGTCCCGACCGCGGTCTGGTCTCCGAGCGCGCCAAGCAGATTGCCGAGAAGACCGGTGTCGATCTCTCCGACCCCTTTTCCCTAATCAAGCTCGACGTTGGCGATCTCCACAACGATCCCGGGCGGCTGATCGATGAAACCAACGCCATCGGCCTGTTCGGCGGCGAGCGCCTTGTATGGATACGCGGGGCAGCGAATGAGAAATCGGTCGTCGATGGGCTTCATGCAATCGCCGCCAGCCCCCCTGACGCCGCATTTCTGATCGTTGAGGCCGGTGATCTGAAGAAGACGGCGGCCCTTCGCAAGCTCTCCGACAGTAGCCGCGCCATTATTGCCATTCCCTGCTATGCCGATGACGCGCGGGCGCTGAACGCTCTTGTCGACCACGAACTTGCCCATGAAAACCTGCGTATCACGCCAGCTGCCCGGCATATGCTGCTCGAACTGCTGGGTGGCGACCGGATCGCCTCCCGCAACGAAGTGCGAAAGCTGGCGCTCTATTGCCGTGGTCTGAATACGATCGACGAGCAACATGTCATCGACATCATCGGCGACGCAAGCGCCGTCTCGGCCGACGACGCGGTGGATGCCATTCTCAAGGGCGACTCGGCCGGCTTCCTGCATGCGACGCAGAAGATCATAGCCTCGAAAACGTCAATCTTCCTCGTGTTGCAGGGCTGCCTAAGGCAGTTTCAGCTGCTGGACGTGATGCGGGCCGAGATGGATGAGAAACGCCTTCAGCCCGGGCAGGTGATGCAGACCCATGGGCGGCATCTGCATTTCAAACGGAAGCCGACGATCGAGCAGGCGCTGCGCACCTGGAGTTCAGACGCGATCGGCCGTGAAATGAACAGGCTTCAAACGGCCATCTTTCAGACACGTCAGCGACAGAGCCTGGAAGACAGCATCGCAATGCAGACGCTGCTGTCCACGACACTGCAATCCGCGCGCAAGAATTAACCGCCGCGGCCCGCCGAAGCCATCTCGTGCATCTCTTCATGGAAAGGCAGGGACGGCCTAACGCCGTTCCAGCAGCCGGCAGATTTCTTCCAGTTGCTCAAGCGACTTATAGGCGATCCGGACCTGGCCACCGCCGCCGCGGTGGGCAATGGAGACTTCCAGTCCAAGTGTATCGCTAAGCGTCCGCTCAAGCGCCAGTGTATCGGAATCCTTCTCGTCCTTGCGTGCACCAGCCGGACGAGGGTCGTTCTGCGCCTTGATATCGTTCTGCGCAAGACGCTCGGCATCGCGCACCGACATGCCTTTGGCAACGATCGTCCGTGCAAGTCCGGATGGATCCGACGTTGAAACCAGCGCCCTCGCATGGCCGGCAGACAGACTGCCGCTCGACAGCATATCGCGGACGGGCTCGGGGAGCTTCAAAAGACGCAGCGAATTGGCCACGTGACTGCGGCTTTTGCCGATGATCTCGCCAAGATCATTCTGGGTATATCCGTGCTCCGCGATCAGTTGGTCGTAGCCGAGCGCCTCTTCCAGGGGATTGAGGTCCGCACGCTGGACGTTTTCCACGATAGCAATTTCAAGCGCAGTCTTGTCGTCTACGTCGCGCACGATCACCGGAATTTCGACAAGGCCGGAAAGCTGTGCTGCCCGCCAGCGTCTTTCACCGGCAATGATCTCGAAGCGGCCGTCTGAAACCGTCCTGACGACGACGGGCTGGACGATGCCGTGCTGACGGATCGATGAGGCCAGATCCTGGAGATCGGCCTCGTTGAAGGTGCGCCGCGGATTCCTCGGGTTACGGCTGATGAACTCGATCGGCACGAGACGATCCGGATTGATCGTCGGTTTGGCCGCGCCCACCGGCGCGGACTGATCCATCTCACCGATCAGTGCTGCAAGACCGCGGCCAAGACGGCGCTTCGATAAATCATCGTTCATAGCTTAACGCTCGCTTCTTCTACTGGACGATTACTAGGCGGCAATTTTCCGCTGCCGCTCGCGCTGAATGACCTCTGAGGCAAGCTGCAGATAGGCCTGGCTGCCGGCGCACTTCAGATCATAGAGTATCGCGGGCTTGCCATAGGAGGGTGCTTCTGAAACGCGCACGTTGCGCGGAATCAACGTATGGTACACCTTTTCGCCCAGATGGGTGCGCACATCGTTGACTACCTGTTGCGCCAGGTTGTTGCGCGCATCGAACATGGTTAATACAATACCCTGGATATCGAGGGTCGGATTGACCGTGCGGCGCACCTGATCGACTGTTTCCAGCAGCTGACTCAGGCCTTCCAGCGCGAAAAATTCACACTGCAGCGGCACCAGCACAGAGTCAGCGGCGGCCATGGCGTTCATCGTCAAAAGATTGAACGACGGCGGGCAATCGATCAGAATATAGGAAAACTGCTGCGCATCTGGTTGAGCCAGTGCACGCTTCAGACGGAAAACACGATCGCTCTGCTGCGCGATTTCCATCTCTACGCCGAGCAGGTCCATCGTCGAGGGTACGATATAGAGATCCGGAACCACTGTCAGGACCGCAGCATCGGCAACGCCGTGCGACCCGATCATCAGGTCGTAGGACGAGATTTCGCGACGACGACGATCAATGCCGAGGCCGGTGCTGGCGTTGCCTTGCGGATCCAGATCGATGATCAGCACACGCTCGCCGATCGCCGCAAGAGCGGTGGCCAGGTTTATGGCCGTGGTCGTCTTGCCGACGCCACCCTTTTGGTTTGCGACGGTGATGATACGATTTCGCTGCGTTGACATGGCCGCACCCGGGTTCGATTAAGTTCGGCGTTGCAGGTTCGAAATTTCGAGAATGACGGAATCCGCCTCGACAACGCTCTCATGCTTTATCAGATCGAACGCGAATCGGCCATGGGCGGCATCGACCTCTCGCTGGTAATCCCGGCCTTTGTGAAGAAAAAGCTGCAGTTTCGGGCTCTTGTCTGCCCAGGGTTGGGCATAATCCAGCAGCAGGCTAAGGTCACCGAGAGCACGCGCCGAGATCGCATCGCATTGCGGGATATCAAACTGGGCCTGCTCGATGCGGATGCAGTGGACCGCGCCCCGACCACCGCACTCACGAAGACAGGTGCGCAGAAAGGCCGCCTTCTTTTGATTGCTCTCAATCAGATCGACACGTCCCTCTCCGACCTCGGCTAGGAAGATCGCGGTTATGATGCCGGGAAATCCACCACCGCTCCCAAGATCGATCCAGCGCACAGGCTTGGGATGGAGCTGAAAGATCTGTGCGCTGTCAGCAATATGCCGTTGCCACAGCTCGTTCAGGGTCGAGGGGGCGACGAGGTTGATGGCTTTGGCCCATTTTTCGAAGAGCGCGCTAAAGGTCTTCAGCCGCTCGGATGTTTCACGTGAAACACGCAAACCGTTCAATTCCATGGAAGGACTCTCCAACCTTGTGCTAGGCCGCTTTTTCGCTTGCACCAGACAACTGCTTACGCAGCGCCGCGATCAGCAAGAGCAAAGCAGCCGGCGTCATTCCGTCGATCTTCGCGGCCTGCGCCACATTCAAAGGCCGAACGCGATCCAACTTCTGCGTCAGCTCGTTGGAGAGACCCGAGAGCGTGATGTAGTTGAAGGTGCTGGGAATGGCCAGAGCCTCTTCACGACGCACCTGCGCGATATCTGCCGCCTGACGCTGCATGTAGACAGAATAGCCAGCCTCAATTTCCAGGACTTCACTGATCGTCTTACCCACGCCATTGAGCTCGGGCCAGATCGACGCCAATGACTGCACTGTATGATTCTGCGATAGAAGATCATAGGCAGAGCGTCTCTGTCCGTCCTGGTTCAAGTGGATGCCGAATTTTGCTGCTGCATTCGGCGTGATCTCCAGTGCATTCAACATTAAGCGGCTGCTGTTCAAATGCTCGCGAAAGTGGGCGAATTTGATAGCTCGTTCGGTACCGACGCAACCGATGTCGAGCCCGAGAGGTGTCAGGCGAAGATCAGCATTATCGGCGCGAAGCGACAGCCGGTATTCCGCGCGGGATGTAAACATGCGGTAGGGTTCGGCAACGCCACGAGCGGTCAAATCGTCTATCATCACTCCGATGTAGGAATCGGTACGGCTGAAATGCAGGGGAGGCTGTAGACCGGCAAGGCGCGCCGCGTTTAACCCGGCAACAAGTCCCTGCGCCGCGGCTTCCTCGTAGCCAGTCGTTCCGTTGATCTGCCCCGCCAGGAACAGCCCCGGTAGCTTTCGCAATTCAAGCGACGGAAGCAACTCACGCGGATCGACGTGATCATACTCGATCGCATAGCCAGGCTGGAGAATCGAAACTTGTTCCAGACCCGGAATGGTTCTGATAAATGCGGCCTGAACGTCCTCGGGCAAGCTGGTGGAGATCCCATTGGGATAGATGGTGTGGTCATCCAATCCCTCTGGCTCAAGGAAGATTTGATGCCCATCCCGTTCGCCGAATTTTACGATCTTATCCTCTATGGACGGGCAGTAGCGGGGACCGATGCCCTCGATCTGGCCCGAATACATGGCAGACAGGTTTAGGTTGTCGAGAACGATCTTATGGGTTTTTTCGGTCGTCCGCGTGACCCCACACTCGATCTGCCGGTTGACGATCGTTTCCGTCATGAAAGAGAACGGGACGGGCTCCGCATCCGCTCCCTGCCGACCGACGGCCGACCAGTCGATTGTGCGCCCATCGAGGCGGGCAGGCGTTCCGGTTTTCAGACGAGCGAGCGCCAGCCCAAGGCGCGTCAGCGTTGCCGACAAACCGGAGGACGGTTCTTCCCCCATCCTGCCAGCGGGGATCTTGCGATTGCCGATATGAATGAGTCCACGGAGGAAAGTCCCCGTTGTGACGACGACGCTTCTGCAGTCAAATTCGCGGCCGTCCTTAAGGATGACGCCAGAAACTTGGCCGTTTTTCATCGCTATATCGAACACATCGCCTTCGATGACATCGAGATTCGCAATGGATGCAATTTCTTCCTGCATCGCCAAGCGATAGAGTTTTCTGTCAGCCTGGGTGCGAGGACCTCTAACCGCTGGACCTTTCTTTCTATTGAGCATCCGGAACTGAATTCCAGCGGCATCGGCGACGCGACCCATCAAGCCGTCGAGAGCATCGATTTCGCGCACCAGGTGGCCCTTGCCCAAACCGCCGATCGCAGGGTTGCAGGACATCACGCCGATCGTCTCGCGTTTATGGGTGACTAAAGCCGTCCGCGCGCCGAGGCGCGCAGCAGCAGCAGCCGCTTCGCTACCCGCGTGACCACCACCGACGACAATCACATCATAGTTTTTGTTTGACATCATTCGCTCCAAGCGGGGACGTGTCCCTGGCATCCTCATCCCTAGTCAAGACGTTTCACGTGAAACAATTCGTGAATAACGCAATTAAATGTTTCACGTGAATCATTTTCCGACGCAGAATTCCGAAAAGATAACACCTAGCAGATCTTCCACATCAACATGGCCGGTGATCCGCCCAAGTGACTGGGAGGCTGTGCGAAGATGCTCTGCTTGGCTTTCAAGCCCGGCGCCACTGCTACTGAGGGCTCCATTTATATGCTTCATCGTTTCCTCGAGCAACAGCCGATGGCGGCGGCGCGCTGGAAGGGCCATGCTCAACCCGTCGGCCCTTTTAGCCAGTTCGACAGAAATACGTTCGCGAAGGCGGTCTAGCCCCGTGCCCGAGATTGTTGATATGCAGATGTCGTAACCCGGATTTTCATTGTGAAGATCCGCTTTTGTCCCAAGCGACAGGAAGCGGTCGTCGCTCGTGAGTTCCGTCCCAGCTGCGCCAATCTCGCTCAGTGCAAGCACCAGATCAGCGTTCTCAATCGTCAATAGTGCTCTCCTGACCCCTTCAGCTTCGACGACATCGGCCGTTTCCCTAATGCCGGCCGTGTCGTAGAGGAGGACTCTGTAACCATTTATGTCGAGTCCGACCTCCAGGACGTCTCTGGTTGTGCCCGGTATGTCAGTGACAATAGCGACATCGCGTCGCGCCAGAGCGTTGAGAAGCGAGGACTTCCCGCTGTTGGGCGGACCGGAGATCGCGACGCGGAAGCCATCGCGGACAATCTCTCCAAAAGCCGCGCCTGAGAGATGCGTCGCAATAGCATCTCGAAGGGCGGACATATCCGACCAGACCTGATCTGAAACCGAACCAGGCACATCCTCCTCATCAGAGAAATCGAGCTCGGCTTCGATCAAGGCCCGGCCACGCGTCAGACGCCTGGCCCAACCCGCGTAGAGCTCCGACAGGCCGCCACTGCTGTGTTCAATCGCGAGACGACGTTGCATCTCCGTCTCGGCAGCCAGCAGATCTGCAAGACCTTCCGCCTCAAGAAGATCGATGCGGCCGTTTTCAAAAGCACGGCGCGAAAATTCGCCGTTTTCAGCTAGGCGGCACTCGGGAAACGTTGATAGTTCAGCCAGCAGTGCAGAAACGACGGCCCGGCCGCCGTGAACCTGCAATTCGGCGCAATTCTCGCCAGTGAAGGAGTTGGGACCCGGGAAGAGGAGGACCAACCCGGTATCCATTACCAAACCATTTCGGGTCCGAATCGTTCGGAGGCTCGCTCTTCTAACAAGCGGCAATGGACCAACGAGCGCCTCAGCACATTCGAAAGCTCGCGGACCGCTCAGGCGGATAACGGCAACCCCGGCAGGGAGACCGCCGCTGGAAAGCGCGAAGATTGTTTCCTGTTCACGTGACACTGTCGCACCGCTTATTGATACGGAACCGAATCGATCCCCAAAACACTTGAGGGCCGCAAAGCGGCCCTCTGTCACACGATATCGTGCGAGTGTTAGGTATTCATCGAATCGAAGAAGTCCGGATTGTTTTTTGTCTGCTTCAGTTTGTCGATCAGGAACTCGATCGCGTCTGTTGTGCCCATAGGCGCCAGAATGCGGCGCAACACGAAAATCTTCTGCAGATCCTGGCGTGGGACAAGAAGGTCTTCTTTGCGCGTGCCGGATTTGAGGATGTCCATAGCCGGGAAGATGCGCTTGTCGGCAACCTTGCGGTCGAGAACGATTTCCGAGTTACCGGTACCCTTGAACTCTTCGAAGATAACTTCGTCCATTCGGCTGCCGGTATCGATCAGGGCTGTCGCAATGATGGTCAGCGAGCCGCCTTCTTCGATGTTGCGGGCCGCACCGAAAAAGCGCTTCGGGCGCTGCAAGGCATTGGCGTCGACACCACCGGTCAGAACCTTGCCCGATGACGGAACGACCGTGTTGTAGGCGCGGCCGAGGCGGGTGATGGAATCAAGCAGGATGACCACGTCGCGGCCGTGCTCTACCAGGCGCTTTGCCTTTTCGATGACCATTTCGGCGACCTGCACGTGCCGTACAGCCGGTTCATCGAAGGTCGAGGAAACGACTTCACCGCGCACGGAACGCTGCATGTCAGTCACTTCTTCCGGCCGCTCGTCGATCAGAAGCACAATGAGGTAGCATTCCGGATGGTTGGCCGTGATCGAATGCGCGATGTTCTGCAGTAGAACCGTCTTACCGGTTCTGGGCGGTGCGACGATCAGGCCGCGCTGACCTTTGCCGATAGGAGCAACGAGATCGATGACGCGGGCCGAAAGATCCTTTGTGGTCGGAACGTCGAGTTCCATGCGGAATCGATCGTTCGGGTAGAGCGGCGTCAGGTTATCGAAATGGACCTTGTGGCGAATTTTCTCCGGGTCGTCGAAGTTGATCGTATTGACCTTGAGCAGCGCGAAGTAACGCTCGCCTTCCTTTGGGCCGCGGATCGGTCCTTCGACCGTGTCGCCTGTCTTCAGCGAGAAGCGGCGGATCTGCGACGGCGAAATATAGATGTCGTCGGGACCGGGAAGATAATTGGCATTGGCAGAGCGCAGGAAGCCGAATCCGTCCTGGAGAACTTCGACAACGCCTTCACCGATGATTTCCACATCCTGGCTGGCCAGCACCTTGAGGATGGCAAACATCAATTCTTGCTTGCGCAACGTGCTGGCGCTTTCGACCTCGAGCGATTCGGCGAAAGCGAGCAAATCGGTCGGAGATTTGCTTTTCAGTTCTTGCAGCTTCATTTCAGCCATGAAGGGACCATTACTCTATTTGTAGAAAGGGAAAGGCGACGTTGTCGTATTCGGGACCACGAGGGGGACTCGCGGGCGACAGGATGAATACATGCCACGAAGATGAGATGCGCGAAAATAGCGATTTCCGCTTAAACCCGCAAGGGGGATGTCGCCTGCTTGGAAAATTTAAAATATGCCGTTTCAGACGAAAGGCTTTACCACCACGAGAATGACGATCGCAATCATCAAAAGGGTAGGGGCCTCGTTGGCGAAGCGCCAATAGCGGGCCGAGCGCGTGTTCCGGTCCTGGGCAAAAGCTTTGACCGCCCGGCTGAAATAGACATGGACACCCGTCAGGGCGACGACAAGCGCGATCTTGGCATGCAGCCAGCCGCCCTGGAACTGAAATCCCGACCAGGCGAGGTAGAACCCAAGGACCCAGGTCAGCATCATCGCCGGGTTCATTATGACTTTGAGCAGCCGCTGCTCCATCACCTTGAAGCTTTCCGACTGAGCAGATCCGGTTTCAGCATCCGTGTGGTAGATGAACAGCCGGGGCATGTAGAGTAGCCCCGCCATCCAAGAAATCACCGCGATCACGTGAAGCGCCTTCACCCACAGATAGAGATCATCCGGGTTCCAGACAAACAGAGCAACGGCCAGGAGAACGAACACCAGAATGGCGGTCAGCGCCCGGCTCCTCGCCGAGCGTCCCGGTCGCTGATCCGTCTGCCGTTCGACCGTCACGCTGCAAAGCTCCTGACCCGCTCGACAAGCACCGCCACGTTCTCGGGATCTGCCTGAGGTGTGATGCCGTGGCCGAGGTTGAAAATCAGCGGACCTTGGCCAAGCTTCTCCAGGATCCGATCGATCCCATCAGTCAGCGCCTCGCCACCCGCCACCAACAGCATGGGATCGAGGTTGCCCTGGACCGCGCCGTCCTTCTGCAACTCGGCGGCAAAGGAAAGCGGCACCGACCAATCAAGCCCTATGGCATCGGCTCCGGTATTGCGGCGATAATCCTTGAGCATGTAGCCGGCGCCCTTGGCAAAAGAGATGATCCGGGCCTGCGGGCGGCGCGCCTTTACCGAAGCGATGATCCGGGCAACGGGAGCGACCGCAAAGGCCTCGAACTCCGCTTCGCCGAGCACGCCGGCCCAGGAATCGAAAATCTGCACGGCGTCGGCACCGGCATCGATCTGCGCCACCAGATAATCCGCCGACAGGTCCGCGAGCATCGCAAGCAGCTGATCGAAAGCCTTCCGGTGCCGATAGGCAAACAGGCGGGCCGGTGCCTGATCGGGCGTACCGTGTCCAGCGATCATGTAGGTCGCAACGGTCCAGGGCGCGCCACAGAAGCCGAGCAGCGTCGTTTGCGCAGGCAACTCGGCCCGCAGCCTCCGGACCGTCTCAAACACCGGCTGCAGATGCGCCAGCACGTCCTTGGGTTCCAGAGCCAGAATACCTGCTTCGTCGATCGGGTCCATCTGCGGTCCATGCCCTTCGGTGAACCGCACGTTCCTGTGCAAAGCATCGGGAATGACGAGGATGTCGGAAAACAGGATGGCAGCGTCAAAGCCGTATCGACGGATTGGCTGTAGTGTCACTTCAACAGCATGGTCCGGAGAATAACAGAGATCGAGAAAGCTTCCGGCCTCTGCCCTCGTGGCCTTGTATTCCGGGAGATAGCGACCCGCCTGCCGCATCAGCCAAACCGGCGGAGGTGTGAGCGTTTCTCCCGCCAACACTCTCATAATTGCCCTGCGATCTGCGGTCAAATGCCTCTTCCCTATAAAAATATATAAGATCTTCTTAAGGTTTCTATTTCTAAGAGTCGGTGACTATCAAGGATTATCAATCATCCACAAAAAGCCGGTTTCCGCTTCCTATCGCAATTTTGCCTGGAGGAAAATTGCGGCATCTTGACGTGATATGGGGAGATCATCGATTTCATCAATTGTCTCCGATGGTTATCGCGCTCGGATTTTTGGCTATCCTGTGGAAAAGCCCTGGATGACAACGGCTCAAGCCTGCTTTATCCCCAGTCTTCACAGACCCTCTTTTCAAGAGACGGCAAAATTCCGATTGTGGACAACTTGGCACTTATCCCAGCGCCTCCTCCCTCCCGGTGCATAAGTTTTTTTTCCTCCCCGGTTATCAACAGACGATGGAAAACAACGTGGAGAACAGAATAAATTTCTTTCATCTGCACCTCATATCTGACTCAACCGGAGAGACTCTCATCTCGGCCGGCCGCGCCGCCTCGGTGCAGTTCCAGGCGAGCCAGCCGATCGAGCATGTCTATCCGCTAATCCGCAATCGACGCCAACTTCTGCCGGTGTTGGAGGCGATCGATGCCGCACCAGGGATCGTTCTCTATACCATCGTCGACCGCGAGCTTGCCGATCTCATCGACGAGCGTTGCAAGGCAATGGGGGTTCCCTGCGTGGCGGTGCTAGAACCGGTCCTGAACGTCTTCCAGACCTATCTCGGTGCCGTCTCCCGCCGCCGCGTCGGCGCGCAGCACGTGATGAATGCCGACTACTTCGCCCGCATCGAGGCATTGAATTTTACGATGGACCATGATGATGGACAGATGCCGGATGATTATAATGACGCCGATGTCGTCCTTATCGGTATCAGTCGGACGTCGAAAACCCCGACCAGCATCTATCTTGCCAATCGCGGCATCAAGACCGCCAACATCCCGATCGTCTTTGGCGTACCGTTGCCACCCAGCCTGATTGCGGCGACCAAGCCACTGATCGTCGGGCTGATCGCCACCACCGACCGGATTTCCCAGGTCCGCGAGAACCGCATTCTCGGAAGCACACCGGGTTTCGATCGCGGTCACTACACCGATAGGGCAACGATCTCCGAGGAGCTGAAATATGCGCGTGCGCTGTGTGGGCGGCACAATTGGCCTGTCATCGACGTCACGCGCCGGTCGATCGAGGAAACGGCTGCCGCCATCGTTGCTCTCAGACCCAAGCTGCGCTAAGCGCGATCGACCGAAGCGATTGGAAGGATCTCTCATGACATCGCCGCTCATCCTCGCCTCGTCGAGTCCATTCCGCCGCATGCTGATGGAAAATGCCGGCCTGCGCTTCGAGGCAATCGCCGCCGCTATCGATGAGCGCGCCATCGAGGCCCCCTTGGAGGCATCCGGGGCCGGACCCGACGCTATCGCGCTCGTCCTCGCCAAGACCAAGGCGGTTTCCGTCAGTGAGGTAAACAGGGGAGCTCTGGTGATCGGGTCAGACCAGACGATGTCGCTGGGACCAAGGGTGTTCCACAAGCCCCGCGATGTCACCGAAGCAGAGAGCCATCTCCGGGCGCTTTCCGGCAAGACCCACCGTCTGAACAGTGCAATTGCCATCGCTCGTGATGGCGACATTCTCTGGGAACACCTGTCGCACGCCGAGCTGACGATGCGGGATCTCGAGCCGGAATTCATCCATAGGCATATCGGACGCGTCGGAGACAAGGCACTCACCAGTGTCGGCGCTTACCAGCTCGAGGGGGAGGGCATCCAACTGTTCTCGCGGATAGAAGGTGATTACTTCACCATATTGGGCCTTCCCATGCTGCCGCTGCTGGCCCAGTTGCGGGCGCTGGAGGCGATTGATGGATGATTCACGTGAAACAATGGCGCCCCGCGCCTTCGTCACAGGCTACCCCGTTAGCCATTCACGCTCGCCGCTGATCCATGGTCACTGGCTGAAAACCCTGGGTCTTGCCGGCAGCTACCGGGCGCATGCGGTAGCACCGGAGGATTTTACTGATTTCATCACCTCGCTGAAGGACGGCAGCTCCGGCTTCGTCGGCGGCAACGTCACCATCCCGCACAAAGAACTTGCCTTCAAGCTGGCCGACCGGCCGACTGAACTCGCTCAGGAGTTGGGCGCGGCCAATACTCTCTGGCTCGAAGACGGTGCGGTGATGGCGACCAACACTGACGGCCATGGCTTCGTTGCCAATCTCGACGCCCGCCACCCAGGCTGGGATAAAGCCGAGACCGCCGTCATTCTTGGCGCCGGCGGCGCCAGCCGCGCCATCATCCAGGCCGTCCGCGATCGCGGTATCGGCACGATCCATGTGGTCAACCGAACGGTGGAACGCGCCCGGGAACTCGCCGACCGCTTTGGAGATCGCGTGCACGCCCATCGCGACGTCGCGCTGCCCGATGTCATGCAGGGGGCGGGTGTCTTCATCAACACCACCTCCCTCGGCATGGACGGCGGTGCTGTCCCCAGGATCGATTTCTCGCCGCTCGCCAGCACAGCCCTTGTCACCGACATAGTCTATGTTCCGCTCCGCACGCCGATCCTCGCCCAGGCAGAGGAGCAGGGCTTTGCCACCGTCGACGGTCTCGGCATGCTGCTGCATCAGGCGGCACCGGGCTTCGAAAAATGGTTCGGCAGGCGCCCTGTCGTTGACGAGACGCTGCGTGCCCTTGTCATTGCCGACATGGATGCGCACCGATGATCCGCCTTGGCCTCACAGGTTCGATCGGCATGGGAAAGACAACGACGGCCGGATTGTTTGCCGCCGCCGGCATTCCCGTGAATGACGCCGACCAGGTGGTGCATGACCTCTATGCAGGGGATGCGGCCCCGCTCGTCGAGGCCGCGTTTCCCGGCACCGTCGTCGACGGTGTCGTCGATCGGCAGCGCCTGTCCCGGCATCTCGCCGCCCATCCCGCCGATTTCCAGAAACTGGAGGCGATCATCCATCCTCTGGTGAGAAGCCGCGAAGCCCGGTTTCTCGCAGACCAGTCCGAGGCTGGAGCCGATATTGTCGTTCTCGACATTCCCCTGCTGTTCGAGACGGGGGCTACGGACCGCGTTGACAAGGTCGCCGTGGTGACCTGCGATCCACAGGTTCAGCGCCAGAGGGTCCTTGCGCGGCCCGGCATGACGGAGGAGAAGTTCAATATGATTCTCTCTCGCCAGCTTCCTGATTCCGAAAAGCGGGCCAGGGCGGATTTCTTGATTGATACCGGCGATGGCATCGAGGCGGCTCGCAGCCAGGTCGGTGCGATCATCGCGGCGCTGAAGGCGCAAAAGACGGACGGGGCTCTCTGACATGCGTGAAATCATCTTCGATACCGAAACCACCGGTCTCGACAGCCGTACCGACCGCATCATCGAAATTGGCGGCATCGAGCTGTTCAACCATTTCCCGACGGGTCGGACCTTCCACATGTACGTCAACCCGGCTGGCCAGAAGGTCCATCCGGACGCCCTGGCGGTGCATGGCATCACCGACGAATTCCTGAAGGACAAGCCACCTTTCTCGGAAGTGGCCGAACCCATGCTCGAGTTTTTCGGCGATGCGAAGTGGATCGCGCACAATGCCAACTTCGACATGGGCTTTATCAACGCTGAGCTGGCACGGCTCAACAGGCCGCCGATCCTGCCCGACATGGTAATCGACACCCTGTCGCTGGCCCGCCGCAAAAACCCCATGGGCCCTAATTCGCTGGATGCGCTCTGCCGACGCTACGGCATCGACAACACCCATCGCACCAAGCACGGAGCTTTGCTCGACTCCGAATTGCTGGCGGAAGTCTATATCGAGATGATCGGCGGCCGTCAGACCGCACTCGGCCTTAGTGCCGACAGTGGCAGGGCACGCGGCTCGGACAGGCAGTCGGAAAACGAGGACACGGTCATCGCCGTATTGTCCCGGCCGTCGCCGTTGCCGAACCGGATAAGCGATGCGGAACGCGAGGCCCATCGGGCGCTGCTGACCCAGCTCGGTGAAAACAGCATCTGGCGGAAATACGGCTCCGTCCAGCAGCCATAAAAAATGCCCGGTCAAGCCGGGCATTTTCATAACAGAATGGATCGAGGCTCAGTTCGGGACGGAGCTTACCTGCGCGCGGGTCTGTTCCTCGGCGACGCGCTGGGTGAACATCGTCGCGAAATCGATGGGGTCGATGATCAGCGGCGGGAAGCCGCCGTTGCGCGTCACGTCGGCAATGATCTGACGGGCGAACGGGAACAGCAGGCGCGGGCATTCGATGAACAGCAGCGGCAGCATGTGCTCCTGCGGGAAACCGACGACACGGAAGACGCCGCCATAGACCAGCTCGGTATGGAACACGGTCTTTCCGTCATCCTTGGCATCGGCATTCAGCGTCAGCACGACGTCGAAGTCGGTATCCGACAGCGGGTTGGCATTGACGTTGACGTTGATGTTGATTTCCGGCGGCTTGTCGCGCGACTGCAGCGAGCGTGGCGCGCCGGGATTTTCGAAGGACAGATCCTTCGTGTACTGGGCAAGAACGGATAGGCTGGGGGCGGTCTCGCCGTTGATTTCGTCGGCCATGGCACTTCCTCGCGGCTCAAAATGGTGTCGCCATCTACCATTTCAGATCGGGGCTTACAACCCTTGCGGCCCGGCCTTCGCGGCGGGCTTCTCAGTCTTTCAAGCGCTTGGGGTCAGACCATGGCGAGTTCGGGTTAGGGCCGCGACGAAAATCATCGGCATGGAGGTCGACAACCGGCCCACTGCCGTTCGACTTTTCCGGCGGCGCGCCGCGCGAGCGGTTGAAGGCGGGTGACGAGGTCATGACGATGATGCGCCGACTGAGATATTTCCAGGCCAGGTCGCGCACGCCGGGGATGAAGAGCAGCAGGCCCAGTATGTCTGTGATGAAGCCCGGCACAAGCAGCAGGAAAGCGGCGATCACGACCATGACGCCGTGCACTAGATCGCGTCCTGGCACGCCGCCGTCGCGGCTTGCCAGGGACATCCGGCGCAGGATGCTCAGTCCCTGGGCCCGCAGCAGCACGGCACCGACAAGCACGCTGAGTATCACCAGCCCAAGGGTAGCCCAGATACCGATCGCCTTGCCGACCACCACGAAGCCGGCAATCTCGGCCAGCGGCAGCAATAGGATGAAGGCAGGAATAAGCGATTGGCGCATGGTTTCTCTCCAGGGGACAGGCGGCTCGAACGGCATTCGAAGGTAGCATGGCACAAAGATAAGGACCTGCTATTTGAATGATGGCACTATGCAGACTATATGGGTGTTGAAACTGCGAATGTGAACAGTGGTGCCGGAGCGATATGGGTTCGAATGACTTTGTGACGATTTTCTTTCTGGTCGCAGCGGTGCTGATCTTCCTTCAGCTGCGCAGCGTCCTTGGTCGCCGCACGGGAACGGAGAAACCTCCGCGTGATCTCTACTCACCGCGCGACGCGGCCACAGGCCCCGATTCTCCCGACTCCGGCAAGGTCGTGACGCTGCCGAAGCGCGATGCCGTCGACGACGAAAACCGTTTTGCGGCCGTCGATGCCTATGCCAAGCTAGAGACGCCGCTCAACGCCTCGCTCCGCGAAGTGGTCAAGATCGACCCGTCCTTCGACCCGAAGGAGTTCGTCAAGGGCGCCCGGATGGCCTACGAGATGATCGTCATGGCCTTTGCCGACGGCGACCGGAACGCGCTGAAGGGTCTGTTGTCGACGGAAGTCTACGAGGGTTTCGATGCTGCGATCAGCGAGCGTGAATCGCGCGGCGAAAGGGTCAAGTCCAGCTTCGTCGGCATCGACAAGAGCGACATCATGAATGCCGAGGTCAAGGACACGGAAGCGCTGGTGACGGTCCGCATCGTCAGCCAGATGATCTCTGCCACCTACGACAAGGCCGATGTTCTGGTCGATGGCGACGCCGAGCAGGTCACCGAGGTCAGCGATCTCTGGACCTTCGCCCGTGACACGCGCTCGCGCGATCCGAACTGGAAACTTGTGGCGACCGAATCTGAGCAATGAGTGTCCGATCCGACGAGTTTTTGCTGGAGCCGACGACCTTTGACGAACTGAAGGGCTGGGGGGATGACGATCCCTCCGGCCTTTTTGATGCGATGCGGGCCTGCCATCGGCATGTGACAGAGGCCAAACCCTACCGTACGGGTTCGCTCGGACTGACCACGACCGATCTGCTGCCGCTGCTGGAAGCGGCGCAGGACGTCATGCCGGAGAGCGCCGCCGATGCCCGTGCCTTTTTCGAGGCGCACTGCCGGCCGTTTCTTATCCGCCGCAGCGAAGACCGGCAGGGTTTCGTCACCGCCTTCTTCGAGCCGGAAATCGACGTGTCGGAGACGGCAGACTCGGTCTATCGCTATCCGTTCTATCGGCGCCCTGACGATCTGATCGATCTCGACGATACAAATCGCCCCGCAAACCTCGATCCCTCCTACATGTTCGCCCGTCTGCGGGACGGCATCATCGATGCGTATCCGGACCGCGGCGAGATCTCGGCAGGCTATCTGGATGGCAAGGGCCTGGAGATCGCCTGGGCAAAATCCAAGGTCGACGTCTTCTTCGTTCACGTCCAGGGTGCTGCGCGACTGCGCTACCCGGACGGTCGGCTGGGGCGCATCACCTATGCTGCCAAGGCCGGGCATCCTTTCTCGGCGGTCGGCCGGTTGCTGATCGATCGCGGCGAACTCGACCGCGCGACGATCTCGATGCAAACCATCCGGGACTGGCTCTATGCCCATCCCGACGAGGTCGACGCGGTCCTCGCGCACAATCGCTCGTACATTTTCTTCCGGGAGGCCGATGTCGCCGATCCGCAGGCGGGTCCGATTGCTGCGGCCAAGGTACCGCTGGTGGCGGGCCGGTCGCTGGCCGTCGACAGGCTGATCCACACCTTCGGGTCTCCGTTCTTCATCCGCGCGGAAGAACTCACCCATCTCGACGGCGGCAAGCCGTTCCAGCGGCTGATGCTGGCCCTCGACACCGGCTCGGCGATCGTCGGCCCGGCGCGCGGCGATATCTTCACGGGCTCCGGATACGATGCCGGCGAACTGGCGGGCACGGTTCGCCACGACGCTGATTTCCATATCCTGCTTCCCAAGGCCGCTGCCGCGAGGTTTGGCTGATGGCGAAGGATCGCAAGCTCAGCCCCGAGGAACGGGTTCTCTGGAGCAAGGTTGCCAAGAGCACCCGGCCGTTGCCGCAGCACATGGGCCAGATGAAGGCACTCGACCTGTTCCTCGCCGAACAGCAGGCCGCCGAAGAGGCGAGCCGCGAGCCACCGGTCAACCCGGCCAAAATTCCGATTTCCCACCAGCCGCTGCCCATGCCGCAGAAGCCGCAGCCATCGCTGAAGCAGCACCAGCCGCTGGAGCGCCCGGTCAAGCGCAAGATCGCCAAGGGCCGCCTGCCGCTCGAGGCCCGCATCGACCTGCACGGGCTCTATCAGGACGAGGCGCATGACCTACTGCTCGACTTCCTGGTCCGGGCGCATATGCGCGGGCTGCGCCATGTGCTCGTTATCACCGGCAAGGGCAGCTCGATGGGCAGCGAAGGCGCGCTCAAGCGGGCCGCGCCCCTTTGGTTCTCGAAGCCGGATTTCCGCTACCTGATCTCGTCCTATGAATCGGCCGCCCAGCATCATGGCGGCGAGGGTGCGCTCTATATCCGCCTCGCCCGTCGGCCCGGAGACGGCCCATGACGCCGTTCGGCGAAGCGGTCCGCAAGCTTCGGGAACGCAAGGGTGTGACGCAGAAGGAAATGGCGGCGGCGCTCGATGTGACGCCTTCCTACCTCTCGGCGCTGGAGCACGGCAAGCGCGGCCTGCCGACCTTTGCGCTGCTGCAGCGGATCGCCGGCTATTTCAATATCATCTGGGACGAGGCCGAGGAGTTGTTCATGCTGGCGCGCGGTTCTGACCCCCGTGTCGTCATCGACACCTCGGGAATGGAGCCCCATTACACGGCGCTCGCCAACCGGCTGGCCGGACAATTTCGCTTTCTCGATCGGGATGCTGTAGAAGCACTGGACGCCATCCTCGAGAGGGCTCGGAAATCCGGCTGAAATCAGCCGTAATCCCCTGCTTAATCCGTGGTTTCGAGGCCATATATTTGGCATTGACTATGAAATGCCCCTATAGTCCGGGGAGGTAAATCGATGATTCGCAAGGATCGTCGCGCCCTGCGATAACACGAAAGACTTCAAGACATGACCGATATTCCCGCGACCGAAAATGCCGCCAGTCCTGAGTATGGCGCAGACTCCATCAAGGTCCTGAAGGGCCTCGATGCTGTGCGCAAGCGCCCGGGCATGTATATCGGCGACACGGATGACGGCTCCGGCCTGCATCACATGGTCTATGAAGTGGTGGACAACGCCATCGACGAAGCGCTCGGCGGCCACGCCGACCTCGTCACGGTGACACTGAACCCCGATGGCTCGGTGACGGTGACCGACAACGGTCGCGGTATCCCGACGGATATCCACACCGGCGAGGGCATATCCGCTGCCGAAGTGATCATGACCCAGCTGCATGCCGGCGGCAAATTCGACCAGAACTCCTACAAGGTGTCCGGCGGTCTGCACGGCGTCGGCGTCTCCGTCGTCAACGCGCTGTCGGTCTGGCTCAAGCTGCGCATCAAGCGTCAGGGCAAGATCCATGAGATCAGCTTCAGCCACGGCGTTGCCGACGCTCCGCTGGTGACGCTCGGCGACAGCGGCGGCGAGACCGGCACGGAAGTGACCTTCCAGCCGAGCACCGAAACATTCACGATGATCGAATTCGATTTCGCCACGCTGGAGCACCGGCTGCGCGAACTCGCCTTCCTGAATTCCGGCGTCCGCATCCTCTTGACCGACAAGCGTCATTCCGACGTCAAGCAGGTCGAGATGCTCTATGACGGCGGCCTCGAAGCTTTCGTCGTCTACCTCGATCGCGCCAAGAAGCCGCTGGTCGACAAGCCCGTCGCCATCCGCGGCGAAAAGGACGGCATCGTCGTCGAAGTGGCGATGTGGTGGAACGACAGCTACCACGAAAACGTGCTGTGCTTCACCAACAACATCCCCCAGCGCGACGGCGGCACCCATATGGCCGGCTTCCGCGGCGCCCTGACCCGGCAGATCACGTCCTATGGCGAGACCTCGGGCATCAGCAAGCGCGAGAAAGTGACGCTGACGGCCGATGACTGCCGCGAGGGCCTGACGGCCGTTCTGTCGGTGAAAGTGCCGGACCCGAAGTTCTCCTCGCAGACCAAGGACAAGCTGGTTTCGTCAGAAGTCCGCCCTGTCGTCGAAAGCCTCGTCAACGAAGCGCTCGGCACCTGGCTCGAAGAACACCCGACCGAGGCCAAGATCCTGATCGGCAAGGTGGCCGAAGCCGCCATGGCCCGCGAAGCCGCCAAGAAGGCCCGCGAACTGACCCGCCGCAAGGGCGCCCTCGACATCGCCTCGCTTCCCGGCAAGCTCGCCGACTGCTCCGAGCGCGATCCGACCAAGTCCGAAGTCTTCCTCGTCGAAGGGGATTCCGCCGGCGGCTCAGCCAAGCAGGGTCGTTCGCGTGAAAACCAGGCCATCCTGCCGCTGCGTGGTAAAATCCTCAACGTCGAGCGCGCCCGTTTCGACAAGATGCTCGGCAGCCAGGAAATCGGCACGCTGATCATCGCGCTCGGTACCGGCATCGGTAAGGACGAGTTCAACGCCGACAAGCTGCGCTACCACAAGATCATCATCATGACGGACGCCGACGTCGACGGCGCCCATATCCGCACATTGCTGCTGACCTTCTTCTTCCGGCAGATGCCTGAGTTGATCGAGCGCGGCCATATCTACATCGCCCAGCCGCCGCTCTACAAAGTCTCGCGCGGCAAATCGATCCAGTACCTGAAGGACGAGAAGGCGCTGGAAGAATATCTGATCGGCCAGGGCCTCGACGATGCCAGCCTGCGGCTCGGCAGCGGCGAAGTTCGCTCCGGCCAGGACCTGCGCGAAGTCATCCAGGATGCGCTGCGCCTGCGGGCGCTGCTCGAAAACCTGCATTCGCGCTACAACCGCGCCGTCGTCGAGCAGGCGGCGATTGCCGGTGCGCTGAACGCCGACGTGGTCAGCGATCCCGTCCGGGCAGCAACCATCGTCGCCGAAGTGGCGCGGCGCCTCGATATCATCGCCGAGGAGACCGAACGCGGCTGGATCGGCGACATGACCTCCGAAGGCGGTCTGCGCCTGGAACGCACCGTGCGCGGCGTCAAGGAAGTCATCACCCTCGACATGGCGCTGATCGGATCGTCCGACGCTCGCCACATCGATCAGCTCGGCCCGCGCCTGAAGGAAATCTACGACGTGCCGCCGAAGCTCGTGCGCCGCGACGGCGAAACGGAAATTTCGGGCGCCCGCGCGCTGTTGGAAGCTGTCTTTGCCAGCGGCCGCAAGGGCCTGTCGATGCAGCGCTATAAGGGTCTTGGCGAGATGAATGCCGAGCAGCTCTGGGAAACGACGCTCGATCCGAACGTCCGCTCGCTGCTGCAGGTGCGCGTCAACGATGCCGTCGATGCCGACAGCCTGTTTGCCCGCCTGATGGGCGACGAAGTCGAGCCGCGCCGCGAGTTCATCCAGGACAACGCGCTCAACGTCGCCAACCTCGACATCTGAGGCTCGTCCAAATCCAGTCATGAAAAAGCCTGCGCCGCAAGATCTGCAGCGCGGGCTTTTCAATGGGCGGCGACCTTACTTGGCGACGAACTTGCCGTTGAAGGCGACTTCCGAAAGAGGCTTGCGCGGGCTTGGAACTTCGCGCTCGCGCAGGCCTTCCGGCAGCTGGCTCTTGTCGCCGATCTTGCCGATGGCAACGGCGCATTCGACGCGGAAGCCGTCCGGAATGCCGAGGGCGCCCGGAACCTTGTCAAAATGGACGCCGGTCATGCCGTGCGCTGCATAGCCGGAGAGATGCGCCTGCAGGGCGACATAGCCCGATGCGGTGCCGGCGTCGAAGGAATGGCTGTAGATCGGCTTCTGGTCATCCGAGCCGAGTTCGCCGGAGTGGGTGCGCGAGACGATAAACAACAGCGCGGCGGCCGACTTCACCCAGCCCTGGTTGAAGTCGATCAGCAGGCTCATGAAGGTATCCCACTGCTCCGAGCCGCGCAGCGCATAGACGAAACGCCAGGGCTGGTGGTTGTAGGAAGAAGCAGCCCAGTGGCCAGCCTCGAGGATCGTCAGGAGATCGGCTTCGGGCATCGTTTCGTTGCTGAAGGCGCGGGGAGACCAACGATCGAGGAAAAGCGGTTCGATCGGATAGTTGGATTCGCGGCTGTTGCTGCTGGTCATGATGTTCTCTCTCGAAACGGTCGGCACTTCGGGTAAGTGCGTCCTTGTTTGGGCAGAATGCCTGACGAGGTATAGCGTGCGAACCGTTATAGTCCAGATCATAGCCGCTTCCGATCGCTCTCCGTGGGTGACGGTCTGTTTCAACAATGTGTGATTTCTCTTTCGGATAGAGCGGCTAGAACAGGGTTCTCGCGCGCGTGGAGGAGAAGGCGATGCTGATCGATGGTAAGTGGACGGAAGACTGGCAGCCTGTGCAGGCAAAGGATGAAAAGGGCGGCTTCGTTCGCCAGACGTCGAGCTTCCGCAACTGGGTGACGCCTGATGGCAGCGCCGGCCCGACAGGCACCGATGGTTTTGCCGCGCAGGCCGGTCGCTACCATCTCTATGTGGCGTTGATCTGCCCCTGGGCGTCGCGCACGCTGATCGGCCGCGTGCTGAAGGGCCTGGAGACTGTCATCGATATCTCGGTGGTCGAGCCGGCCCTCACCAAGCAAGGCTGGCAGTTTGGCGATTATCCCGGCGCCACCGACGATCCGGTCAACGGCGCCCGTTACATGCACGAGATCTACACCCGCGCCGATCCGCACTTTACCGGACGGGCAACGGTGCCCGTCCTCTGGGACAAGCAGACCGGGACCATCGTCAACAACGAGTCCTCCGACATCCTCAGGATGATGAACGACGGCTTCGGTGACCTCGCATCCAATTCGATCGATCTTTATCCGGCAAACCGCCGAGAAGAGATCGACGCCTTCAACGCCCGCATCTATCCCGCACTCAACAACGGCGTCTATCGTACGGGCTTTGCCACCACGCAGGTCGCCTACGAAGAGGGATTTGCCGACGTATTCGGCTGCCTCGACTGGGTGGAGGCGGAACTTGACGGAAAACCTTTCCTGTTTGCCGACCACCCGACCGAAGCCGATATCCGCCTATTCGTCACGCTCGTGCGCTTCGATGTCGCCTATCACGGCATCTTCAAATGCAATCTCCGCCGCCTGTCGGATTATGCCAACCTGAGCGCTTTCTGCCGGCGCATGCTCGACTGGCCGGGTATCGCCGAGACCGTCAGTTTCGACCACATCAAACGCGGCTACTATTCGATCGAGACCCTGAACCCAACCCGGATCGTGCCGCTTGGACCTGCTCTCGAGGAGCTGTTCTAAGCGCATTTTAGAGTGAATATTCTCGTCGGATGTATGGGATATCCGACATGAAAATCTGTAGGATGTTGCCAAGGGAAAGGGTCGGCGTAGAGTCACACCGAAATCCTCGGATGACACAGGTGAATGTTTCGTTCATATGTGGCTGAGCACCATTGCGAAGAGAATGGCAGGAAGGACAAGACCATGAAACTGATGCGCGTCGGCGAGCCCGGCAAGGAAAAGCCGGCCCTTCTGGACAAGGAAGGCAAGATTCGCGATCTCTCTGCCCACGTCGCCGACATCGGCGGCGCGGCAATCCATCCCGACAGCCTCGCCAAACTGGCGGCGATCGACCCTTCCAGCCTGCCCGAGCTGGCGGCCGGCCGGATCGGCGCCTGCGTTGCGGGCACGGGCAAGTTCATCTGCATCGGCCTCAATTTCTCCGACCATGCTGCCGAGACCGGCGCCACCGTGCCGCCTGAGCCGATCATCTTCATGAAAGCCAGCTCCGCCATCGTCGGCCCTAACGATACCGTGCTTATCCCCCGCGGATCGGAAAAGACCGATTGGGAAGTCGAGTTGGGTGTCGTCATCGGCAAGACGGCGAAATATGTCAGCGAAGCTGACGCACTGGATTACATTGCCGGCTATTGTGTCTCGCATGACGTCTCCGAGCGTGCCTTCCAGACGGAACGCGCCGGCCAATGGACCAAGGGCAAGTCCTGCGACACATTCGGCCCGATCGGCCCCTGGCTGGTGACCAAGGACGAGGTCGCCGACCCGCAGAACCTCGGCATGTGGCTGAAGGTCAACGGCAAGACGATGCAGGATGGCTCAACGAAGACCATGGTCTACGGCGTCGCCTACCTGGTCTCCTACCTCAGCCAGTTCATGTCGCTGCATCCGGGCGATGTCATCTCGACAGGAACGCCTCCCGGGGTCGGCATGGGCATGAAGCCACCGCAATACCTCAAGCCGGGTGACGTCGTAGAACTCGGTATCGAAGGTCTCGGCGACCAGCGCCAGACGTTCCAGGCCGATCGCTAAGATCAACCAAGGCCACAGTCCTATGCCGGAGATCATTTCTCCGGCATTTTATGTTTTTTGGAGCAGTAACTGTGTCTGGCTCCAACAAAAGATGCTAATGAAACAGGCAATACCGACCTGGGCGCTCACGAGCGTGCTGTCTTTCGGCCTCAGTCGAAAAGGTAATGCCGATCATGTTCTATCACCTCTATGAACTGAACCATGCGGTCATGGTACCGTTCCGCGCAGCCGCCGGGATGATGCGCCAGGCTTACGACAATCCGCTCAACCCGCTGGCCGAAACGCCCTTCGGCAGGACCATCGCCGCCAGCCTAGAGGTTTTCGAGCGCAGCACGCGCCGGTATGGCAAGCCGGAGTTCGGGTTGAAGCAGACCCTCATCGATGGCAAGGCCGTGAAGGCAGAGGAAAATATCGTCTGGCAGAAGCCTTTCTGCCGCTTGATCCATTTCAAAAGGGCATTGCCAGAAGGCCATCCGCCAGACCCGCGGATCCTGATCGTCGCGCCGATGTCGGGCCACTACGCGACGCTGCTGCGCGGCACGGTCGAGGCCCTACTCCCCGCCGCCGAAGTCTACATCACCGACTGGACGGATGCCCGCATGGTGCCGATGGAAGAAGGGGATTTCGATCTAGACGATTACATCGACTATATCATCGCCATGCTGCACCACCTCGGGCATGACACCCATGTGGTCGCCGTTTGCCAGCCATCCGTGCCTGTCCTGGCGGCCGCAGCGCTGATGGAGGAGGCCGGCGATCCGATGTCGCCATCCTCGATGACGTTGATGGGCGGTCCGATCGACACCCGCATCAATCCGACTGGGGTCAACAAGCTCGCAATGGACAAGCCGATCGAGTGGTTTGCCGAGAATGTGGTGATGAATGTTCCCTGGCCGCTGCCGGGCTTCGGCCGACCGGTCTATCCGGGCTTTCTGCAGCTCTCCGGCTTCATGTCGATGAACCTAGACAGGCACGTCATCGCCCAGAAGGATTTCTTCATGCACCTCGTCAAGAATGACGGGGAGCCGGAAAAACACCGCGAATTCTACGACGAATACCTGGCCGTCATGGACCTCACCTCGCAGTTCTACCTGCAGACGGTCGAGGAGGTCTTCATGAAGCATTCTTTGCCGAAGGGGGAGTTGCACCATCGGGGCCACCGCGTCGACCCATCCGCCATCCGCAAGGTGGCGCTGTTGACGGTCGAGGGCGAAAACGACGACATCTCCGGCGTCGGCCAGACTGAGGCGGCCCAAACCATCTGCAGCAATATTCCGGATGCCATGCGCATGCATTACCTGCAGCCCGATGTCGGCCACTACGGTGTCTTCAACGGCTCACGCTTCCGCCGCGAGATAGCGCCGCGCATTCTGGCATTTGCGAAAACCCATTCCCGCGGTGCCGGGCCGACTGGGGTCTGATAAAAGGCTGAAAGTTGGCCGGAGACCGGCGAAACCGTGATTTCGTATCGTCAAGGCAGCCCAAGGGTCGAATTCCCGGCGGTCTGTATTGAAGCTGCACGCAGCCATTCCCACATCGATTCCAGCGGTTCCGGCATTCAGCCGGCCGCATTATCGAGGTACCTCACGATGAATCAGTCTGCATTGATTCGGCCGGAGTGGACACCGGCAACCATCGCGCTCATGGTTCTCGGCTTTGTGGTCTTCTGGCCGCTGGGTCTTGCCATGCTCGCCTATATCCTTTTCGGCGAACGCCTGAGAGGCTTCAAGAGAGACATCAACCAAGCCACCGATGGCATGTTCTGCGGCTTCCGCCGCAACAGCCGCCGTTATCGCCAGCACTTCAACAGCGACAATGTCGTCTTCGACGACTGGCGGCAGGCCGAGCTCGACCGTCTCGAGCAGGAACGCCGCAAGCTGGATGAAATGCGCGCCGAGTTCGATAGCTATGTGCGCGAATTGCGCCGTGCCAAGGACCAGGAAGAGTTCGACCGTTTCATGCGCGAACGCAACGCGGTGAAACGCCCGGGCGAAGGTCAGGGGCCCGAGTTCCAGACCCCCTGATCGACAGATCAACCGGCATCGCGAGATGCCGGTTTTTCTTTGCCAGACGTCGCCTCGAATCATATAAGTGGAGCCGATGTTTCCGCTTCTTTCAAAAGCCCGCAGATCAGTTCGGACACCGCCGGCGCCGGAAACGCGTACGCTCGACCTCAACGGCCGGCTGATGCCCCTTACCATCCGCAAGAACGAGCGCGCCACGCGCATCACGCTGCGCATCGAGCCCGGCGGGCGGGCGCTGAAGATGACGGTGCCGCACGGTGTGCCTTCGCGCGAAATCAATGCTTTCCTCGACCGTCACCAGGGATGGCTGATCACCAAGCTCGCGAAATTCGAGCTCGATACCAAGCTTGGCGAAGGCAGCGAGATCCTGATCCGCGGTATCCCCCACCAGATCGAGCACTCCGGGAGCCTGCGCGGGATCACCGAGGCCTTGCATCTCGACGGCGAGCGCATCCTGCGGGTCAGCGGCCTGCCGGAGCATGCGGGGCGGCGGATCGCTACCTTCCTCAAAAAGGAAGCTCGAACCGATCTCGAGCGGCTGGTGAAGCTGCACGCGGCCACGATCGGCGCAAAGGTCGCGTCGATCACCATGAAGGACACACGCAGTCGCTGGGGCTCCTGCTCCTCGCAAGGCAATCTGAGCTTTTCCTGGCGCATCCTGATGGCGCCGCCTGAAGTCATCGATTACCTCGCCGCCCATGAGGTGGCGCATTTGAAGGAAATGAATCACGGACCGCGTTTCTGGACCCTCTGCAAAAAGCTGTGCCCGCACATGGAAGATGCGAAATCCTGGCTGAAGCGACATGGAAGCCAGCTGCACGCCATTGATTTCAGTTAGCCCCACAGGCGTCCGAAATGCCGCACTCCTTGCGAAGAGGCTCGACTCTTCAGCCATTTCGTGTCACTTGCCTGCCATGAAACCCGATATCAAGATTTGCGGATTGAAGACGGCCGAGACGGTCGATCGCGCTGTCGAGCGCGGCGCCACCCACATCGGTTTCATCTTCTTCGAAAAAAGCCCGCGCTATATCGAGCCCGATCTGGCCGGAGCGCTGGCCGATCGCGTGCGCGGTAAGGCTTTGATTGTCGCCGTCGTCGTCGATCCCGACAATGACGACCTCGACGAGATCATGGCGCTGGTTCGCCCAGACATATTGCAGCTGCACGGCCACGAGAGCCCGGAGCGGGTGCTGACCATCAAGGCGCTCTATAATGTGATCGTCATGAAGGCCTTTTCCGTTCGCGATGCGGAAGATCTGCGCCGCGTCGAGGCCTATATCGGCATTGCCGATCGCTTCCTGTTCGACGCCAAGGCACCGAAGGGATCGGAACTGCCGGGCGGAAACGGCGTTGCTTTCGATTGGAGCCTGATGGCCTGGCTTGACGGCCGCGTGGATTACATGCTTTCCGGTGGCCTGAACAAGGACAATGTCGCCCTTGCGCTCGCCTCGACCAAGGCATCCGGTATTGATATCTCGTCGGGTGTGGAGACGGCACCGGGCGTGAAGGATCTGACGATGATCGACGAATTTTTCGACGCCGTTGCCGCAGCGCGCATGCCGGCAACAGCCTCAGGGAGCTGACAGTGAACGAGATGCCAAACGTGAATTCCTACCGAGCCGGACCCGATGAAGACGGCCGCTTCGGTATCTTCGGCGGACGCTTCGTCGCCGAGACGCTGATGCCGTTGATCCTCGACCTGCAGGCCGAATGGGAAAATGCCAAGACCGATCCGACCTTCAAGGCCGAGCTCGACTATCTCAACACCCATTATATCGGTCGCCCGAGCCCGCTCTATTTTGCCGAGCGCCTGACCGCCGAGCTTGGCGGCGCGAAGATCTATTTCAAGCGCGACGAGCTCAACCACACCGGTTCGCACAAGATCAACAATTGCATCGGCCAGATCCTTTTGGCCAAGCGCATGGGCAAGACCCGTATCATCGCCGAGACCGGCGCCGGACAGCATGGCGTGGCCTCCGCCACCGTCGCCGCCCGTTTCGGTCTGCCCTGCGTGGTCTACATGGGCGCCACCGACGTTGAGCGCCAGGCACCGAACGTGTTCCGCATGAAGCTGCTCGGCGCCGAGGTCGTGCCGGTGTCCTCCGGTCACGGCACCCTGAAGGACGCCATGAACGAGGCGCTGCGCGACTGGGTCACCAATGTCGACGACACCTACTACATGATCGGCACTGCAGCCGGCCCGCACCCCTATCCGGAAATGGTCCGCGATTTCCAGTCTGTGATGGGCAAGGAAGCCAAGGAACAGATGATGGCCGCCGAAGGCCGCCTGCCGGACATGCTGGTCGCAGCCGTCGGTGGCGGATCAAACGCCATCGGTCTCTTCCATCCGTTCCTCGACGATCCGAGCGTCAAGATCGTCGGCGTCGAAGCCGGCGGCAAGGGCCTTGAGGGTGAGGAGCACTGCGCCTCGCTGACCGCCGGTTCGCCAGGCGTCCTGCACGGCAACCGCACCTACCTGCTTCAGGACCGCGACGGCCAGATCAAGGAAGGCCATTCGATCTCGGCCGGCCTCGATTATCCCGGCATCGGCCCCGAACATTCCTGGCTGAAGGACATGGGTCGCGTCGAATACGTGCCAATCATGGACACAGAGGCGCTCGCCGCCTTCCAGATGCTGACCCGCCTCGAGGGCATCATCCCGGCGCTCGAGCCGGCCCATGCCCTGGCCGAGGTCATCAAGCGCGCTCCGAAAATGGACAAGGACCAGATCATCGTGATGAATCTCTGTGGCCGCGGCGACAAGGACATCTTCACGGTCGGCAAAATTCTAGGCGTGGAGCTCTGACATGACCGCACGTATGGACAAACGCTTCGCAGACCTGAAAGCCGAGGGCCGTCCGGCGCTCGTCACCTATTTCATGGCCGGCGATCCCGACTACGATACGTCGCTCGGCATCATGAAGGCCCTGCCGGAAGCCGGCTCCGACGTCATCGAACTCGGCATGCCCTTTTCCGACCCTATGGCCGATGGTCCGGCCATCCAGATGGCTGGCCAGCGTGCGCTGAAAGCCGGGCAGACGCTGAAGAAGACGCTGCAGCTCGCCGCAGACTTCCGCAAGACAGATGACACAACGCCGATCGTGCTGATGGGCTATTACAATCCCATCTACATTTACGGTGTCGAACAGTTCCTCGACGACGCGCTGGCATCCGGCATTGACGGCCTGATCGTCGTCGACCTGCCGCCCGAGATGGACGACGAACTCTGCATCCCGGCGATCCGTAAGGGCGTCAACTTCATCCGCCTGGCAACCCCGACCACCGATGACAAGCGCCTGCCGATGGTGCTGCGCAACACCTCCGGCTTCGTCTACTATGTTTCGATGAACGGCATCACCGGGTCCGCCATGGCTGATCCGAGCATGGTCTCGGCTGCGGTTCGCCGCATCAAGAGCCATACCGACCTGCCGGTCTGCGTCGGCTTCGGCGTCAAGACTGCAGAGCACGCCAAGGTCATCGGCGCTGCCGCCGATGGCGTCGTGGTCGGCACCGCGATCGTCAATCAGGTCGCCAATTCGCTGACCAAGGATGGCAAGGCAACCGCCGATACCGTACAGGCGGTGGCGACCCTCGTCCGTGGTCTATCAACCGGAACCCGTTCGGCGCGCCTTGTTGCTGCCGAATAGTGTCCCCACATTGGCTTCGGTCAATTCAGTCATTCAGGAGACGTCGATTTGAACTGGATCACGAATTACGTTCGCCCGCGGATCAATTCCATGCTGGGCCGTCGCGACGATATCGCTGAAAATCTCTGGATCAAATGCCCGGAGACCGGCGAAATGGTCTTTCACAAGGATCTGGAAGACAACAAATGGGTCATTCCCGCTTCCGGCTTCCATATGAAGATGCCGGCCAAGGCGCGTCTGCTCGACCTGTTCGACAATGGCGAATATGAAGCGCTGGTGCAGCCTAAGGTCGCCCAGGACCCGCTGAAATTCCGCGATTCCAAGAAATACAGCGATCGCCTCAAGGACAGCCGCGTCAAGACAGAGCAGGAAGACACGATTCTTGCCGGTGTCGGAAAGCTGCAGGGCCTGAAGATCGTTGCCGTCGTGCACGAGTTCAATTTCATGGGCGGCTCTCTCGGCCTTGCTGCGGGTGAAGCGATCGTCAAGGCATTCGAACGCGCCATCGCCGAGAAATGCCCGCTCGTTATGTTCCCGGCCTCCGGTGGGGCGCGCATGCAGGAAGGCATCCTGTCGCTGATGCAGCTGCCGCGCACGACCGTTGCCGTCGACATGCTGAAGGAAGCCGGCCAGCCCTATATCGTCGTGCTGACCAACCCGACCACGGGCGGCGTTACCGCTTCCTACGCTATGCTGGGCGACGTCCATCTGGCCGAACCGGGCGCCGAGATCTGCTTTGCCGGCAAGCGCGTTATCGAGCAGACGATCCGCGAAAAACTGCCGGAAGGCTTCCAGACCTCGGAATATCTGCTTGAGCATGGCATGGTCGACATGGTCATCAAGCGCCATGACATCCCTGAGATGCTGGCCCGGCTTCTGAAGATCCTGACCAAACAGCCGGCAAGCGCTTCGGCCCATCAGGGCGAAGTCATGCTGCCGATGGCCGCCCACGCCTGAGCGACGGGCGGCCGAACAGCGGAGGTGCGCAATGAGCTCCATGGATCAATCGACCACAAGTGAGGCAGAACGGGAGATAGACAAGCTCCTCGGTCTGCATCCCAAGGGGTTCGACCTCTCGCTCGAGCGCATCACCGGGCTGCTGGAGATTCTCGGCAATCCGCAGAAGAAACTGCCGCCGGTGATCCATGTCGCCGGCACCAACGGCAAGGGCTCCGTCACCGCCTTCTGCCGCGCGCTTCTCGAGGCGGGCGGCAAGAGCGTCCACGTCCATACCTCGCCGCATCTGGTCAACTGGCACGAACGCTACCGCATCGGCGTCAAGGGCGGCCGTGGCCAGCTGGTGGATGATGCCGTCTTCGCAGAGGCGCTGCGTCGCGTTGCCGATGCCAATGCCGGCCAGAAGATCACCGTCTTCGAAATCCTGACCGCGGTGACGTTCCTGCTGTTTTCGGAGCATCCGGCCGATGCGGCGATTATCGAGGTTGGCCTCGGCGGCCGTTTCGATGCCACCAACGTCATCTCCGATCCCGCCGTCTCCGTCATCATGCCGATCTCGCTCGATCACCAGCCCTATCTCGGTGATAGGGTCGAGCTGATCGCCGCCGAAAAGGCGGGTATCATGAAGCGCGGCATTCCTGTCGTCATCGGTCACCAGCAATATGACGCGGCGCTTGACGTGCTGACGACGACGGCCGAGCGTTTGCATTGCCCAACGGCCGTGTTCGGCCAGGATTTTTCGGCCCATGAGGAATATGGGCGGCTCGTCTACCAGGACGAATTCGGTCTTGCCGATCTGTCCTTGCCGCGATTGCCTGGGCGCCATCAGCATGCCAATGCCGCCGCCGCGATCCGCGCCGTCAAGGCAGCCGGTTTCATCGTCACCGATGCGATGATGGAGAAGGCGATGACCACGGTCGAATGGCCGGGCCGTCTGCAACGCCTGACGGAGGGCAAGCTTTTTGCCCGGGCGCCTGCTGGCGCGGAAATATGGGTAGATGGCGGCCACAATCCCGGCGCCGGCGAGGTGATTGCCGAGGCGATCGCCAATTTCGAGGAACGCCAGCCCCGGCCGCTGTTCCTGATCACCGGCATGATCAACACCAAGGACCCGATCGGTTACTTCAAGGCCTTTGCGGGCCTTGCGGAAAAGGTCTTCTGCGTGCCGATCAAGCACAGCGATGCGATGATCGACCCGGTCATCCTCGCCCACGCTGCTTACGATGCTGGACTGGTGGCGGAGCCAATGTCGTCAGTGGGCGAAGCACTGGATTCGATCGCCGCCAGCCTGCAGCCCGATAGTCTGCCGCCGCGAATCCTGATTGGCGGTTCACTCTATCTTGTCGGCGATGTGCTTGCCGACAACGGTACACCACCAAAATAGCAAAAAGCCCGGCATGCCGGGCTTTTCGATGTCTAACGAATGAATAGTATCAGGCGGCGTTGGAAATCCAGCTCGACAAGGCCGACTTCGGTGCGGCACCGACCTTGATGTCAGCAACTTCGCCGGCCTTGAACAGCGCCAGCGTCGGGATCGAGCGCACGCCAAACTTGGCGGCAAGCTCGGGATTCTCGTCGATGTTGAGCTTAACCACCTTGACCTTGCCGGCCATCTCGACGGAAATTTCCTCGAGGCTTGGCGCGATCATCTTGCATGGTCCGCACCATTCAGCCCAGAAATCAACGACGACGGGTTCTGCGGAATCCAGAACTTCCGACTGGAAATTCGAGTTATCGACCTTCACGGTAGCCATAAAAATGCTCCTTAACGGGATTTATTGTTGAACCACATGTGATGGTGCGGTGCCAAAGTTTCAAGCATTGGTATTTCACTTTGTCTTGAGTTCGGCAAGCGCCGATCGGAGGACTTGCTCCGTCAGGGTGTGGACTGTGGCGTCTTCCGAGTAGACCAGAACGCAGTCGATGCGCTTGCCCAGATAGAGCGGCGCCAGGATCTCGCGGTAGATTGCCAGCTGTGCCTTGTGGGCAAAAGGAATGGCCTCCAGCGTCGCCGGCGGTACGCGGTTGGTCTTGTAATCGAGGATGACGACGCGGTCCTCCAGGACGGCCAAACGGTCGACGCGCCCGGAAACAGCATAGGATTGCTCGCCCAACTGCAGCGTGCCCATGATCGAGACTTCGGCCTGGGCGTGGCTGGTGAAAACACCCTGCAGCGCGTCATGCGCGATCAAGGCCAGTACGGAACTCACCAGGGCTTGCCGTTCCTCGGCTGGCCAGTAGCGCGTCGTGCGCTCGGCATAGCGTTGTGCAGCAGCGCTGCGCTCCTGCGGCGGGATATCCGGGAGCATCTGCAGCATCCGGTGCACAAGCCGGCCCTTCTCGAGTGCGCGATCGGAGGCACCCTTGTCGCCGAACAGCTTGGAGGCGACCGTAAGATTGCCGGCTTCGTCATCGATGATGGTGCCGGCGCCCGAAGGGCTCAATGGCCTTGGCAGGTGGCGCGGTGCGGGCAGGGGCCGCGACAAAGCGGCTGGAAGTGCGGCCCGGTCGGCCTTCGCCTCGGTCGCAGCTGTCTGTTCGAAGACCTGCGCAGCGCCGCCGACCCGCCAGCGCAATCCCGTCCATTCCCCATCCGGACCTGAAAAAGTGGCTTCGCTACAGCGCTCGGCATGTTGTCCAAGCGCAGTTGCGATCATGGTGTGCCAGATATCCGGGTTCTGACGAACGCCGCGATAGCCGCAGATGATGAGCCGGTCGGCGGCCCGCGTCATGCCGACATAAAGCAGGCGCCGATACTCTTCCTCCGCCTGACCTTGAATGCGGGCGGCATCTGCCTGGGTCAGCGAGTTGCCGAGCGCGCTCAGAGGCAGCCAGGCCGGCATCGGCACCTCGTCGCCCCGCCCCTCGAGCATCCGAAGCTTCGGCAAATGGCTCGATGTAAAGGATTTCGAGCCGCCATCGACCAGGAAGACGATTGGCGCCTCCAGCCCCTTGGCAGCGTGCACCGTCATGATCCGGACTTCGTTGCGCCCCTTATCCTGCTCGCGCTTGACGACGGGCGCTTCCAGTTCGAGCGTCGAGATGAAGGCCTGCAGGCCGGGCAGCCCGGAGGTCTCGTGGTCGAGTGCGAAGGTCAGGAACTCGTCGAGGATATCGCTGACCTCGGTTCCAAGGCGTGCCAGGAACTGGCGCCTGCCCCCGTGGCTGCCAAGGATACGGGCGAAGAGGTCATGGACCGAATAGGTCTTCGACAGGGCCATGAACAGCCTTAGCCGCTCGACGGCCGCCATGCAGGTCTCGTTGCCATCCGCGGCGAATGCCTGCAGATGGCGCCAGACGCTGGTGCCCTCGCTGCGCAACGCCGCCACCATGAAGACGTCGTCCTCGGAGAGGTTGAACAACGGGCTCTTCAGCACCGCCGCCAGCGACAGGTCGTCTTCCGGCAACAGCAGGAAGCGCCCGAGCGCCAGCAGATCCTGGATGGCGATGTGGCTGGTCAGCACCAGTCGGTCGGCGCCGGCCACGGGAATGTTGCCGCGCTTCTTCAAGGCGCGGGTCAGCGCGTTGACGAAGGCGTCGCGCTTGCGCACCAGAACCAGGATGTCGCCGGCTTCGATAACCCGGCTTTTTCCTTGGTGGATGATCGTTTCATGGCCGACCAGCCTGTCCATGACATCGGCCATGCGCCGCGCCAGGATTGCTGCCGGCGCGCTTTCCGGCGTCGCATCGAAGGGTGCCGTCCAGTCCTCTTCCCGGGCGGCGGGCTCCGGCGCGATCATGTGCCAGAGGTCGACTTCGCCGGGATGGCCGATGCGGCTCGACCGGTGGACGACGGCCTCGTCGGTGGCGCTGAGGCCCCGCGCATTGTCCGGCGTTGAGAAGACATGGTCGACGGCCGACAGCACGTCCGATGTGGAGCGGAAGGACAGCGGCAGCCGCACCGGCGAAAATGCCTGACCGCTGGCAAGAACGCGCCGCCGCGTGCGGTCGCTTTCCTCGGAAAAACGCTCCGGCCGTGCACCCTGGAAGGAATAGATCGACTGCTTTTCGTCGCCGACGGCAAATAGCGTCCTCAGGGTCGGCCGGGCACTGGCGCCGGAGAAAAAATCTTCCGCCAGAGACTGGATAACGCTCCATTGGATCGGGCTTGTGTCCTGCGCCTCATCGACGAGAATATGGTCAATGCCCTGGTCCAGCTTGTAATGGATCCACGGTCCGACGCCGCTTCGTGTCAGGAGTTCGGCGGTGCGGGTGATCAGGTCCTCGAAATCCAGCTGGCTGCGCTGTTTCTTCAGCTCCGCGTAGTCCTCGTTGAGCCGGTCTGCGAGCGTCAGTGCTGCTCGCGTCGCCCGGTACATGCGCATGCGCTTCAGTCTGTCCCGGCAGGCGCTCACATGGTCCCGGGCGCTGGCAATGGCATTGGTAAGGTCAGGCGCCTCGGCCAGCATTGCCTTGACGACAAACTGCCCGTCGGCCTTCGGCTCGCCTTTGGCGGTCAGCATCACCTTTTCGAGAATGCTGGCGCGCTCCATCGGATCGATCTCGCGCATCGCCAATCTGAGACCGTAGGCGACTTCCAGCGCCTTGCTGCCCCCCTTGCTGTCAGCAAGCTCGAGGTATCGGTCGAGCGTCGCGCCCGAGAGACCCGGCAACGGCCAGAACTGATGGGCAATGCCAGTTTCGGTCTCCTCGGCGGAGAGCCCGAGCCGTTGTCGCATCACGGCATCGAGACCGCCGCGCTGTGCCGCGTCGAGCGCGAAGCGGCGGATGGCATTGCGATGGGCGATGATCTCGCCGAGCAGCGTCTCCAGCCCGGATTCATCGCCGAGATCGAGCACATAGGCAAAAGCCTCGGCCAGGTCGGCATCCTCCTCAGGCGTGGTTGCGGTCAGCAGCGAGCGCCGCGCGTCGGCGAGCAATGTGGTGGCGGCGCGGTCATCCAGCACCGAGAAATGACCGGCGACATTGGCTTCGAGCGGAAACTGATGCAGCAGCGCTTCGCAAAAGGCATGGATCGTCTGGATCTTCAGACCGCCCGGCGTCTCCAGCGCCTTGGCAAAAAGCCGCCTTGCCTCGGCCAGTTTGAAGACATCGGGCACTGCCCCCTCGACATCGGTGATACGTTTGGTGAGCGCCTCATCGGACAGCGTCGCCCATTCGGCCAGCCGGTCGAAGACGCGGTTCGACATCTCGGATGCCGCCGCCTTGGTGTAGGTCAGGCAGAGGATGGCCGACGGCCGCGCCCCGGCGAGCAGCAGCCGGATCACACGCTGCGTCAGGACGTGGGTCTTGCCGGAGCCGGCATTGGCCGAAACCCAGGCTGACCGGGTCGGATCTGAGGCCAGCGATTGCTGCACCGTCGTCCAGCCGATCCAGGTGCCGGCATCGTCGCCGGTGGGAAGCTCCGCCAGTTCACTCATCGTCGGCAGCCTCCTCCGCCTCGGCCGTCGACCATTCCGATACGCGCGCAAGATGATCGTAATCGCCGCCGAATTCCTGTTGCTGGGCGGGGATCAGTCGCGACGCAAACCCCTTCTCGCCGGAGCGCAGCAGAAGCACGAACTGGCTGAGCTGCTCAATGGACTCGTGCCCGAGGTCCAGCGCCGACTTGGGTTGGGTCCGGGCGCTGGCCTTTGCAAGTTCGTTGTTCACCTGGTCTTCCTTGAACCGATCGCCGGGCCGAAGCCGGACATAAAGCAGGTTATCGGGGCTCAGCGAACCGATATCGCGAAAGCCGCCGGCCTGCAGGGCATAGGCCTCGAGAGCCAGCTGCGGATCGAGCAGGGCCCGAGCCTGCTGGGGCGTCGGGTTGAACCCGGTCTTGTAGTCGATGATGTCGGCGGCTTTGCCCCCCTTCAGATCGATGCGGTCGGCAACGCCGGTGAGGCGGATACCCGCGCTGTCAAGATCGACAGCGGCGCGTACCTCGGTGAATGTTTGTCGGATCTGCGGCTGCCGGTCCTTTTCCCAATTCAGGAAGGCCCGCGCCACCTCGCGAAAGCGCGGTCGCCAGACGGCATCGATATGCGGCGGCAACTGTTCCGCGTCGAAAAGCTCGGTGAGGATGCGTTCCATCGCCCGCAATGCATCCGGTGCCGAGGCGAGATGTCCCTCGCGCGTGAAACGGTCGACGATGCGATGGTAGAGCGTACCGCGCTCGGCCGCACCCGGGTCGCTGTTGAAGGGATTGATGGGATCGAGACGGAGAATCCGCCGCGCATAGATGGCGTAGGGATCGCGCCGCAGCCGCCCGACTTCGCTGAAGGAATAGCTTTTTGGTTGCAGCGCGGCGGGCGGCTTCGGTGCCGGGCGCTGCGCGGGATCCTGGCGTTCGCCGGCATCGATCAGCGCCGCCCAGTCGCGGAAGCGGTCGCCGCGGCTCTTCAGTTCGGCCGCAAAGTCCTTGCCACCGAGCGCCATCAGCCGCTGCAGCCAGCGCGAAGCAACCGTCGGCGTCGACCCCTGCCGCAGCGCCCGCGCGTAGATCAGATCCGTCGTGCCGTTCGCCATCTCGAAGTCGTGGGCCAGCTGGCCGATGCGGCGCTCTGGCGGTTCGAGGCCGATCTCGGTCTTCATGCTGCGCGAGACGAAGGGATTGTTAGCCGTCTGTCCCGGCCAGGAGCCCTCGTTGAGACCGCCGAGGATGAGCGTATCGACGCTCTGCAGCCGAGCTTCCAGCGTCCCGAAGATGAACAGGCGGGGGTGGCTGAGCGCGCGTGGCTTGACGGCCTGGCCGGCCGACAGCGCCATCATGATGTCGATCCACTGCGGTCCATCGGCTTCCATCTGGCCGTCGGTTGCCATGACTTCGCGCAGCACGGTCGCCAATGCATCGCCTGCCTCAGCCGACCAGAGCGCGGAGAGATCGCCGTTTTCGTCGGCGACAACGGCTTCGAGCGCGCGCCCGGTCCGCTCCGCCCATTCCGACAGGGTAAAGCTGGTCGTCAGCCGCCGATCCTCCGGCCGCCGCCGAACCAGCGCTGAGGCCAGCGGCTCGGTTGCCTCAGTGACGCAGCGGGCAAGGCGGGCCGCTAGTTCGCCGGCTTCAGGCGGCAGGCTGTCGCGCCATTCAGGCGCATAGCGATTGTTCTCCTGCTCAACCAGCCGCTGTTGCAGCAGCGGTTCGAGCGAATTGATGTCGACTTCGCCGACACCACCGCGCAGTGCCAGCAGTTCCAGCCCGCCGACGGCCTGATCCAACGTCGCGCGATCGAGCCCGAAGCGCGCCAGGGGATGCTTGAGCAGGCTGACGATGGCGACCGGATCGCCAGGTCTCAGCGTCGCCTCGAGCAGAAGCGTCAGCAGACTGCCCTGCGGGGTTGAAGAGAGCGGTGTCCCGGCCGAATCGTCGGCGATGATGCCGAAGCGTGCGAGTTCGGCTGTCACCCGCCGTGCCAGATTGCGGTCGGGCGTGATCAGCGCCGCCTGGCTCTCCTTGCCGTCGCGACCCGGCTTCTCCAAAGCCAGCCGCAGCGCGATTGCGATTGCCGTGGCCTCCTCCCGCTCGCTTGCCGCCTCGATCAGCGAAACATCGGCAAATACCTCGCGGATAGCGCCTGAAGGCAGTGTCTTCTGCCACTCACCCCAGCCACTCGTCGCCGTGGCCGGCGCAAGCGCGCGGGACAGCACCTCGGCACGACGTTGCAACATCGGGGACGCGGTCTCGATCGTCTCGACCTCGTCCCGCTCGACATTCAGCTGCCTCAGCAGTTGCGCCAAGCCATATTGCGGATGGCTGCGGCTTGCCGGATCGACGCGGTCGGAGAGGCTAGGCAAAGGTGCGACCGTCGCCCAGTCTTCATTGGACATCGTCGTGTCGAGGCCCGGCAGCACGATGACGCCCTGCGGCAGGGCGGCCACGGCGGCAATGAGTTCGGCAGTCGCCGGGACAGAGCCTGTCGAGCCTGCGATGATAATTGGGCCAGTGGGCTGAGCGGTGGCGAGCCGCTTGGCTTCGGCCCGCAGGATGGCATTGCGGTGCCGCGCCGGGGACGATCGGCCGAGCTCGTCGAGCCGGGCGGGCCAGAAGGCGCTGGCGATCTGGAGAAACTCCGCCGTCAGTTGCCACCACAGCGCATGATCCTGCGCATCGAGCTTGGCGAGGTCCGCCCAGTCGCGATCCTCGGTCTCGATCGAATCGATCAGCTCCGCCAGGTTTCGGGCCAGCCAGATAGCATCGGCCGGGCTTGCCGGCGCCACCAGCGGTGAATCCGAATGGATATCGCGGACGATCTGCGGCAGCTTGTTGCGCCAGGCAAGGATCAGCCGCGCCAGCTCCAACAGCCGTGCCGTGTTGGACAGGGGTTGCAGCAGGTCGGCGGTGGCAGGCAGATTCTCGTCAAAATAGCCGCTGTCGTCATCGGTTTCGCCGAGCGGCCGGATAACCGGAAGGATAGCCGACTGTCCACCGAGCAGATCGACGAAAGCCGATCGTAGAACACGCGCCGCGCGCCGCGTCGGAAGATAGATCGTCACCTTGGCGAGAGACAGGGGGTCGGCGGCATCGTGGCGATAATGATCCGTCAGCCTGCCATCGCAAAGCGCTGCAGCGAGCGTCGCCAGGAATGGCAATCCGGCCGGGATCGTCAGGATGCGCTGGCGGCTCCTCATGTCATCTCGCTTCGTGCCACTCGGCGGATCGTTTCGTCTGCGGCATCGATGGCGTCGGGCGTGCCGACCGTCAGCCACTCGCCATCGAGGATCAGCCCGTAAAGCCGACCGTTAGCGATAGCGCGGTCGAAATAGATGTTGAGGTTGAAGGCATCGTCCGGCGCGTCGTCGAACAATCCCGGTTTCAACACGATGGCGCCGGCATAGACGACGGGCGCGGGCGCCCCTTCGCTATAGCGTGTCAGCCGGCCGTCGGCTGCCAAGGAAAAATCCTTCTTGCCGTTATGGCCTGTGGTCCGATCCAGTTCCACGCAGAGGAGCGCCATATCCATAGTTTCAGCATCGAAGAAATCCGCCAACCGCGCAAGGTTGGTCGGCCGGCCCGCCGTTTCGCCGATCCAGAAGAGATCCGCATTCATGACGAAGACCGGATCGCGGTCGAGCAGCTTCAGGCCCTTCGCAAGCCCTCCACCGGAGTTCATCAGTGCCTGCGTCTCGTCGGAGACGACGATCTCAAGGGCCTTGTAGGAGTGGAGATGCGCCAGCATCTGGTCGGCATGGTGGTGGACGTTGACGACGGCTTTTTCGACCCCCGCAGCCGCAAGCAGGTCCAGCCCGTAGTCGAGCATCGCCTTGCCGCCGATCTTCACCAGCGGCTTAGGAATGCGATCGGTGATCGGGCGCATGCGGGTGCCAAGGCCCGCCGCCAGTACCATGGCCTGTTTGATGGTCATCTGATCCGGAACTTATGATTCGATTGCGCCTATACCAGCCCTTGCGCACCATTCGCGCAAGGGGGCAAGCGCTTCGTGCTCGAATGCAGTCTCCAGATAGGCGAGGGTGCGCGGCATATGCTTGAGATAGCCCGCCTTTCCGTCCCGCTGCTTCAACCGCACCCAAAGGCCGGCGAGCTTGCAATTGCGCTGCGCCGACATGATGGCCCAGCTCTTCAGAAACATCTGTTCGTCGAAGCCAGGCTGATCGCGGCGGAGGGCCAGATAGTCGTCCATCAACTGCCGGAAGAGTGGTGGCTCCACGGTGACGCGGGCGTCCTGAACCAGCGACGCAAGATCATAAGCGGTCGGCCCGATCATCGCATCCTGAAAGTCGATCAGTCCGACACGGCGAATGCCCGCCTCCGCGCCGCGCCAGATGATGTTGGGAGAGTGCAGGTCGCGCAGCAGCAGGCTCTTTTCCGCCTGATTCAATTGATCGATGAGCCAGTCCCAGATCGAAAGATAGTCGTCGCGTTCGGCATCGCTGGCGGGCTCTCCGCGCTTCCATGGTAAATACCAGTCGAGCAGCAACCGCGCTTCCATCCGCATCGCGGTGCGATCGAAATCCGGGATGTGATGCACATGGCTCGGCGTCACCGGGATATCCTGCGGAATATTCATCCCATGAAGCTTGGCAAGGCAGGCAACAGCCGCGCGATAGCGTTCCGGCATCGGCTCACCATCGGCATCGAGGACGCCGTCCGCGCCGAGGTCCTCGATCAGCAGAATCCCCTGCTCGTAGTCGACGCTGAAGATATCAGGCGCCAAAAATCCGTTTTCGCGCAGCAGGATGGCGATGGCGACGAAAGGATAGGCGTCTTCGGCCAGATGAGCCACCTTGGGATAGGGCTTTCCATCGAGGACGGCAGGCCCCTCGGGACGGCGCGGCCAGTCCATCAGGATAACGCGGCTGCCACCGTCGGCGGGATAGATCGCCTCGTAGGCGCGCATCGATGCATCGCCCGTCAGAAAACGACGCTCGGCTCCCCGATAGCCATTGCGGTCGAGGAACTCCCGGATCGCTAGCACGCGCCGAATGCGGTCGGCCTGCATTGCCGGCGCTGTCATAATTGCGCGCCGACCGACGCCCTCCGTTTCCAGCCGCAACGTGATCCGCCCGACCGGTAGTTCGGCATCGGCCATTTCAGGCCACTCGACCAGGCAGATACCGTTTTCAAGCGCCTCGTCGAAGCCCAGTTCGACGAGTTCGCTGGGGTCTCCCAAACGGTAGAGATCGAAATGCGAGACGGGGATGCGAAGCGGATAGGACTGCACCAGTGTGAAGGTCGGGCTCGGCACCTCCAGGCCTTCGTCATCTGCCATCGCCCGCAGAAAGGCGCGCGCCAGCGCCGACTTGCCGGCGCCTAGATCGCCGCTTAGCGCCAGGCAGTCGCCGACGCCCAGGGCAAGCGCCAGATCCTCGCCGAGCTGACGGGTGGCGGCATCATCCTGGAGAAAAACCGAGATTTGGGCGTCCATCGCCGTCACTGGGCTGCGGCGATCGATTGCGCTGCGTCGGCCGAAGGAATGCGGCAGGTCACGATGGTGCCCTTGCCGGGCTGGCTATCGATCGACACCTGGCCGCTGTGCAGGCTGACGAAGCTTTCGACGATGGACAGGCCGAGGCCCGCACCGCTGCGCTTGCCGCCCTTGCCGCCCGAGGCAAAGCGCTTGAACACCGTGCGCATCATCTCCTCGGGAATACCGGGGCCATGATCGGCGACGGAGAACAGGAAGTCGCTCCCTTCGCGTGCGCATGTCAACGAGATGACGGAGCCCTCAGGTGCGAAATTGGCTGCATTGTTGAGCAGCTTCAACAGGATCTGCTTGAGCCGCTGCTGGTCGGCGACGACACTTCCGAGCTGCGCCGGCACGATTATTTCCAGGGCGACGCCACTTTCCTGCAGCCGGTCGGCGATCTGCAGCGACACGTCATCGAGGAGATCGTCGAGCAGGACGTTGGTGTAGTTCAGCCGCATGATGCCGGCGTCGACGGTCGCAAGATCGAGGATGTCGTTGACGAGCGTCAGCAACACCGACGAGGAGGTGGCGATATGGTCGATATATTCCGCCTGCCGCTCGCTGAGAGGCCCGATGCCGGGTGTCTTCAGGAGGTCGGTGAAGCCGATGATGTTGGTGAGCGGCGAGCGCAGCTCGTAGGAAACGTGCTGGACGAAATCGTTCTTCAGTTCGTCGGCCTTGCGCAAGGCCTCGTTCTTCTCCGTCAACGCCCGCTCGGCGCGCACGCTGTCGGTCATGTTGACGAAGGTGAGCATGGTCTGGGCGTTGGGAAGCGGCGTCACAGCATAGTCGAGCACCAGGCCTGAGAACAGCTCAAGCGTCCCTTGCGACGAGGGCCGCTCATCGTTGAAGCTGGTGATCTGCTCGGCAAAGGACTTCCAGCCGTCCGCCCGGTCGTAGGAGGCAAGGCAGGCATCGGCGACCATCCGGATATGAACGCCCGGCTTGGCTTCAGCCTCGCTGATGCCCCAAAGCGCGCGAAAGGCTGGATTGGAAAGCCGCATGCGGCCATCCGGGCCGAACACCGCCACGCCTTCGGAGAGGTGATCGATGGTCTCGCCCTGGACTTTGACAAGCGTGTTGTAGCGGGTCTCGAGATCGACCTGCTCTGTCAGGTTCTCGAACACCCAGGTGGCGCCGCCCTGCGGATGGGCCGTGGCGAAGACCCGAAGGATCTGGCCGTTCGGCAAGTGCCAGAGGTCGGACTGCGTATCGAGCGCGCGATAGACGGAAAGCACGCTGTCTTTCCAGGACTTCCAGTTCAGCGGTTCCGGCAGCTTCTTCGCTGCACGCAGGCGGTCGAGCAACTCGCTGTTGTCGGGCTTGGATTCCAGGAAGGCGATGTCGAGTTCCCAGAGCTGGACGAAGGCCTGATTGTAGAATTGCAGATGGCGATTGCCGTCGAAGATGGCCACCGGCGTTGCCAGATGGTCGAGCGTCTCGGCGTGGCTTTTCAAGGTCCGCTGCAACTCGGCGCGGACAGCTTCCGCTTCCGAAACATCGATCGCCATGCCGGCCGAGCCGCTGCGGGCGCGCACGTCGACGACGTCGAAAAAGGTGCGATTGCCGCGCACGACGGTAGAAATCTTGTCGTGGAACGGCGAGTCCGGTGTTGCCGTGGCGCGGATTCGCTCGCGGGCGATGGTGTTCAGGAACTCGCGGCCCTCGCGAATGGCTTCTTCCGGCGAGATGGCTTCGACGGCTTCGCCATAGGCATGATTGACCCAGGTGAGCTTGCCGTCCGGATCTCGCTGCCAGACAGGAAGGTCGATGGCGTCAAGCAGGTTCTGGAAGGCGGAAATCGATGTCAGCAGCCGGTCGCGTTCGATCTTGATGTCGGCCAGTTCGGCGCGGAGGTTGTTGAGCGCGACGAAGCGCACGAAGGCGCGGCCGCCCGAGATCCGTCCCTGCGCTTCGAGAATTTCGTCGCGGTTGGTCTCGACCACCATGTCGAAGCCTTGGCCGTTGCTGCGCAGCTTGTCGATCGCCTTGTCGAGATCGCCGGCGGACCAGGATTTCAGCCAGCGACCGAAGGCGAGAAAGTCCGAGTCTTGCGGCGCCCCGGTTTCGACCGGCAACTGGCCCAGAAGTTCAGGGCGTGTGTTCGGGCCGTCCCAGATGACGATGCGGCGGTTTTTGTCGGCAATCAGCGCCTGGTACCGGGAAATACGCTGGTTGGCGTCGGAGAGTGCCGTGCGAATTTCCCGGCTCTCGCTTTCAAGACTGCCGCGCTGGCGCACCAGCCACAATGTGGACAGCAGCGCGGCCGAAACGACGCCGATCACCACCGAGAAGGTGACCATTTCCGAGGATGTAAATAATCTCGCCGCAGCCGGCATCCGCGCTTGAGCGAGCGCCGGGCCCGCAAGCGCTGCTACCGCCGTACCGGAAGCGAGATAGGCAAAGATGTTTGCGAAGCGCTGCACCTTGCGTGGCGCGCGCTGGCGATGAAAATCAGTCGTCCGCGTTCCGGCTTGTGCTGCAAGGTCCGGGACGCATGACCGCGCGTCGGCCCGCTCTGGCAGGCTTTCGTTCATTTCCATTCGCGGTCTGTCTCCGTCCTGTAATGTGCCGCATCTCGACAAGACATCCCATTTCCGCAGGGTCCCGAAGCTCGGTTCACTGCGAATCAAGTCCTAAAAGGATACAGTTTTAACGATTCCGCGAAAAGAGTCCGGCCCAAAAAATAAGCCGCAGCATTTGTCAATGCTGCGGCCACAAGATGTTGTGGATATGTTGAGCTACATTAGTACCTGTAGTGGTCAGCCTTGAACGGCCCCTGCGCAGGGACGCCGATATAGGCAGCCTGTTCGGTCGAAAGTTCCGTCAGCTTGACGCCGAGCTTGGCGAGATGCAGGCGGGCGACCTTTTCGTCGAGGTGCTTGGGCAGAACGTAGACGTCGTTCTTGTATTCGCCGGGCTTGGTGAACAGCTCGATCTGGGCCAGCGTCTGGTTGGTGAAGGAGGCCGACATCACGAAGGACGGATGGCCCGTCGCGTTGCCGAGGTTGAGCAGGCGACCTTCCGACAACAGGATCATACGGTTGCCCTTCGGGAACTCGATCATGTCGACCTGCGGCTTGATGTTCGTCCACTTCAGGTTCTTCAGCGAAGCGACCTGGATCTCGTTGTCGAAGTGACCGATGTTGCCGACGATCGCCATGTCCTTCATCTCGCGCATGTGCTCGATGCGGATGACGTCCTTGTTGCCGGTCGTGGTGATGAAGATGTCGGCCGAGGAGACGACGTCTTCGAGCGTGACGACTTCAAAGCCGTCCATGGCGGCCTGCAGGGCGCAGATCGGATCGACTTCCGTGACCTTGACGCGGGCGCCGGCGCCGAGCAGCGAGGCTGCCGAGCCCTTGCCGACATCGCCGTAACCGCAGACGACGGCGACCTTGCCGGCCATCATCACGTCGGTGCCGCGGCGGATGCCGTCAACAAGCGATTCCTTGCAGCCGTACTTGTTGTCGAACTTCGACTTGGTGACGCTGTCGTTGACGTTGATCGCCGGGAAGGGCAGCAGGCCCTTCTGGCTGAGTTCGTACAGGCGGTGCACGCCGGTGGTGGTTTCTTCGGTGACGCCCTTGATGGCATCGCGCTGCTTGGTGAACCAGCCGGGCGAAGCGGCGAGGCGCTTCTTGATCTGCGCCATCAGGATCACTTCTTCTTCGGATGTCGGGTTCGACAGCACATCCTCACCGGCTTCGGCGCGGGCGCCGAGCAGGATGTACATGGTGGCATCGCCACCGTCATCGAGGATCATGTTGGAGAAGCCGCCGTCGGTCCACTGGAAGATCTTGTCGGTGTAGGTCCAGTAGTCTTCGAGCGACTCGCCCTTGATGGCGAAGACAGGAACGCCGGACGCGGCAATCGCGGCAGCGGCATGGTCCTGGGTCGAGAAGATGTTGCAGGACGCCCAGCGAACGTCGGCGCCAAGCTTGACCAGCGTCTCGATCAGCACGGCCGTCTGGATGGTCATGTGCAGCGAACCGGTGATGCGCGCGCCCTTCAGCGGCTGCGATGCGCCGAATTCTTCGCGGCAGGACATCAGGCCAGGCATTTCGGTTTCGGCGATGTCGATTTCCTTGCGACCGTAGTCGGCAAGCGCGATATCGGCGACGACGTAGTCCTTGTCAGTGCTCATTGATGTCTCCAGCCTGGACAGGGCATCGGACCACCGACGTCGGTGGCGGATGCGTTTAGGGATTCTTGGGCGCGAGCGCGCCGACAGTGATCCCGTCTAGCAGGCGGAGCGGCAAAATGCAACCAGCATATAAAGAAGTCTTTATGTCTTTATATCAGTTACGGTTTACATTTCCTCGCCGAATTTGTTGGCAATGAGGGCATCGAGAGCATCGAGAGCTTCTTTCGCCTGGTTGCCGCTGGCCGTGACGAACACGCTGCAACCGGGGCTGGCCGCCAGCATCATCAGGCCCATGATCGAATTGCCGCCGACGGTGGTACCATCCCGGGAAACGGTAACGGCGGCATCGAAGGCTTCGACCGTCTGCACGAATTTCGCCGAAGCGCGGGCGTGAAGTCCACGTTTGTTGATGATGAGAAGTTCGCGTGAATGCGATGTCATGGGCGGGATAGCCGTTCCGTCACTTGCCGCTCAAGACGCGGCTGGCCACATTGATGTATTTCCGTCCGGCTTCCGATGCTTCGATCAGCGCCTTTTCCATGTTGTTATCGCCGCGCACACCGGCCAGCTTGATCAGCATTGGCAGGTTGACGCCGGCGATGACTTCCGTGTGGCCGCTGTTCATGACCGAGATCGCGAGGTTCGACGGGGTGCCGCCGAACATGTCGGTGAGGATGATCACGCCGTGGCCGTCGTCGGCCCCTGAAACGGCCTGGATAATGTCCTGCCGCCTGCGGTCCATGTCGTCTTCCGGACCGATCGAGACAGTTTCGATGAATTTCTGCGGACCAACGACATGCTCGACGGCATGACGAAACTCTTCAGCCAGCTTGCCATGAGTGACAAGCACAAGTCCGATCATGATATTACTGCTCCCATCGCATAAGCAAACAGGTGGCCCTTATCGCAACGCAGCAATCGCGTCCACCGGTGGGGGCTCATCTTGGCCATGAAAAGCCGAAGTGCAAGCGTAAAATGCATCGATTGGGCCTCATTCCGGCGCGCAAGTCGCCATTTCAGAAGTGAGTTGGATGCCGAGCCATAATAATGGCGAGCGGGTTTATACTTGCCGAAGACAGGCGGATGACGGGCAAAGATACACCTTCCGCGACGTCGATTTGTTCATCGTCGGGCGGCAGTCGCTCGGCTGTCGCAAGGTTAACAGGCAGCACTGCCAGGTGCAGCGGCGCCGACGAGATACTAGCGACACGCAACAGCCCGGTGCCGCGGATCTCGATCAGGCCCGCGATCGCTGGAGGACATTCAGCGAGCAGGCTATCGGATCGGCGCGAGATCAGAACGCGGTCGTCGGCGACAAGCGCAGCTGTTATCCCGAGTTGGCGGGCGGATGCGAGGCAGGCAAAGGCGAGGGCAGACTTGCCGACGCCCGATGGGCCGAGAAACAGAAGGCCGGTCTTTCCAACAACGATCGCAGTCCCGTGGATGTTGGCAGGGTCTGGCATCACGCGCTTGCCTCGGCCGGCAAAGACAGGATGAATCGGGCGCCGATCGACTGGCCGCTGTCGCCATCGACGATGTTTTCGGCCCTCAGCGAGCCGTTGTGCGCCTCGGCGATTTGGCGGCTGATAGACAGACCGAGGCCGGAGTTCTGACCGAACCCTTCCGCCTCCGGTCGGTCGGTGTAGAAGCGCTCGAAAATCCGATCGATATCTTCGGCCTGGATTCCGGGACCATTGTCTTCGATATGAACCAGGCAGCGTGTCCGCGTGCGGGACAGGCGCACACTGATCTTGCCGCCATCGGCCGGCACGAAGGAACGGGCGTTCTCGATGAGGTTGGTGATGATCTGGCTGATGCGCAACTCGTGGCCATTGATCAGGAAGCGCGTTTTGGTGCCCGGTTTGCGGTCGACGATATAGTCGATTTCAACGGCCTTCTTGCTGTGGCGAACCTGTTGCGAGAGATCCACCATGTCGCGCAACAGCACTTCCATGTCGATCTGCTCGGCATCGCTGCGCGCAAGCTCGGCATCGAGCCGCGAGGCATCAGAGATATCGCTGATCAGGCGATCCAGACGGCGCACGTCGTGCTGGATGACATCCATCAGCCGTTTCTTCGAATCCTCGTTGCGGGCAAGCGGCAGCGTTTCGACGGCGCTGCGCAATGACGTCAGAGGGTTTTTGAGCTCATGGCTGACGTCGGCTGCAAAACTTTCGATCGCGTCGATGCGGTCATAAAGGGCCGTGGTCATTTCGCGAAGCGCGATCGACAGATTGCCGATCTCGTCCTGGCGCGCAGAAAAGTCAGGAATTTCCTCGCGGACCTTGGAACCGCGCCTGACGCGGATAGCAGCCGCCGAAAGTCGCCGCAACGGGTTGGCGATGGTCGATGAAAGAAGCAGCGACAGCGCGACATTGACCAGGGTGGCGACGCCGAAGACGCGCATGATCGCCAGTCTCTCTGCATGGACGATCTTGTCGATGTCGCCTGCCTGGGTCGACAGCAGCAGCACGCCAAGCACGGCGCGGGCGCGCTGGATCGGCACGGCGACCGAGACGATCAACTCACCCTTTTCCGTGCTGCGAACGACGGCGCCGCGCACGCCGGTGAGGGCGTTCATGACCTCAGGGTAGATCGAGCCATCGCCGCCGGGCGCTTCCTTGTAGACCGGCAGGTTGGAAGGCTGCAGCATCTTGTTGAGCAGGCCGCTGAACCAGTCGGACCAGCTCTGGACCTCGTCGTCGACCGGCGGCAGGTCGTAGCGCAGCACTTGGCCGCGCGAGTAGAGATGGCGGGAATCCAGCAGCAGATTGGCGTCGGCGTCAAAAATGCGCGCGCGTGTGCGTGTCGGCGAGATCAGTCGCCGCAGCACGGGCGCCACCTTTTCCGGATCGATCGGAAATTCCAGATCATCGTCGTTCGGCACCGGGGTGATGCTCTGGCCAGCCTGCAGCTCGAGCAGCTTCTCCGGATCGATGGTGATCGAGTTGGTGTCGACGGAGGCGGAGGCCGAGACAGCGCCGGCGATGATCTCGCCCTGTGTCAGCAGGCTCTCGACGCGCGCATCGATCAGCCCCTCGCGGAACTGGTTGAGATAGAGGATGCCGCCGACCAGCACCAACAGCGCTGCCAGGTTGAAGAACAGGATGCGGCGTGTGAGGCTTGAAAAAAGGGCGTTGCCGAAGATCCGGCGGATAAGCGTGAAAGGATGCGTCCAGCGGCTGCCGCCGCGGGCACCATCCAGGCCATCCGTGTCGTCGCTATGCTTCTGCTGCACCAGCTGTGCCAAGCCATGGACCTTTCGAAGGATGCTTCCGGCATTGCTGCCGGAGCGCCCTCAATTACCCGCCATCGATGTCTCGCGTCAGGCCGCTTCGCGGAAGCGATAGCCCACTCCGTAGAGGGTTTCAATCATATCGAAGTCGGTGTCGACCATCTTGAATTTCTTGCGCAGGCGCTTGATGTGGCTGTCGATGGTGCGATCGTCGACATAGACCTGCTCGTCATAGGCCGCATCCATGAGGGCATCGCGGCTTTTGACCACGCCCGGACGCTGCGCCAGCGAATGCAGGATCAGGAATTCCGTCACCGTCAGCGTCACAGGCTCGCCCTTCCAGGTGCAGGTATGGCGCTCCTGGTCCATGACAAGCTGGCCGCGCTCGAGCGAGCGCGCCTGCGGCACGGCGCCGGCCTTCGGAGCAGCGCCGTTGTTGCTGGCGGCAGCCGAGGCTTCGCGGCTCGATGCCCGACGCAGCACTGCCTTGACGCGCTCGACGAGCAGGCGCTGTGAAAACGGCTTGGTGATAAAATCGTCGGCACCCATCTTCAGGCCGAACAATTCGTCGATCTCTTCGTCCTTGGATGTCAGGAAGATCACCGGGATATCGGATTTCTGCCGCAGACGGCGAAGAAGCTCCATGCCATCCATGCGCGGCATCTTGATATCGAAGATCGCCAGCTGCGGCGGCCGCGCCAGAAGCCCGTCCAGTGCCGAGGCGCCGTCGGTGTAGGTCTCGACCTTGTATCCTTCAGCTTCCAGTGCGATTGACACGGAAGTGAGGATATTGCGGTCGTCGTCCACGAGCGCGATTGTCAGCATAGCATTGGTCTCCGTCATCGAAACGCATCTCCCGGAATTGGACCCCGACCCAGGCGGTCGGCCGAAGATTTCGGCTCAAACCAGGCGCGCTTATGAGGGATAAAGGTGGAACAAATTGTGGCAGAGATAAAGGGTGATAATTTTTATGCTGTGGATGACAACACCGAAGGTTGCGCCACAAGAACTGGCTCTGAGGAGAATTCAAACGATTTAAAAATTCGTCGACAAATTTAAATCGATTAAATATATGAAATCATTATCATTTTTAGATTTATAGCTATTGCGTGACGGTTTTTTTAGCTCTACGCTTTTCCTTGTTTAACGGCGCGAGGCCGCAGCAAGGGGAACGTAAGCAATGCAGGTCTTCGGAGAACACAACCGGGCAATTGGCCTCGAAACGATCGGATTGGGCAACGTCGAGAGCGTCCGGTACAATCTTCCAGAAGCACGATTGTATGAAGAAGCGATCCGGCGCGGCGAGGCGGAGCTGACGGCTCATGGGGCTTTGCGCGCGATCACTGGCCAACATACCGGACGATCGCCAAAGGATAAGTTCGTGGTTCGCGACGAAACCACTGAAGATCAAATCTGGTGGGACAACAACAAGCCGATGTCGCCGGAGCATTTTTCGCGGCTGCATCACGACATGCTGACCCATGCCGAGGGTCTGTCCTTGTTCGTCCAGGACCTCGTCGGAGGCGCCGATAGCGACTACGCCTTGCCGACGCGAGTGGTGACAGAATTCGCCTGGCACTCGCTGTTCATCCGCAACCTGCTGATCCGCCCGGATCGCGCTCATCTCAACGCGTTCGTCCCGAAGCTGACGATTATCGACCTGCCGAGTTTCCGCGCTGACCCGGAACGTCACGGATGCCGCAGCGAGACGGTAATCGCTTGCGACTTTGCCAAAGGCCTGGTGCTGATCGGCGGCACGTCTTACGCGGGGGAGATGAAGAAGGCCGCCTTCACGGTGCTCAACTATCTGCTGCCTGCCCGTCACGTGATGCCGATGCACTGCTCGGCAAATGTCGGGCCGGATGGCGACGCGGCAATCTTCTTCGGTCTGTCCGGCACCGGCAAGACGACCTTGTCGGCCGATCCCAGCCGGACGCTGATCGGCGACGACGAACATGGCTGGGGCGAAAATGGCATCTTCAATTTCGAAGGCGGCTGCTATGCCAAGACAATTCGTCTCTCGGCGGAGGCTGAGCCGGAAATCTACGCCACCACCCGTCGCTTCGGCACCGTGCTAGAAAATGTGGTTCTCGACGCCGAGGGCGTGCCGGATCTGGATGATGGCTCGCTGACTGAAAACACCCGCAGCGCCTATCCGCTCCATTTCATTCCGAACGCCTCGGAAAGCGGGATGACCGGCCATCCGCAGACGATCATCATGCTGACAGCCGATGCCTTCGGTGTAATGCCGCCCATCGCAAAGCTGACGCCAGACCAGGCCATGTACCACTTCCTCTCTGGCTACACCGCTAAGGTGGCTGGAACAGAAAAGGGTGTCACCGAGCCGGAGGCAACCTTCTCGACCTGCTTCGGCGCCCCCTTCATGCCCCGCCACCCGGCGGAATACGGCAATCTCCTCAAGGCGTTGATCGGTCGGCACGGGGTCGATTGCTGGCTGGTTAACACCGGCTGGACAGGTGGCGCCTATGGCGCCGGCCGGCGCATGCCGATCAAAGCGACGCGGGCGCTGCTGGCGGCGGCGCTGCAGGGCAATCTCGACAAGGTCGGCTTCCGCACCGATCCGAACTTCGGCTTTGCTGTCCCCATCTCGGTCGACGGCGTGGAGGGCGGCATTCTCGATCCGCGGTCCACATGGGCCGATGCCGAGGCCTACGACGTCCAGGCGGCCAGGCTCGTGCAGATGTTCATCACCAACTTCACGAAGTTCGAGGCCCATGTCGATGGTGGGGTCCGCGACGCGGCGCCCGGAATTCGGATTGCCGCCGAATAGGCTCAAATAGCGGATGATTCACGTGAAACCCGGCATTTCGTTGCCGGGTTTCACTTTTGCTTTTGCCACTGTTTTCAAGCGCCCTTCAATATGGGATAGACGGCCTTGGAGATTTCTATGGCCAGCGACGCGCTTTACATCAATGACCGGATCACCATTGCCGGCTGGGAGCTGACCGAGCAGTTCGTCTTGGCGGGCGGCCCCGGCGGCCAGAACGTCAACAAGGTCTCGACGGCCGTCCAGCTTTTTTTCACCCTGGCCAGCTCGCCTTCGCTGAACGAACGCGTCAAAACGAATGTCGTGAAGCTGGCCGGTCGGCGGCTGTCGAAGGACGGTGTCCTGATGATAGAGGCGAGCCGCTTCCGCAGCCAGGATCGAAACCGCGAGGACGCCCGCGAGCGCCTGAAGGAGTTGATCCTTGAGGCCGCCCTGCCGCCGCCGCCGCCGCGTCGAAAGACCAGGCCGACAAAAGGCTCCGTCGAAAGGCGCCTGAAAGCCAAATCCGGCCGTTCCGAAGTGAAAAAATTACGTGGCAAGGCAGACGGTGGCGATTGATCGGATGTTTGCCCGGCGCAGGCGCACTATATCTCCCAGAATTCACTCGCGGATAATTGCCCCATGATGCTGTCGAACGGAATTCGCCATCTGCCGGGCTATCTCGATCGCGCCGCGCAGGAGGCGTTGGTCGAGGATATCAGGGGCGTCGTTGCCGCAGCGCCGCTTTTCGTGCCCGCCATGCCCCGAACCGGCAAGCCGATGTCGGTGCGGATGACCAACTGTGGGCCACTGGGCTGGGTCACCGATAAGGAGCGCGGTTATCGCTATCAGTCCACCCACCCGCTCACCGGCGAGCTATGGCCAGCCATACCGCCGCAGCTTCTGACGATCTGGAATGAAATAGCCGGCTATGAAAAGCCCCCTGAGGCCTGTCTCGTCAATTTCTATGCCGACGATGCAAAAATGGGTCTCCATCAGGACAAGGACGAGAAGGATCTGGGCGCGCCTGTCGTGTCCATCTCGCTTGGCAACAGCTGTCTTTTTCGGATTGGCGGCAACGACAGGGCCGACAAGACGTCCTCGTTAAAGCTTGCCAGCGGCGATATCGTCATCCTCGGCGGTGATGGCAGGCTGTGTTTCCACGGCGTCGACCGCATCTACCCCGGCACGTCGACCCTGCTGAAAAGCGGTGGCCGCATAAATCTCACCTTAAGGCGCGTCGGGAAATAATATCGGTTCGGTCGGCGCAAACCTCAGAGCTTCCGTAGAGCCACCCGCTCGACCAGATGATCACCGCCCTTGCGCAGGATCAGGTCGGCGCGGGGACGCGTCGGGAGGATGTTTTGGCGCAGGTTCCGCAGATTGATGTTCTTCCACAGGCCCTCGGCCGTCAGCAGCGCTTCTTCCTCGGGCATCGAGGCATAGCGGTGGAAGAACGAGTTGGGATCCCGGAAGGCGGTTTCGCGCAGCCGCATGAAGCGACGCACATACCACTTACGCACCAAAGTCTCGTCGGCATCGATGTAGATCGAAAAATCGAAGAAATCCGAGACCATCGGCACGATCTTGCCATCGGCCGGCAGATGACGCGACTGAAGCACATTGATGCCCTCGAAGATCAGGATATCAGGACGATCAACGATCTGCTGTTCGTTCGGCAACACGTCATAGACCAGGTGCGAGTAACAGGGCGCCGGCACGTTGGGCCTGCCCGCCTTGATCGCCGAGAGAAAGCGGAGCAGCGCGCCGGTGTCGTAGCTGTCGGGAAAGCCCTTGCGTTGCATCAGGTTGCGACGCTGCAGTTCGGCGTTGGGATGCAGAAAGCCGTCTGTGGTGATCAAATCCACCTTGGGGCTGGATGGCCAGCGCCCAAGCAGTTCCTTGAGGACACGGGCCGTCGTCGACTTGCCGACGGCGACCGATCCGGCGATGCCGATGACGAAAGGCGTCTTTGCCACATCGGACATGCTGAGGAAGCGGTTTCGCTGCTCGAACAGGATCTGCGACGCCTCGACATGGGCCGAGAGCAGCCGCGACAGGGACAGATAAATCCGCCGCACCTCATCGAGATCGATGGGGTCACCCATCGATCGCAGACGATCGACTTCATCGGCCGTCAGGGTGAGGGGCGTGTCTGCCCGAAAATTCGACCATTCCTCGGATGAAAAGAAGTGATAGGGCGAATAGGCATTGGCCTGGAAGTGGTCCAGCGTTTCTGGCGGCGGTGTCGGCTTGGCGATAAAGGTCATTGGCTCTGTCGACTGGCCTTTTCCTTGAGACCGGATTGTACCGTACGCCGCTCGAGTTCGCCGAGCACGTCCTTCAGCGGGATGTCGGCGATCTTCAGCACCACCATCAGATGGTAAAGCAGATCGGCGGCCTCGTCGGTGAGGTTCTTCCGATCGTTCAAAACAGCGGCCATGACCGCCTCGATGGCTTCTTCGCCGAGCTTCTTGGCGGCCTTGGCCTGGCCGCCGGCAACCAGCTTGGCTGTCCAGGATTCGTCCGTGCCCGCCCTGGCGCGCTGATCGACGATCTTTTCCAGATCCGAAAGGGAAAACTCGCTCATCTTGCCTCGTTCATCGGTCAGTCCAGCCGCATGGCAATGCCACGCCCGGACATATAGCGCTTTGCTTCGCCAATCGAATAGGTGCCGAAGTGAAAAATGGAGGCTGCCAGCACCGCATTGGCGTGGCCCTCGGTGACGCCATTGACCAGGTCGTCCAGAGTGCCGACGCCGCCGGATGCGACGACCGGTACACGGACCAGATCCGCGATCGTCCGTGTGAGTTCGAGGTCGTAGCCGCTCTTGGTGCCGTCGCGATCCATCGAGGTGATCAGCAATTCTCCAGCGCCCAGCGACACCATCCGCTCGGCGAATTCGACCGCGTTGATGCCCGTCGCCTGCCGTCCGCCATGGGTAAAGATCTCCCAGCGATTGTTTTCGCCAGCTGCCGATACCTTCTTGGCATCGATGGACACGACAATGCACTGGTTGCCGAACTTGTCGGCAGCTTCGGCGACGAAATCGGGATTTTTGACCGCCGCCGAGTTGATCGACACCTTGTCGGCGCCGCAGAGCAGCAGCCTGCGGATGTCGCTGAGCGCGCGGACGCCACCGCCCACCGTAACCGGCATGAAGCATTGTTCGGCAGTCCGGGCCACGACATCGAAAATCGTGTCGCGGTCGTCCGAGGAGGCCGTGATGTCGAGGAAGCAGAGCTCGTCGGCACCCGCCGCGTCATAGGCCTTGGCCGCCTCGACAGGATCGCCGGCGTCGATCAGGTCGACGAAGTTGACGCCCTTGACGACACGGCCATCCTTGACGTCGAGGCAGGGGATGATCCGGGCCTTGAGGGTCATTGCGCCATCTCCTTGTCCCGGAAAGCCTTGATCAACGTCAGCGCTTCCGTCGGATCTATCCGGCCGTCATAGAGTGCGCGGCCCGAAATCGCGCCTGCAAGCTTACGGGCATCCGGCTGAAGCATCCGCCTGACGTCTTCGATCGAGGCCAGGCCTCCGGAGGCGATGACCGGAATGGACACGGCTTCGGCCAGTTCCAGCGTCGAGGCCCAGTTGATGCCGGCGAGAATGCCGTCGCGATCGATGTCGGTGTAGATGATCGCCGCCACGCCGGCGCCCTCGAATTTGCGTGCCAGTTCCACGATGCCGAGCTCAGAGGCTTCCGCCCAGCCCTCGACGGCCACCTTTCCGCCCTTGGCGTCGATGCCAACGGCAACGCGGCCGGGGAATTTCCGGCAGGCCTCGATGACCAGTGCCGGGTCACGGACGGCAACGGTCCCGAGAATGACGCGGGCAAGGCCGCGTGAAAGCCAGCTTTCGATGTGGTCGAGCGTGCGGATGCCGCCGCCTAGCTGCACCGGATTGCGGGTTGCCGAAAGGATTGCATCGACAGCGGCACCGTTGACGCTCGTCCCGGCGAAAGCGCCGTTGAGATCCACCACATGGAGCCATTCGAACCCCTGATCCTCGAATGCTTTCGCCTGCGCGCCGGGGTCGGGATTGTACACCGTGGCCTGCTCCATGTCGCCGAGCTTCAGCCGCACGCACTGGCCGTCCTTGAGGTCGATGGCGGGAAAAAGGATCATGTCTTCAATCCGTTGGAGAAGCGGGGCATCAGGGTTTCCAGCGCAGGAAATTGGCGATCAGGGCAAGGCCGAGTTTCTGGCTCTTCTCGGGATGGAATTGCGCGCCAACGAGATTGTCGCGGCCGACGAAGGCCGTCATGGCGCCGCCATAGTTCGTGGTGGCAATGACGTCGTCGGGGTTGCTGGCGGCCAGATGATAGGAGTGTACGAAGTAGGCATGCAGGCCGTCGGCGCCAGTCGGGATGTCTGCGAACAGCGGATGCGGGCGGTGGAGATCGAGCGTATTCCAGCCGATCTGCGGAATTTTCAGCGACGGATCGTTCGGCGTCATCTCTATGACGTCGCCGCTGATCCATCCCAAACCCCGCGTGGTGGTCTTCTCGAGCCCGCGCGACGACATCAGCTGCATGCCGACGCAAATGCCGATGAACGGCCGCGCGTCGCGCTCGACCACTTGTGTCAGTGCTTCCGACATGCCGTCCACGGCATCGAGGCCGCGGCGGCAATCGGCATAGGCGCCGACCCCCGGCAGGACGATACGGTCGGCGGAGGCAACCCGGTCTGCCTTGTCGGTAAGCTCGATCTCGGCATCAATGCCGATTTCGCGGGCCGCGCGCTCGAAAGCCTTGGTCGCCGAGCGAAGATTACCGGACCCGTAATCGATAATGGCAACGCGCATGCTCAACGTCCTCCGTCATAGCCGATCAGGCCAAGCACGGCAGCCGAGTGGCCGCTGCCTGCCTTCACGACATGGATATCCCGTTCAACGGGTCGTATATCCGCCGAGTTGCTGTCGGCAATCTCGCTGAAATAGATGTCTTCCGCTTCCGCCAGATCGCGCGCCGACACCAGCCCATCTGTGACGAACCCGCGCGCTAGAAGGCTGCGCGCAAACAGCATCGGCCCCTCGACGGCAGTCAGGATGCTGATTGCCAGCAAAAGCGCAAATCCGGCGGACCATTGCGAGCGGACGCCCATCAGTTCAAGCGCAAGCCCCTGCAGCATCAAGGCGCCGATGCCACAAAGCCAAAGGCGGTGGCAGAGCAACCAGATTCCGGGAAACAGGAAGGCGATCAGCGAGAAGCCGTCACGGATAAACCGCGTCTTCTCGTGGTCGCTGCCTGGCCCGGTCTCGGGCGTCAGAACGATGAAACTGGCCATGACGGCCCTCCGCTGAAGTTTTCGCTCAGGCGAGCGTGCCCTTGGTGGAGGGAACCCGGCCAGCCTGGCGTGGATCGATCTCGGTCGCTGTCCGGAGCGCCCGAGCGACGGCCTTGAAGCAAGTCTCCGCGATGTGATGATTGTTGGCGCCGTAGTGATTGAGGATATGCAGGGTTATGCCGGCGTTCTGCGCCAGTGCCTGAAAGAATTCACGGACGAGTTCCGTATCGAACCGTCCGATCTTCGGCGCGCTGAACTGGACATTCCAGACGAGGAACGGCCGACCGGAGAGATCGACGGCGGCCTTGGTCATGGTTTCGTCCATGGCAAGATCGATCGAGGCATAGCGGGTAATGCCGCGCCGGTCGCCGAGCGCCTTGGCAATGGCCTGGCCGATCGCGATGCCGGTGTCCTCGACGGCGTGATGGTCATCGACATGGAGATCGCCCTTGGTCTCGATTTCCATGTCGATCAGCGAGTGACGCGACAGCTGGTCGAGCATGTGATCGAAAAACCCGACGCCGGTCGAGATCTTCGACGTTCCGGTGCCGTCGAGATTGACGGTGACCGAAACCGAGGTCTCGTTCGTCGCGCGGGAAATGCTTGCCGTGCGGCTTGCTGCGGTGTCTGCCATGACCTGCTCCATCGATAATGGCCGTCCATATCAGCCGGATGCGCAAATATCCAGAAGTTCGTCGTGACAGGCGCGCCTTTGCTGCAGACGGGCGAAGAACGATAAGGGCTGATATTTGCAATCGTCAAAAGCCCACTTACATAGGCTTCAACAGGGCCGATGCGCGGCCCGCTGAAACGCCCGTAACCCGGGCAAGCAGGTGTTTTGATGACAACGATTATTACCGTCCGAAAGGGCAACCAGGTGGTCATGGCGGGAGATGGACAGGTCAGTCTCGGCCAGACCGTCATGAAGGGCAATGCGCGCAAGGTGCGGCGCATCGGCAAGGACGGCGAGGTCATTGCCGGCTTCGCAGGCGCCACCGCCGATGCCTTCACGCTACTCGATCGTCTTGAAAAGAAGCTGGAGCAATATCCGGGGCAGCTGATGCGCGCTGCCGTTGAACTCGCCAAGGACTGGCGGACCGACAAGTATCTGCGCAATCTGGAAGCGATGATGCTGGTCGCCGACAAGACGACGACGCTGGCCCTGACAGGCAACGGCGACGTATTGGAGCCCGAGCATGGCACCGTGGCCATCGGCTCCGGCGGAAACTATGCCTTTGCCGCAGCCCGCGCGCTGATGGATTCGGATAAGTCCGCTGACGAGATCGCTCGCCGCGCACTCGATATCGCCGCCGACATCTGCGTCTATACCAACCACAATATTATCGTTGAAACGATCGCGTCCGACGCTTGAGCCTCCTCTGCGGATCGTCTTCTAGCCCTGATGGGAAACCAGAATAATGACAAATTTTTCTCCCCGCGAAATCGTCTCCGAGCTCGACCGCTATATCATTGGCCAGCATGAGGCTAAGCGCGCAGTAGCGATTGCGCTACGCAATCGCTGGCGCCGCCAGCAGCTGGCACCCGACCTGCGCGACGAAGTCATGCCGAAGAACATCCTGATGATCGGCCCGACCGGTGTCGGCAAGACGGAAATCTCCCGTCGCCTCGCCAAGCTCGCCGGCGCGCCGTTCATCAAGGTCGAAGCCACGAAGTTCACCGAAGTCGGCTATGTCGGCCGCGATGTCGAGCAGATCATCCGTGATCTGGTCGAGGTCGGCATCGGCCTGGTGCGCGAAAAGATGCGGGCCGAGGTCGAATCCAAGGCGCATATGAGCGCGGAAGAGCGCGTGCTCGACGCCCTCGTCGGTGCCACGGCCTCGCCGGCCACCCGCGAAAGCTTCCGCAGGAAGCTGCGCGACGGCGAACTCGACGACAAGGAAATCGACATCGAGATCGCCGATACCGCCTCGGCCGGCTCCGGTTTCGAGATCCCCGGGATGCCCGGCGCCAATATTGGTGTTCTCAACCTGTCGGAAATGTTCGGCAAGGCCATGGGCAACAAGACCAAGAAGGTCCGCACCACGGTCAAGGCCTCCTATGCCGACCTCATCCGCGACGAATCGGACAAGCTGGTCGACAACGAGGTGGTACAGCGCGAAGCCGTGCGTTCGGCCGAAAATGACGGCATCGTCTTCCTCGACGAAATCGACAAGATTGCCACCCGCGAAGGCGGCATCGGTGCCGGTGTGTCCCGCGAGGGCGTGCAGCGCGACCTGCTTCCGCTGGTCGAAGGTACGACGGTCGCGACCAAATATGGGCCTGTGAAAACCGACCATATTCTGTTCATCGCTTCCGGCGCCTTCCATGTCTCCAAGCCCTCGGATCTGCTGCCGGAGCTGCAGGGCCGCCTGCCGATTCGCGTCGAGCTGAAGCCGCTGAGCAAGGACGACATGCGCCGCATCCTGACGGAAACAGAGGCAAGTCTCATTCGCCAGTACAAGGCGCTGATGGAAACCGAAGGCTTTTCGCTGGATTTCACCGACGACGCTCTCGATACGCTCGCCGATGTCGCGGTTCATCTGAACTCGTCCGTCGAGAACATCGGCGCCCGTCGCCTGCAGACGGTGATGGAACGCGTGCTGGACGACATCTCCTATAATGCACCGGATCGAGGCGGTGCCTCGCTCACCATCGACGCCGCCTATGTGCAGAAGCATGTCGGCGACCTCGCCGCCAATACAGACCTGTCTCGCTACATTCTGTAGCGCCGGTCGCGGGTCCGGTCCTTCGCTTGCGGGGACCGGACCTTGGCTCCGCCATGAACACGGTATTCATCGGCCATTAAGCCAAATTAAATATAATCCGCTTTATCAGATGGCTCTGATTTTGGGCAAAAAGCCCGGTCCTTGAGCCTTCATGGAGGTGGCAATGTTTAAAAAGACCGTTTTATCGATGCTGGTTCTGGCAACCGTCGCCGGGGGTGCGCTGAGCACCGCGAGCACTGCCGAAGCCCAATACCGCCGGCCGCCGCAGGACGATGGCTGGGATCGCGGGCCGCCTCCACCGCAGCGTCGCCATCACCACAACAACAACGGCGGCATCATTGCCGGCGGCATCGCAGCCGGCGTGCTCGGCGGACTGATTGGCGGTGCCTTGGTCAACAGCGGCGATAGCGGCTACGGCTACGCACCCCCTCCACCTCCGCCCCCACGGCCGCGTTGCTGGTTCGAGGATCGTCAGGTCGACAACCAGTACGACGACGGCTGGCATCGCGAACAGGTCCGCGTCTGCAACTAGCTCTGCGTCTTCGTAGGCGCAGTCGCGCGTATCCAGATCAAATTTGTAAATCGAGGGACGTGATCTGCCGCAGGCAGGTCGCGTCCCTTGGTTCTGTCATTTCCGCTGGCCTTCGCTCGGCCGTGACGTTATTCGCGGCATTTTGCACCATCACCCCTCGACACCGGCCCGTTAACTTTTTAGGTGATGGTCACTTTCCTTTGGCGGGAAGCGTCGGGTCGGCATCATTCGGCCAAGATTGTCATCCACGCCACGGCGAAACACCGATGAACCTTCGACGGGGCAGCCAATCGTGCGACGCATTCTCATTTCACTTCTGGTTGCGGTTCTGGGCTTCAGCGCAATCCCGGCGAAAGCAGCCGGCGTCCTGACAGTGCCACCCGGAAACCGCAACGCGGAACAGCCTGCCATACCCGGCGCGTCGGTCCGTCGCACCAAAGGCACAGATTCCAGCTTCGAACGAAAATATCAGAAGATCCGCCATCTCCTCGCCACCGACAACAAGCTGATGTCGAAGATCAAGTCGGTGTCGAGCGCCTATGGTATCAATCCGATCCATGTGGTCGGTGCACTGGTCGGCGAGCACACTTACAATGTCGATGCCTATGACGGTCTGCAGGCCTACTACGTCAAGGCGGCCTCTTATGCCGGCGAAAGCTTCAAGTTTGCTTATAATGGCGAGAAGGTCGACGATTTCGTCGCCCGGCCGCAGTTTGCCAAATGCAGCGGCAAGAGCGACAGCTATAGCCTCTGGACCTGCCGCGAAGATGTCTGGGACGATAGCTTCAAAGGCAAGACGGTCGACGGCAAATCTTTCCCGAACAACCGCTTCAGCGCAGTATTTTTCCAGCCGTTCTACGCCGGCCAGACCTTCGGCCTCGGCCAGATCAATCCGCTGACGGCATTGATGCTGTCTGACCTGGTCTCCCGGACGTCGGGCATTCCGAAGCTGGACGAGCGTAAGGCCGGCGACGTCTATAACGCCATCATGGATCCCGATATTTCACTGGCCTTCGTGGCTGCTGCGGCTCGACGGTCGATCGATGATTACCGCTCGATCGCCGGCATGGACATATCAGGCAATCCGGGCATCACCGCCACGCTTTATAATGTGGGCAATTCGCGCCAGCGCGCTGCGGCCCTTGCAGCGCGCAACCGGGGCGTCAGTCAGCCCGTTTGGCCGGAGGAAAACTATTACGGCTGGCTGATCAACGACAAGCTGGATGATCTGAAGTCCCTGCTGTAAGAGACGCCTCCCGCATCGAAGGCACAGGCTGACCGCCGCTCTGGCAGAACGCCAGCATCTGCTGCTCAATTGGTTTCCGCTGAATGCAAAAAGGCCGTCGGATTTTCATCCGACGGCCTTTGTATGAAGCGCTTTCCGTTTACTGGATCACGACCACCTTGGTCGTGTGGCCCGGCAGAACGCGGCTGTAGAGGTCGATGACATCCTGGTTGATCAGGCGGATGCAGCCGGAAGAGGCTGCGGTGCCGATCGACGCCCATTCCGGCGTGCCATGCAGGCGGAACAGCGTGTCCTGGCCCTTGTCGTTGTAAAGGTACATGGCGCGGGCACCCAGCGGGTTCTCGAGGCCTGGGTTCATGCCGCCTTCGACGAACTTGGCGATTTCCGGACGACGCTCGGCCATTTCCTTTGGCGGGTGCCAGTTCGGCCATTCCTGCTTCCAGGCAACGTAGGCATTGCCCGACCATGCAAAGCCGGCCTTGCCGACGCTGATGCCGTAGCGCATCGCCTGACCATCAGGCATGACGTAGTAGAGATGACGCTCGCGGGTGTTGACGATGATCGTCCCCGGCGCTTCCGTCGTCTGATAGCTGATGATCTGGCGGCGGAACTCCGGCTTGACCTTCTGGATCGGGATTGCCGGCAGCGAGAAGCCGGAGTCCTGCGTGACGCCATAGTCGCCGTCAAAGGTCTTCAGGGTTTCGACCGAGGAACTGGCGGAGGTGATCGGCGCTGCGAGCGCGGTAGAGGAATAGCCGGCCGCGGCGAACGTCGCGACAAGGCCCAGTACGGTCATTGCATTGCGGAGGCGCATGGGAGTCTCTCAGGTATGTGTTCGGAAATCAGGGTTCTGCCAACCATCTGTGGCGAAGGTTTATTTTCGATAGGGCTGCAATGCAAGCAAACGCGCCGGACAAATCCCCGTGTAGAGGGCGAATTAGAATGCCATGGTTTTTTTGCAACAAAACATGGTTTAGACTGGCCTCATCATGACGATTCTCAGCCTATACAATAACAATCCGTTAATAGACGGCCGCCAGTCCGAGCGGGCGATGCTGGTGCGCAAGGGTGCGCAGCGACTGCTGCACGAGATGCGGCACGCGGTGCTGCCGGAATTGACGCTTGCCGGTGGACGGCGCGCCGATCTCGTCAGCCTGAGCGAAAAGGGCGAGATCTGGATCATCGAGATCAAGTCGTCGATCGAGGACTTTCGCGTCGACCGCAAGTGGCCGGAGTACAGGCTGCAATGCGATCGCCTGTTTTTCGCCACCCATAAGGATGTGCCGCTAGAGATCTTCCCGGAGGAGTGCGGTCTTATTCTCTCCGATGGCTACGGCGCCCATATGGTCCGCGAAGCGCCCGAACATCGGCTACCGCCAACGACGCGCCGTGCTGTCACGCTGAATTTCTCGCGTGTGGCGGCGCAAAGGCTGTTGATGGCCGAATGGGCAACGGGGCGACCGCTGCCAACAGAGTAATCGAACGCTATTTCGGAGCCCGCTTGGCGAGGATCCGCTGCAGGGTCCGTCGGTGCATGTTGAGGCGCCGCGCCGTTTCGGAGACGTTGCGCTCGCACATCTCATAGACGCGCTGAATATGCTCCCAACGCACCCGGTCGGCCGACATCGGGTTTTCCGGCACGTCGGCCTTGGCGCCGGGGCGCTGCGTCAGCGCCGCATAGACATCGTCTGCATCGGCAGGCTTGGACAGATAATCGACGGCGCCGAGCTTCACCGCCGTCACGGCCGTGGCGATGTTGCCATAACCCGTCAGAACAATGACACGTGTGTCGTCGCGGCGCTGGCGTATGGCCTCGATGACGTCGAGGCCATTGCCGTCTCCGAGCCTCAGATCGATCACCGCGTATTTCGGTGGATGCGCCTTCGACTTCGTCACGCCTTCCGCGACGCTATCGGCGGTCTCGACCTGGAATCCCCGCGTTTCCATGGCCCTGGCCAGGCGTCGCAAGAAGGGGCCATCGTCATCGACAATCAGCAAGCTCGCATCGGGGCCGATATGCTCGTCAGTGAGAGGAAGCGTCTGATAGTCGTGGTCTGGCTCTGTCATTAGGCGATCCCGGCGGTGTGCCGCCTGCGTTTTTCTGCGTCGATGTCAGTAATAAGCCTCTCGGATCAGTTTGTCGAATTGCTGTCTATCAAAAGCCGCGGCCATTCGACGCGAACCCGCGCACCCGGCGTTTCCGCCTCGCGGTTGCCGAATGTCAGCGTAGCGCCTGATCGCTCCAGCAGCGTCTTGGCGATAAACAGACCAAGCCCCAGTCCGCCGGCCGTGTCTTCCCGCTGCCGCGTCGTCACATAGGGCTCGCCGATCCGCGTCAGGATGTCCGGCGCATAGCCGTCGCCGTCGTCCTCAATGGTGATCGCCAGGGTCTCCGCATCGAAGGCGACCGTCACCGTGACGGTTTCGCGGGCATAATCGACGGCGTTCTCCACGAGGTTGCCGAGCCCGTACATGATGCCGGCGTTCCGGTTCAAAACGGGCTCCCCCGCGCGCGGCGTTTCCTCGACCAGCGACAGGCGAATGCCGAATTCGCGGTGCGGCGCCAGGATCTCCTCCATCATCGAGGACAGCGTCAGGTACCGCATATGCGCTTCGTTCTCCGCCGACAGGGTGGTGATCCGCCGCAGGATGTCGCGGCAGCGCTCGCTCTGGCTGCGCAGCAGCGCCACGTCCTCCCGGTAGCGCTCGTCCTTGCCGAGTTCGCGCTCCATCTCTTTGGCGACGATGCTGATCGTTGCCAGCGGCGTGCCAAGTTCGTGGGCCGCCGCCGCCGCCAATCCATCCAGCTGCGACAGGTGTTTTTCCCGCTGCAGCACCAGCTCTGTGGCGGCAAGCGCATTGGCCAGCTGACTTGCCTCCATCGACACGCGATAGGCATAGAAGGCGGCAAAAGCCATGGTCGATGCGATCGAGCACCAGACGCCGAGCTGCATGACTTCGTTGATGGCGATCGTCGTCCCATCGTGCCAGGGCAGGGGAAAGGGGGAGAAGGCAAGCGAGGTGATCGCCACCATGGCAGCCAGGATCAGCGTCATGCTGTAGCGGATCGGCTGCGAGGCAAAGGATATGATGACCGGCACGCAGACCAGGATCGAAAAGGGATTGGCAAGCCCGCCGGTAATGAACAGCAATCCGCATAGCTGCAGCAGGTCGAGACCGAGCAGGGCAAAGGTTGCCGGCGGCTCCAGCCGGTGGGTCGGCGGATAGCGCAGCGTCAGGAACAGGTTGATCCAGGCAAGGCAGGCGATCAGCACGCAGCAGGGCAGGAGCGGCAAGGGGAATTGCAGCCAGAAGGCGACGATAGCCACTGTCGCCGCCTGGCCGCCGACCGCCAGCCAGCGAAGGCGCACCAGGGTCTGCAGTCGCACGCGTCGGCTGGTGTGGAGATTGCCGGCGCGCAGCGTGTCGCTTTCGACTGTCATGTCTCGTCCTTGCAATTGCTGGTGTTCAAGTCCCACGCGGCTTGACCCGCGTTGTCGGTGCCGCCGATGCCGGATCTTCCGGCCAGGGATGGCGGGGATAGCGGCCGCGCATGTCGGCCCGCACATCCTTCCACGAGCCGGCCCAGAAACCCGGCAGGTCGCGCGTCGTCTGGATCGGCCGATGCGCCGGCGAGGTAAGCTCGAGCACCAGCGGCAACCGGCCGCCGCCGATGGCCGGATGCTGCCTGAGCCCGAACAGCTCCTGTACGCGAATGGTCATCAGCGGTTCCGGACCATCATACTGGATCGGATGCCGCTGCCCCGTCGGCGCTTCGAAATGCGTCGGCGCCATGCGCCCGAGCTCCCGTTGCAACTCGTGCGGCAGCAGCGACATCAGCCCGTTCGACAATCCACCGGGGGCGATATCGGCAAGCCCGCGAGCCTCGCCCTGGAACGGCACGAACCATTCGTCCATCCGCGCCAGCAGTGCCTCGTCGCTCATATCAGGCCAGGGCAGCCCGATCGTCCGGTGTAGAAAGCCGATCCGGTAGCGCAGCTGCGCAGCCTCCTTGGAAAACGGGACGACCGCAAGCCCGAGATCGCGGATCCCCTCGGCCAGTGCGGCCGCCACCTGCGGGCCGGAGGGGCGTGGCAGCGGCGTCTCATCAAGCACGATGGCGCCCAGCCGCGTCACCCGGCGCGCCCGCACCTGCCGGCTCGTTCGGTCGAACAGGCATTGGTCTTCGGTCTCGACGCTGTCAGGCAGTTCAGCCTCGACGAGGTCGCGGGAGATCTCGGCTGCGGCCTGGATCCGTCCCTGTGCGGCCCGCCCCGTGAGGTCTGCAATGACGAGCATCGTCGCGCCCGATAGCCGTTCCGTCGCTGGCAATTCCGCACCCCGGCCATTGGCCATGACGAAGCGGCCCCGGCCACCGCGTTGCAGCGCGATCCGGTCGGGAAAGGCATGCAGCAGCAGGGCGCCGGCCAGCACAGGCTCCCCGGCACCTCCCTTGCCGCCGCCGGCTGTCGATGCCAGCCGCGCTGCCAGCCGCCGCGCGGCCTCGGCCCTCTCTCCCTTCTCACCACGGAACCGCCGTAGCCGCTCCTCGAGGTCGGTGCTTGGCCCGCCCAGCCCCTGTTCGGTCAAAAGCACGGCCAGCAGTGCCGCCGCCTGCGCTTGTCCGGCGTCTGCCGCCGAAATCACCATCGCGGCCAGCCGTGGCGGCAGCGCCATCGCCCGCATCAGCCGGCCCCGCGCCGTCAGCCCGTTGCCCTGGTCAAGCCCGCCTAACTGGCGCAGGAGCGTCCGCGCCTCCGCAAGCGTTGCGGCCGGCGGCTGGTCGACAAAGGCAAGGCTGCCTGGGTCCTCGACGCCCCAATGGGCCAGATCGAGCGCCAGGCTCGAAAGATCGCTGGAAAGGATCTGCGGCGGCGTGAAGGCCGGCAGCGCCGCCGTCTGGCCGGGATGCCAGAGGCGGATCGCCATGCCCGGCTCGGTACGGCCGGCGCGGCCGGCGCGCTGGTCGGCCGAGGCGCGCGACACCCGCACGGTTTCGAGCCGGGTGATGCCGGTTGCCGGTTCGAAGACGCCAAGCCGCTGCAGGCCGCTGTCGATGACGATGCGCACGCCGTCGATGGTGATCGAGGTCTCGGCGATCGATGTCGCCAGCACGATCTTGCGGGTTCCGGGCGCCGATGGCCGGATCGCCGCATCCTGCTCCCTTTGGCTGAGATTGCCGAACAGCGGCGCCACCAGCGTCTCCAGGCCGAAGCGCCCCTCCAACCGCTCGGCCGTGCGGGTGATCTCGGCCTGTCCCGGCAGGAAGGCAAG
>NZ_JBCEBQ010000009.1:0-147500 GCF_049472505.1 Rhizobium sp. HT1-10 | reverse complement strand
GCGGCATCATGACCTATCCGTCGATCGGCGGGGCCGCAGAGGTCGAGGCCTTCATGGTCCGCACCATGGCGCTGCTCGCCGAGAAGGGCATCGAATGCCCGGTGCGTTCCAGCGGCGGTTCGCCGGATCTTTTTGCCGCTCACCTCGTGCCGTCGGCCACCGAGCACCGGGCGGGCACCTATGTCTATAACGACCGCAGCCTGGTTCGCGCCGGTCATTGCACGACCGACGATCTTGCCATGCATGTCCTTGCGACCGTGGTGTCGCGCCCGGCACCGGACAGGGCCGTGCTGGATTGCGGCTCAAAGGCGCTGACCTCCGATCTCCTCGGCTTCTCCGACCATGGCGAGATCGAAGGCTTTGCCGGCGCCCGCATCGTCTCGCTCTCGGAAGAACATGCGGTGGTCGATCTTGGCGGCTGCACGGTGCCGTTTGCCGAAATCGGTGCGATGGTGAGGGTCGTGCCGAACCACACCTGCGTCGTCAGCAATCTGTTCGATCGCATGGTCTTCCATCGCGACGGGATCGTCACGCGGGTTGAAAATGTCGATGCGCGTGGGACCGTCTGGTAAGAGTTTCCATCTGAAAATGTTGCTTGCATCTCACCTGCGAGGCTTCGTCAGCCTCGCAGTCTGCCGCATGATGAAAATAGGGCGCTTTTGGCAGTCGTCCTTTTCACCGCCGTTCGCGCGACGCGATCCACCTCCGGTGCGCGAAGATGCCGGAAGCTGTTGATTGTCAGCACCATATCGCATTGGCAGCACTCATTCAATTTTACCCGGAAGAGTTGGCGATGAAAATTTCTTCCAATTTCATAAAGCAGAAAATTAATTACAGAAAATGAGGACGTCACGCAAATTCGTTTGACTTGGAGTGAATTTTATCCATTATGAAGAAAATAAATTACACCGAATGGTGGGTGGGTGAACTTGAACAAGACGGGAAGCTAGATTTCCGGGCATGCTGACCGTTGTCGATCGACGGTCATGACAGGCAGCTCGGCGATCGGAAACTAGACATCCAGACAACTTTGCGACGGTAGATGGCCCCTTGCTGTGGCCGGACAGCCGACGTGTATGTGGGCAATAGACATGCGCATCTTCACTGCCTCGCTGGCGACTGAAACGAACACCTTTTCTCCCGTGCCGACGGATATGAACGCTTTCAAGGCGGCGTTCTACGCCGGGCCGGGCGACCATCCCGATACGCCGACGCTCTGCTCCTCCGTCGTCCCGATCCTGCGCCGTCGCGGCAGGCAGGAGGGTTTCACCGTCATCGAGGGCACGTCCTGCTGGGCGGAACCGGCGGGCCTCATCCAGCGCCAGACCTACGAGACCTTGCGCGACCTGATCCTTGCCGAGCTTGCGGCCGCACTTCCTGTGGATGGTGTCGTGCTCGGTCTGCATGGCGCGATGGCAGCGCAGGGCTATGACGATCCGGAGGGCGATTTTCTCTCGCGGGTTCGCGACATGGTCGGCCCGGACGTGTTGATCGCGGCCGAATTCGACCCGCATAGCCATCTGACGGCGCTTCGCGTTGCCAATCTGAACCTTATGGCCGCCTTTCTCGAATTTCCGCATACGGATTTCGAGCAGCGCGGTGAGCATGTCGTCGAGCTGGCGCTCCAGGCGCTGCGCGGAGAGATCAAGCCGGTCATCTCCACCTTCGACTGCCGGATGATCACGATTTTCCCGACGAGCCGCGAGCCGATGCGCTCCTTCGTCGATCGGATGCAGGCGATGGAAGGCAAGGACGGCATCCTGTCGGCCTCCGTCATCCACGGCTTCATGGCCGGCGACCTGCCCGACATGGGCACGCGGATCGTCGTCGTCACCGACAATGACAGACAGAAGGGCGACGCACTGGCAGCGGCTCTCGGTCGCGAACTCTATGCTCTCCGTCGCGAGACGGCGATGCCGATGTTCGACACCGAGGCCGGCCTCGACAAGGCGGTCGCTATCCGTGCTGCCCATCCTGAAAAGCCGGTGACGATTGCCGACGTCTGGGACAATCCCGGCGGCGGAGTGGCCGGCGACGCCACCCATATCCTGCGCCGGATGCTGGAGCGCGGAATGGACAATTTCGCCATGGCGACGATCTGGGACCCGATCGCCGTCAGCTTCTGCCATGCGGCAGGCGAGGGGGCCGAGCTGTCGCTGCGGGTCGGCGGCAAGTCCAGCCCCGAGGGCGGCGAGCCGCTCGACCTGCGCGTCACGGTTCAGAAGGTCGTTGAGGCCGGCTGGCAGAGTTTCCGCAATTCGCGGGTCACGCTCGGTCGCGCTGCGGTCGTCCGGCCCGTCGGCAGCGAGATCGATATCGTGCTGATCACCAGCCGCACGCAGACCTACGAGCCCGACATCTTCGCCAACCAGGGTATCAACTTCGCGGCCAAGTCCTGCCTGCTGATCAAGTCGACCAACCATTTCTATGCCGGCTTCCAGCCGGTCTCGTCGGACATCGTCTATATCGCCGCGCCGACCGCCTATCCGACCGATCCTGCCACAACGCCCTATCGCAAGGCGAGCCTGGAGCTCTGGCCGCGCGTCGCCGATCCGCTGGGGCTGGATGGGTGACAGCCTGGCCGGAAGCGCGGCGAAATGAACGACTGAAAAGATAACAACAAGGGGACGACCATGAAAAAGAGTGCATTTGTTCTGATGACGCTGGCGGCATTGGCCGGCACGAGCAGTCTGGCAATGGCTGAGGCAAGCGACGATATCCTGACTGTCGCGACGATCGGGGAGCCGCCGACGCTCGACGTCATGCAGACGCCGACCGACATCGTGCTCACCATCGACCAGCATATTTTCGAAACGCTCTATACCTATGACGCCGAGTGGAAGTCGGTGCCGCTGCTCGCTGCCGCCATGCCGACCATCTCCGAAGACGGCCTGACCTACAGGATCCCGTTGCGCGAAGGCGTGAAGTTTCATGACGGCAGCGATTTCGATGCCAAGGACGTGACGGCCTCGCTGAAGCGCTGGATGGCGATCAATTCCAAGGGCAAGCAGGTTGCCACCATCGTCGACAGCATCAGCGAAGATGGCGAGCATGCCGTGATCATCAAGCTGAAGTCGCGTTATGCGCCGCTGCTCGCCACGCTGTCGCAGGCTTCGGTCATCATGCCGTCGGAAAAGGTCAAGGACACGCTCACCGACTTCATAGGCACCGGGCCTTACGAGTTGAAGGAGCGCAAGCCAGACCAGTACACCCAGCTCGTCCGCTTCGACGGCTACAAGTCGCCCGAGGGCGCGCCGAACAACTATGCCGGCAAGCGCGAGGCGATCGCCAAGGAAATCCGCTTCGTTCCGGTTCCGGATGCCAATACCCGCGTCGAGGGCCTGATATCAGGACAGTTCGACTATGCGGATTCGCTGCCCGTCAGTGCATACGAGCGCGTTCAAAAGAGCAGCAATGCCAAGCCCGTGATCTTCAAGGATGCCGGCTGGGCTTCGCTGAACATGAACATGAAGCAGGGCCTGCTGGTCAAGAAGCAGCTCCGCCAGGCGGTGCAGGCGGCACTCAACGCCAACGACATGATGCTCGCCGCCTTCTCCGACGACCGCTTCTTCAGCGTCGACGGCTCGATCTTCCCGAAAGGCTCCTTCTGGCATACCGAAGCTGGCGTAGCGCGGTACGGTGAGGGCGATCCGGAAGTCGCTGGCAAACTCCTGAAGGAAGCCGGCTACGATGGCACGCCGCTGCGCCTGCTCACCAGCCGCCAGTATGAATTCCACTACAAGATCGGCGAAGTCGCCAAGGCCTATCTCGAAGCTGCCGGCTTCAAGGTCGACCTGCAGGTCGTCGACTGGGCAACGCTGACCACCCGCCGTGCCGATCCGAAGGAATGGGACATCTTCATCACCCATTCCAACTTCCCCGGCGATCCGACGACGATCAACACCATTACCGACAGCTATCCCGGCTGGTACGTCTCCGACCAGAAGACCAAGGCCGTTGCCGCATACATGAATGCGACCACCGACGATGCCAAGAAGACGGCCTGGGATGGTATCCAGACGGTCATCTATGATGACGCCCCGCTCTACAAGGTCGGCAATTTCAATGCCGTTTCGGGTCTTTCCAATGGCGTTTCCGGATATGAGCCGACCTACTGGCCGCATTTCTGGAACGTCACTCCGAAGAAGTAGGGGCTCAGAACCGACCATGGCCAAGATCGCGCAGGCACTGTTGAAACGGCTGGGGGGCATGGCCATCGTGCTCGCCCTCGTCGTCACGGTGGTCTTCATCATCGTTCGCGTCACGCCCGGCGATCCGGCCGCCGTCATGCTGGGGTCGGATGCGACCCCAGCCGATATCGCTGAGCTGCGCACCAAGATGGGGCTGGATGCACCGATGATCGTCCAGTACGGCCAGTTCGTGCTGGGCATATTGCAGGGCGACCTCGGCCAGTCGATCTTCCTGAACCAGCCGGTGACGACGGCGCTGGCCTCGCGCGCCGAGCCGACGTTTTTCCTCACGCTCTTCTCGATCCTGATCGCGGTCGGTATCGCCTTGCCGGTCGGCATCCTGTCTGCGGTCAAGCGCGGCACGCTCTTCGACCAGATCGTCGTCACGCTGACCATGATCGCGGCCAGCGTGCCGAGCTTCTGGCTCGGTCTGATGCTCATCCAGATCTTCGCGGTCGGTCAGGGCTGGTTTCCGGCCTCCGGCTACGGCGGCCCTGAGACGCCGTTCCTCGAACGGCTGCACCATCTCGTCCTGCCGGCCGTTGCACTCGGCATCGTCAATTCGGCGCTGATCACCCGCTTCACCCGCGCCGCCATGCTCGATGTCCTCGGCGAGGATTATGTCCGCACCGCGCGAGCCAAGGGCGCCGGCGCCGGCCGCGTCATCCTCAAGCACGCGCTGAAGAACGCGATGATCCCGATCATCACCGTCATCGGCCTGTCGGTCGCCATGCTGGTGGCCGGTGCGGTGGTCACGGAAACTGTCTTCGGCCTGCCCGGGGTCGGCAATCTCGTCGTCTCGGCCGTCCTGCGCCGCGATTATCCCGTCATCCAGGGCGCGCTGCTCACGGTCGCCGCAATCTACGTTCTCATCAATTTCATCGTCGACATGCTCTATATTCTCGTTGATCCCAGGGTGCGCCTATGAACACCATGGCCTCCGTCTCCATGCCCTTCTCCAAAAGTCTGCGCCGCCTGTTCGGCAACCGGGCCATGCTGTTCGGCGCGATCATTCTGGTCGTCGTGGTCCTCGCCGCGCTGCTGGCTCCCTTTGTTGCGCCCTATGCGCCGAACAAGCTGTCGATCGTCAACAAGCTGAAGCCGCCGTCGATGCTCCACTTCTTCGGCACCGACGAATTCGGCCGAGATATCTTTTCCCGCGCCATCTTTGCGGGCCGCATCTCGCTGCTGGTCAGCCTCGGCGTCGTCGCCATCTCGACCGTGCTCGGGGTCATGCTCGGCGTCACCTCCGGTTTCTTCCGCGGCCTCGATGCGCCGATCTCGCGGCTGCTCGATGCGATGATGTCCTTCCCGGACATCCTGCTCGCCATCGCGCTCGTCGCAGCGCTTGGGCCCTCGCTGACGACCGTCATCCTTGCGCTCGGCATCACCTATGCGCCACGCCTTGCCCGCATCGTCCGCGGCTCGACGCTGGTCCTGCGTGAACTTCCCTATATCGAGGCTGCCGTCGCCATGGGCCTGCCGACCTGGCAGATCCTTGTTCGCCACGTGCTGCTCAATCTGGCGTCGCCCATCCTCGTGCAGTCAACCTTCGTCTTTGCCTCGGCGATGCTGGCGGAAGCGAGCCTTTCCTTCCTCGGCGTCGGCGTGTCCACCGACATGCCGACCTGGGGCACGATGCTGGCGTCGGGGCGCGAATATATGAACAACGCCCCGTGGCTGATGGTTTTTCCGGGCCTTGCCATCGTCTTCTCCGTCCTCTCGCTGCAATTGCTGGGCGACGGCCTGCGCGATCTCGTCGATCCGCGCCTCGCCAAGGAGAGCTGATCATGACAGACGCGACCCCAAACAGGCCGGTCCTCGTCGTCGAGAACCTGACCACCTCGTTCAAGACTTCAGAGGGCTGGAAGGCCGTCATCCGCAATATCAACCTGCATGTCGATGCCGGCGAGACGGTCGCGATCGTCGGCGAAAGCGGCTCGGGCAAGAGCGTCACCGCCCTTTCGACGATGCGGCTTCTGCCGCCCAGCCGGTCGCGCACCGAAGGCCGTATCCTGCTCGATGGCCAGGACCTGCTTGCTGCAAGCGAAGCGGAGATGCGCAAGGTGCGTGGCGGCGCGATCGGGATGATCTTCCAGGAGCCGATGACGTCGCTCAACCCGGTCTTCACCATCGGCAACCAGATCGCAGAGGCGCTTATCCTGCATCGCGGCCTGTCGTGGGCAGAGGCCGAGGCCGAGACCGTGCGACTGATGGACCGGGTGCGCATTCCAGCCGCAAAGGCGCGCCTGCACGAATATCCACACAAGTTCTCCGGCGGGATGCGCCAGCGGGTGATGATTGCCATGGCGTTGGCCTGCCGCCCGAAGCTGTTGATCGCCGACGAACCGACCACGGCGCTCGACGTGACGATCCAGGCGGAAATCCTGCATCTGCTGCGCGAATTGCAGCGTGAGGAAAACATGGGCGTGCTGTTCATCACCCATGACATGGGCGTCGTGGCGGAAGTTGCCGACCGCACCGCCGTGATGTTCCGTGGCGACATGATCGAGACCGGCAAGACTGAGGACATCTTTGCCGCGCCGAAGGCGATCTACACGAAGTCGCTGCTCGCCTCGATCCCGCGCTTGGGCACCATGGGTGCGGCCGTCGCGCCGAAGCGTTTTCCGGAGGTGGATGCATCGACCGGCGTGGCCGTCGATGGACGCGAGATGCCTTCCGTCGCGATGAGCGTCGAGCCGATCCTCAAGGTCAACAATCTCTCCGTCCGCTTTGACCTGCCGACTGGCCGCGTTCACGCGGTGGAAGACGTAACCTTCGATCTTCGCCCGGGCGAAACGCTGTCGCTGGTCGGCGAGTCCGGTTGCGGCAAATCGACGACCGGCCGAGCCATCATCCGGCTTATCAACCCGTCCGCCGGCTCGATTGAGATTGGTGGCCAGGATGTGACGAAAGCAGGCACCCGCGAACTGCGCACCATGCGGCGCACCTCGCAGATGATCTTTCAGGACCCCTTCGCCTCGCTCAATCCGCGTATTACCGTGGGCTCGGCAATCGCCGAACCGATCCTTGCCCATGGCCTGATGGGCCGACGGGATGCCAAGGCGCGGGTCGTCGAACTGCTGGAACAGGTCGGTCTATCGGCCGCGATGGCGGACCGCCACCCGCACGAATTCTCCGGCGGTCAGCGGCAGCGCATATCGATCGCCCGCGCGCTGGCGCTCAATCCGAAGTTCATCGTCGCCGACGAAGCCGTCTCCGCGCTCGACGTCACGGTCAAGGCGCAGGTCTCCAACCTGTTGCTCGACCTGCAGGAAAAGCACGGCCTTGCCTATCTCTTCATCAGTCACGACATGGCCGTGGTGGAACGGATGAGCCATCGCGTCGCGGTGATGTTTCTCGGCGAGATCGTCGAAATCGGTCCGCGCGCTGATATCTTCGACAACCCGCAGCATGCCTATACGCGGCGCCTGATCTCCGCAGTGCCGATTCCCGATCCGGCACGCCGAGGCCAGACCGTGCCTCTGCCGCTGACCGAAGAGATAAAGAGCGCCATCCGCCCCTACGATTATGTCGTGCCGAAGCGCATCTATCGGCAAGTGTCGCCCGGGCATTTCGTCCAGGACAGGCCCTGAAGCAATTTGAGACGAATTCGCGGCGGATAGGTCCGCAAATGCACAGAAGAGAGGAAGTCGCCCCATGACCAGCAAAAAACTCATCCGTTACGATGTCGCCGATGCCCAGGCGGGTGGCCAGCGCCGGCCTTTCGCCAAGGCCGTGCGCGCCGGCGATTTCGTCTACGTCTCGGGTCAGGTGCCGACGGTCGATGGCGAGGTCATCGTCGGCAATATCGTTGCCCAGACGGAGCAGGTGATCGCCAACATCAAATCGGTGCTGGCGCTCGCCGACTGCACGCTCGAGCATGTGGTCAAGGTCAACGTCTGGCTCGACGATGCCCGCGATTTCTCCAGCTTCAACGCGGTCTTCCAGAAGCACTTCATCGATCATCCGCCGGCACGCTCCACGGTACAGTCGCCGATGATGGTCGACGTCAAGGTCGAGATGGACGTCATCGCCTACAAACCGCTCGACTGATATTCGGGACCTAACGAGGTTATTTACAGGCTAATCGGATTTGGGGCAGGCCGCCCTTCTTTCATACTCTTCGGTCGTCTCGCCGGTCCGTGAATCCAGCTTTTTCAAGTGCCAGGAGGACTTCAAAGCGCTTTCGTTGGCGACGGCCATGCATGTCGATGTCTGAATTCCTCGGCGGTTTGTGGTCAGGCTACGCGACGGCGCGCGGAACTTCGTTGGAGCAGACAAGTTGGCTCGACGTGGAACAACGGAGAAAACCATGAGATACGTCAACCTTATCACCTTGCTTCTCATCATCGTCGGCGGCATCAACTGGCTGCTGGTCGGCGTTTCGAACACCGACCTCGTCGCGACCATCTTCGGTGGCCAGGACAGCATGCTTTCAACCATCGTCTATGTCCTGGTCGGTCTCTCCGCACTCTGGCAGCTGGTCCCGCTGTCGCGGGCGTTCTCCGTCGGTGAAGCTACCGCGGAATCGAGTGTCGGCCGCCATTGACGCCGGCGAGGCGAGTAAGAGCGCCGCTCCCACGACTGCCTTCCGCCTGACGCCCAAGGATTGCCAAATGTCTAGCCCGGCTCCGCTTTCGCGGAGGCGGGCTTTTTTGGGGCTAGCGGCAAGGCGAAATCTCGACCTGCGCCGGGCGGTGCTGCTTGAAGCGGTCGACGCGGGATGCAGCCTCAACTTGGCACGCTGCCGCACCGTGGTGGAACCGCTCGCTCCCACGCAAGTTTTCCGCTGGACTTACACAATCGAGGACAAGTCGCATGGATAACGAACAAGAACGGCGTGAACGGGCTTATTATCTCTGGGAAAACAATGGCCGGCCAGACGGTCGTCACGAAGACCACTGGAACGACGCCGATGACGGCGAGGGTCGTTCTTCGGCCGGGGAACCATTGCAAGAGAGCGTCGGACAGGCGAGCGAAGACCCTGCAGAGGGCTCCGAGGAAACCATCGACCGGGAACTCGACAGGCAGCGAACGCCGGATTCCCGTTTCGACCAGACCGCAGCGAAGTAATTGGCGCACCCCCACCCAGCAGGATCTGCCGGGTGGGAGTGCGCGTTCGATCAACGGCATAGTCCAGCTCGCCGGCGATGCGCGGGTTAGGTTGGCGGGACATTAGCCCATCAATGAAGGATGCAGGCCGCTGTTTGTGGGAACAATGGTCGTAAAACGAGGTTCCTCAACGTGCGAGCTTGCCTCCAAGCGGCGGCAACCGAGACGCCAGCGACCGCGACAACTGGCGCGTTGCGGTGATCGGTTCGACCAATCCGATATGGTCTTTGAAAGGATCCAGACGTGAAAGCATTAACCTGGCACGGAAAACACGACATTCGCTGCGAGAGCGTTCCGGATCCGCAGATTCAGGACGGACGCGACGCTATCATCAAGGTGACGGCATGCGCGATCTGCGGATCGGATCTTCATCTCTATGATGGCGTCATGCCTGATATGCATAGCGGCGACGTCATGGGCCACGAAACCATGGGCGAGGTCGTCGAGGTCGGTAAAGACAACAAGAACCTCAAGGTGGGCGACAGGGTCGTCGTGCCCTTCACCATTTCCTGCGGCGAATGCTTCTTCTGCAAGCGCGGCTTCTTCTCCGGCTGCGAGCGGAGCAATCCCAATCCGGACAAGGTCAAGAAGATGTGGGGCAATTCGCCAGCCGGCCTGTTCGGCTACTCGCACCTGCTCGGCGGATATGCGGGCGGGCAGGCGGAATATCTGCGCGTTCCCTACGCCGATGTCGGACCGATCAAGGTGCCGAGCGACCTGACCGACGAGCAGGTGCTGTTCCTGTCCGACATCTTCCCGACGGGCTACATGGCCGCCGAATTCTGCAACATTCAGCCGGGGGATACCATTGCCATATGGGGCTGCGGTCCGGTGGGGCAGATGGCGATCAAGTCCGCCTTTATTCTCGGTGCCGAACGGGTCATCGCGATCGATACCGTGCCGGAGCGCCTGGCGCTTGCTGCCTCCTCCGGGGCGATCACGCTCGATTACATGGACAAGGACATCTACGACAGGATCATGGAGCTGACCAACGGCAGGGGCGCCGATGCATGCATCGACGCGGTCGGAACCGAAGCCGATGCAGCGGCGAGCTGGGATTCTCGTATCGACAGGATCAAGGTCGCCACCTTCATGGGCACGGATCGGCCGCATGTGCTTCGCCAGGCGATCCATTGCTGCCGGAATTTCGGTACTGTCTCGATCGTCGGCGTCTACGGCGGTTTCCTGGACAAGATCCCGATGGGATCAGCCGTCAACCGCGGCCTGACTTTCAAAATGGCGCAGACGCCGGTGCAGCATTACCTGCCGATGCTGATGGAGCGCATCCAGAAAGGCGAGATCGATCCATCCTTTGTCATTACCCATACCGGCTCGCTCGAGGATGGGCCCGACTTCTACAAGATGTTCCGGGACAAGCACGACGGCTGCATCAAGGTCGTCCTGAAACCATAGCGCGGGAGGCCGGGGTCGTCGCTTCCAAGGACAGAAAAGGCGTTGCGGTCGTCACCGGAGCGTCATGGTGCTTCGGCATCGAATTGGAAAAATGCGCTGCTGCTGCCTGCTGCTACCCGATCTTCGCGGTGGATGAACCGCTGATCAAGGCTGCTGCCGCCACTGCCGCAGCCGGTGTGTTCGCGGCGGCCGTCGAGGCAGACCTTGCGACTTTCTAAGGTTATTTTGGGCGTTCGTCTGTAAAACCGGAACCAAATCGGCCGGTTACGATTGAACATATAACAGCGGCAACGCTGCTCTACAGGTGCAGTGCTTTTACGAGGAAATGGCGATGACGCAGATAGAACTTGGCAGCGACGCACGGGCGGTCGAGAATGATCGTGACGACGGAACGCGCGAAGTCGCACCCGACATCGCCTACTTCCGCACCATCCTGGTCAATGTGATCCTTATTGGCCTCCCGGGTGCGGGCGACCGTAATTGGGTTCTGGTGGATACCGGCGTGCCGGGAACCAACAGTGTGATCAAAAAAGCCGCGGCCGAGCGCTTCGGTGTCAGTGCGCGGCCAGCCGCGATCATCCTCACCCATGGCCATTTCGATCATGTCGGAGGGCTCGAGGACCTTGCAGAGGAGTGGAGCGTCCCGATCTATGCCCACAAGCTGGAACATCCCTATCTCAACGGTCAGGCATCCTATCCACCCGGTGATCCCTCTGTCGGCGGCGGCCTGATGGCGAGCCTGTCCGGGCTTTATCCGACCAAGCCTGTCGACATTTCTGGGCGGCTGAAGGCGCTGCCGGAGGATGGAAGCCTTCCCTTCATGACGGGCTGGAAATGGTTGCACACGCCGGGCCATGCGCCAGGGCATGTCTCATTGTGGCGCCAGTCGGATCGTACACTCATCGCAGGAGATGCCTTCATCACGACCAAGGCCGAATCGGCCTATGCGGTGGCAATGCAGACGACCGAGATTCACGGACCGCCGCAGTACTTCACCATCGACTGGGATGCATCCCGCTCCTCCGTCCAGTTGCTGTCGTCGCTTGCGCCTGAGCTTGTCATAACTGGCCACGGCCTGGCGATGCAGGGCGACGCGATGCGGGCCGCGCTGCAGACGCTTGCCCGCGATTTCGATCGAGTTGCCGTGCCGGAGGAGGGAAAGTATGTTCTAAATCCGGCCAGGGCCGAGGATGGCTCCGCCTACCTGCCAGCCGACTAGGGTGTGACAGGGCCAGCGAACCTAGATCGGTCGTTCGACATTTCGTGCCGCAGTTTTGAGAATTGGCCGGAGTATTCCAAGGATACCCTCCTACAAAGGTAGCCCGACGCGAGGACTGCCAAGTCGAATATCAACCATGCGAGCACGCCGTTGCGGGTCGCTGCGCATTCGCTGGTCAAATAGCGACAATCAATCTTCGCTAATATTAGGATTAGCGTTTCGTTCATGAATATTCTTTAAATTTAGCGGCAGTTAAAGTTCGCGCGACGGTGGCCGTGGTGGCAGCCGTGGGGCGGGTGTTCACTGTGAGGCCGATGCAGGTCTCTGCTCCAGGTAGCATGAAGCTGTCTTCTTTGTTGGAAGGTTTCATGTTCCATTTTCGCAATCGGCCGCTTCTGGAAATCATCGCCTGGTTGGTGGCCTTCCTGGTCATCTTCGGCGTTGCCTTGGCGACCAATGCACATGAAGCTCTCGATCACCTGTTTCGCGCGTATGAGGGCTCCCAAATCGATGAGGTCTTGACGGCCTTGATCATCGCTGGCGCCCTGGGGCTGGTCTACTCCATTGTCCGCGTGAAAGACTTGTCGGTTGAGGTCGCCCGTCGGCTTGCTGCGGAGCAAATGATCCATGCGGCCGCCCGTCACGACTACCTCACAGGCTTGCCCAATCGCCGCATGCTCGATGCCAGTGCCGATGCTTTGTTGAAGACGGAATCGAGCGACGAGAAGATCGCAGCGTACAGCATCGACCTGAGTGGCCTGAAAGCGGTGAACGATAATCTCGGTCAAATGGCCGGAGATGTCGTTCTCAAGCGTATCGGTGAACATCTCTCGCGTTTGCAGAACGAAGATCAGGTCTTCCACCTTGGTGCGGACCGGTTTCTCATCGTGGCCAGAGGCGTTGGCGTTTTGGGTTCCGCGTCGTACGCCAAAAGGATCGTGAAGGCGATTGGTCAGCCGATCCATGCATGGGGTACGACTGTCGAGATTGGCGCAAGTGTCGGCTATGCCATTTGGCCTGACGATGCCACCGCGTTGCAGACGCTGGTGCGGGCCGCCGAATGCGCCATGTATGTCGCCAAGAAGCAGGGGCGAAACGTAACGCAAGCCTTCGCGCCGGCGATGGAGAACGAAATCCGCAAGCGCTTGCAGATGGAGGCGGATCTGAAATCCGCGATCCGCGAGAAGGCCATCGTTCCCCACTATCAGCCTCTGGTCGACCTGAAGACCAAGCAGGTCGTCGGCTACGAGGCATTGGCGCGCTGGGAAACATCTCCTGGGCGGTTCGTTTCTCCCGGCGAATTCATTCCCCTGGCGGAAGAGACTGGATTGATCTTCGACCTCAGCGACAGCCTGTTTTCCATGGCCTGCCGCGATGCCATGACGTGGCCTTCGCATGTCATGCTTTCGTTCAACATTTCGGCGACGCAGCTCTCGGACCGACATCTCGGGCTCAAGCTTCTCAAAACGTTGCACGAAACGGGACTGCCGGTCCATCGCCTGGAGGTGGAGGTGACGGAAAGCGCCATTGTTCGGGATCCAGAGAGCGCCCACTTCGTGCTGAACGGCCTCGATCAGGCCGGCATCCAGATTGCCCTCGACGACTTCGGAACGGGACATTCGAGCCTTTCGCAGCTTTCCAGCTACCCGTTTCATAAAATAAAGATCGACCGCAGTTTCGTGGCAAGCTCAGAACATGACGAGAAGCAAGACAAGATCGTCAAAGCGATTATCGGCCTCGGGGCAAGCCTGGGTCTGAAGATCACGGCTGAGGGCATCGAGCACGAGAGCCAGTTCGAAAAGCTGGAAGTGCTCGGTTGCGACGTCGGCCAAGGCTACCTGCTGGGCAGGCCTTTACCGGCGAGATCCTTGGACCTGACACTGGCAAGCATTCCGCTCGCGACGATCGCCCGCGGTCCCCCGCCCGGACATCCGGCGGGCGGGAGCGTCTGACGCTCGTCAGATTACCCCTCCAAGACTGAAGAGCTTTTCCACCGCATCTCTCAATCCAAAGGAGCAAAGGGCTCCGCTACTTTACAAGGACTTACGCCGATGTTCGGTTCATCCACTATTGCTCGCATGCAGACAAAATCGTTGAACCTGATCACAGCGAACATCATGATCGCCGACGCCGGTTTGAATATCCGATATATGAACGAGGCGGTCAGGGAGCTGCTGAAGGAAGCCGAGTCCGACTTGAAGAAGGAGCTGCCCCGGTTCGAGTTTTCGAAGCTTATCGGCAGCAACATCGACATCTTTCACAAGAACCCCTCCCATCAGCGCAACATGCTTGCCGCACTCAGGGCGCAGCACAAGGCGACAATCTGGGTCGGCCACCGCGCCTTCGACCTCATCGTTTCACCGCTGCTCGATGGCACCAAGGTGACCGGGTTCGTGGTCGAATGGGCAGATGCCAAGGAGCGGCTGCTGAATCTCGACTATCATGGCCAGATGGCCGCCATTAGCCGCTCGCAAGGGATCATCGAGTTCACTACACAGGGTGAGATTGTTACCGCCAACGACAATTTCCTGACGTCTCTCGGTTACCGGCTGGAGGAGATCAAGGGACGGTCCCACAGCATGTTGGTGGACCCCGCTTATGCGCAGTCGCCGGACTATAAGGAGTTCTGGGATACATTGCGCCGGGGCGAGGTGCAGACTGCTGAATTCACGCGATACGGTAAGAATGGGAAATTGGTCGTCATCAATGCCTCTTACAATCCTATCCTCGACGCCAAGGGCAAAGTGACGAAGGTGGTGAAATTCGCGACCGACGTCACGGAACGCGTCCACGCCGTCAACACCATCGGCGATGCGCTCAAAAAGCTGGCGCAGGGCGATCTCTCCTTCAACCTCGATCACCCTTTCGCGCCGGACTTCGAGGGTTTGCGCCGGACAATGAACGAGGCGCTCAGCCAGATGCGCAACACGCTTGGCGCGGTCGCGCAGTCCACCGATCAGATCGACACCGGCACACGCGAAATCAGCCAGAGTGCAGAGGACCTGTCGCGCCGCACGGAACAGCAGGCGGCTTCGCTCGAAGAGACCGCCGCTGCCCTCGACCAGATCACTGTCAATGTCTCGAACGCCGCAAAGCGCGCCGATGAGGCTCGTCATGCCGCAGCAACGGCAAGCGACAACGCGGAACGCTCCGGCAAGGTCGTTGCGGATGCCGTTGGCGCGATGTCGCGGATCGAGAGTTCTTCCAACCAGATTTCGAACATCATCGGTGTGATCGATGAGATCGCATTCCAGACCAATCTTTTGGCGCTCAATGCCGGCGTCGAGGCGGCGCGTGCCGGCGAAGCCGGAAAGGGCTTCGCCGTCGTAGCCCAGGAAGTGCGCGAGCTTGCACAGCGTTCCGCCCAGGCCGCCAAGGAAATCAAGGGCCTGATCCGCAACTCGTCGGAGGAGGTCAGCACCGGGGTGAAGTTGGTCAGCGAGACCGGCGAAGCGCTGCGGACGATCCAGCAGAATATCGTCGCGGTCAACGATCACATGGGCGCTATCACCAGTTCCGCCAAGGAGCAGGCAACAGGGTTGTCCGAGGTCAACTCGGCCGTCAACCAGATGGACCAGGTGACACAACAGAATGCCGCGATGGTCGAGCAGACCAATGCGGCGAGCGCGACATTGGCCGACGAGACCGCCCGTCTTCGCCAGTTGATCGATGGCTTCCAGCTTGGATCTGCTGCTGACCGGGCATCTCCTCGCCGGGCGCGCCCGTCGAGTGCTGCCAACCCCAGCCGCAGACCCGAAGAGGCGAGGCCCGAACACAGGCCAGTGGCGTCGCCGGCGCGGCAGCTGATCGCCAAGGTGGCGGGCGGCGGCTCGTCCCAGGCAGCCGCAGCGGAAAATTGGGAAGAGTTCTGACCTCTGCCTGTGACGGCCAAAAAGTAAAGCATCCGGTGTCGATTTCAGCTGCTCCTTGAGGATCGGTCATGCCCAATATCATTCCTTTTCCCTCAATCGAGGGAGGCACTGATAGATATCTGGCAAAAGCAGCTGAAACTGCTCGGCCTGACGAACTCTTCATGGCGGAAAAGCTTCTCGACATGCGGGACCTGCTTGCCAACATCACCGTCGACCTTGAAGTCAAGCTGGCGGAACTTACCCGGACACTAGAGGACAAAGCATTGGAATAACTGTCCGCGACGGAGCGCGCGCCGCCGCAAACGGCACTCACATAGCAAGTCGAGATCGCGGGGCGAGAATTTGGTGCTTGGGAAGTGGGTCTTCCAAGCCTCGGTTCCGGGCGCGGCTCCTGCATGACTCCCAACCCCGATCATTTCTGTCGACAGACTGCACGCATTGTGCAGAATCGCGGAAACTGAAAGGGAATCTGATAATGACATGGCATCACCCAGTTCCGCCGATCGACAACGCGGAGCGGCAGGAACGACTGGCGCGGCTGCAGGTCGCTTTGAGAGCGAGCGGCTGCAGCGGCTTCCTGCTCGGGGCGACGGAAAGTCTGCGCTACTTCACCGGCCTGGTCTGGCATCCGAGCGAGCGCCTGCTGGGCGCGCTCGTCACTCCCTCCGCCCTATATTACATCGCGCCCGGTTTCGAGCTCGACCGTGTCGACAGCCTACCCAGGCTTCCGGGCGATGTGCTTGTCTGGCAGGAGGATGAGAGCGCTGCCGATCTGGTCGCCTCGTTGCTGCCCGCAGGTGGCAAGCTGGCGCTGGACGACGCGCTGCCGTTGTTTGTCTACCACGCGCTCGCCCATAGTCTCGGTCAGCAGCGTCTTGTCGATGGCGGCAGATTGATCCGCGATCTGCGCCTGTGCAAATCGGCAGCGGAAATCAATCTCATTCAATATGCCATGGACATCACGCTCGAGGTGCAGCGACGCGCGCACGGCTTCATCAGGCCCGGCGTGCATGCCTCCGAGGTGGTGCGCTATATCGATGACCAGCATCGCGCCCTCGGCGCATCGGATGGATCGAGTTTCTGCATTGTTTCCTTCGGTCTTGCCACCTCCCTTCCGCATGGCGTCGATGGCGACCAGGTCTATCAGGCGGGCGACGTGATCCTGGTCGATACGGGCTGCCGCATCGATGGCTATCATTCGGATCTGACGAGGACCTATCTCCTCGAAGGCTCTAAGCCGGAGTTTGCGGAAATCTGGGCGATGGAGCGCGAGGCACAACACGCCGTGTTCGAAGCGGCCAAACTCGGGGCATCCTGCAGCAGCCTGGACGATGCCGCCCGGACGGTACTGGCAAAGCATGGGCTTGGTCCCGATTACTGCCTGCCGGGCCTGCCGCATCGTGCCGGCCATGGCCTGGGGCTCGAAATCCACGAGGAACCCTATCTGGTGCGCGGAAACGCTACGAGGCTGCAGGCGGGAATGTGCTTTTCCAACGAGCCAATGATCGTCGTGCCCGGGCAATTCGGCGTTCGGCTCGAAGATCACATCTACATGACGGACGCCGGCGCCCGCTGGTTCACGACGCCGGCCAAGGCGCCCGACGATCCGTTCGGCGACTGAAGCCCTGCCGGCTTGAGGCCATCAGTTGCCGGTGGCCCCCTCGGGTGCCTTGCCTTCGGCAGGCTCCTTGTCGGCAGGCGCCGATGCCGAAGGCTCCGCGTCGTCCTTGTGGTGGCGCGAGCTGCTCAAGGCATAGGCGGCGGACATGATGAAGCCGATGACCATCAGGGTCATCATCAGGCGCTGTGCAAACCGCGATTCCATGGCTGATCCTTGTTCTTCGGAATGTTGGCTCAGGCCCTTGCGTGTGGGCCCGAGCCTTGGGAGGGGAAGGCCGACCCGGACTCCCCTGTTTCGATAGTCCTTGGATCAGCTCTTCGGGGCGTATGGCTTCAGCGCCCGCCAGCTATGGCCGGCGCGCGCGAGAAGCTCGTCGGAGGCATCCGGGCCGGCACTGCCCGAGGCATAGTTCGGGAAATCCGGTTGCTCCGTCGCCCAGGCATCCTGCAACGGCTGTACCACCCGCCATGCCTGCTCGACCATGTCTGCGCGCATGAACAGCGTCGCGTCGCCGGTCATGACGTCGTAGATCAGCGTCTCGTAGCCGACATTCGGAAAGTCGGCGAACCAGTCGTCATAGCGAAACAGCATGCCGACATTGGCGAGCGCCACTTCCTGGCCAGGCTTCTTGACCTGCAAGCCGAGAAAGATGCCCTCGTCCGGGGCGGTGCGCAGTACCAGCCAGTTCGGCTGCGGCCCTTCGCCTTCCTTGTGGAACGGCTGCCCGGGCGCTGCCTTGAAAGAAATTGCGATCTCGGTACGGCGTTCGGTCAGATGCTTGCCGGTGCGCACGTAGAATGGCACGCCCTGCCAGCGCCTGTTGTCGATCGCCAGCTTCATGGCGACATAGGTCTCGACGCGCGAGGCCGGATCGACGTTGGCCTCGGAACGGTAGGGCACGGCCGTCTTGCCGAGCACTGAGCCTGCGTCGTACTGGCCGCGGACGGCCTCCGAGGGCTGGCACGGGCGGATGGCTTCCACCACTTCCGCCTTCTTGGTTCGGATCGAAGCCGCGTCGAACGAGGTCGGCGGCTCCATCGCCACCATCGACAGCAGGGTGAACAGGTGGTTCGGCACCATGTCGCGCAGGGCGCCGGTGTTCTCATAGAACTTGCCGCGCGTCTCGACGCCGACGGTCTCGGTCACGGTGATCTGCACCTGCTCGATGGCGTCGCGGTTCCAGATGCGCTCGAAGAAACCATTGGCAAATCGGAAGGCCATGATGTTCTGCACCGTTTCCTTGCCGAGGAAATGGTCGATGCGGAAGATCTGGTCTTCGCTGAGGACTTTGAGGATTCGCTCGTTCAGCGCATGCGACGAGGCGAGGTCATGGCCGAACGGCTTTTCAATGACCACACGCCGCCAGAACTGGTTCGTGCCATCGGCATTCTGCGGCTGGGTGACCAGGCCGGCGGCGCCAAGCTGGTCGATGACCGTGCCGAAGAACTGGCCGGCGACGGCAAGGTAGAAGATCGCATTGCCCTTGGTGCCGTTGTTGGCTTCGGCTGCTTCGAGCGCCTTGCGGATGTCGGCGTAGAGCGCCGGTGTGGTGAGGTCGCCCTTGATATAGACCATCTTCGAGACCAGCACCGACCAGGCGGCCTCGTCGATCGCTTCGATATCGAAGTCCGAGGAGCGGTTGCCGATGAAGGTCTGCAGCATTTCGTGCAGGCGTTGCGCCCAGCTTTCAACGCTGCCCTCGGCGAGATCGACGCCGATCAGCGCGAAATTGTCGGGCAGGGTCTTCGACAAAAGCAGATTGTAGAGGGCGGGGATCACCAGGCGGCGGGTGAGGTCGCCGCCGGCACCGAAAAGCACCATGGCGCAGGGGTCGGCGGGTGCAAGGGTCGTGCGGGTCTGGTCGGCCTGGACAGCAAGCAACTCGGGCGCATTCACTGACATCGGTTATTCCTTGGAAAGGGTCTCGGATGTGGTCGACTTCGTTGTATCTTTTCAGCAGTAGGCCGCAAGCCTTTGCAAGGGCTCATATGGCATGCTTTTCAAAGGGGGCAATGTTGCGGCGGCAATGGTGAAGGCTTCGTGTCAGCATGCAAACCACCGGAACTTTTCCGCCGGTCGCGGGCTTATGGGGGTGCGCGGGACAGAGCAGCAAGGGCAGCCCGATGCCCCTCGGCGGGTCGCGCGCTCAACACGCTGACGACAGCGATGCGGGCAAAGCGCCTGCACTAGAACGATAAGAGGACATCATGAGCAAGACCACTGCATCCTCACCAGCTCTCGCAACCCCCACCGATCTCGGCCGCACTGACAGGTCGCAGGTCGCCGACGCACTGAACGGCGTTCTCGCCGATACTTTCGCGCTGTATCTCAAGACCAAGAATTTTCACTGGCACATGTCTGGCCCACATTTCCGTGACTACCACTTGATGCTCGACGAGCAGGCGGCACAGATCATCGGCACCACCGACGACATCGCCGAACGCGTTCGCAAGATCGGCGCCACCACCCTGCGATCGATCGGCGATATCGCGCGGCATCAGTCGACCGCCGACAACGACGCCGAATTTGTCTCGCCGGTGGCGATGCTGCGGGAACTGCATGCCGACAATCTCACCATGGTCGAGGCGCTGCGCCATGCAAAGGAAATCGCCGATGAGGCGAAGGACAACGGCACCAGCGGCCTGATCGATACCTGGACCGACTTTGCCGAGCGGCGTGCCTGGTTCCTGTTTGAAGCCACGCGCGGCGAGGCTTGATTATCAAGGCGGGCCCATCGAGCCCGCCTTCTATTGACATGCTATTGGGGAGCGTTGGGGTATGACCGCCCGTCAGTCGTGCGGCAGCTCGAACAGGTGGCGGATGCGCGCCGCGAGCGAGCCTCCTTGCACGCTGTTGCTGACACCAGCGGAGAACAGGTTTTTTTCCGTCGCATTGCGCCGCGCCATGATGTGGCCGAGCTCCTCGGCAATCATAGGCCTGTCGTGCAGCAAAGGCGCGAGGTCCTCGGCGCTGAGCTCATAGATGACGACAAAGGTCAGGGCTTGCGCGGCGGCGATTTCGGTTGCCCCCATCAGGACGCCACCCTCTCCGAAATAGTCGCCAGGGGCCAGTCTCGTCACTTCGATCTGCCGTCCGTCCTCGGTGCGGGTGATGCTGACAACGCCGGTGCGGACGATCATCAGGGCCGTCAGGCGCGCATCCTGCTCGGCGATCACCGCATCCTTGCGGTAGGTCCGTCGCGTCATCAGCGCGGCAAGCGTTTCCTTTTCATCCTCCGTCAGCGTCGCGAACAGCGGGATATTGCTGAGGAGGGCGAGCGGCGTGCTTAGCTTCTGCGGTTTATCGGTCCCCGGGCTCGCGGCAAGGGAGGGAATAGCGCCGACCGGTGCCGCCATCCGGAAATCGGCCGATTTGACATGGCGGAAGAGCAGATCGAAGATTTCGTTCTTGGCCGTTGCCGTCATCGAGATGTTGTTGACACTGAAATACAGGCCTAACTGCACCGCCTGGCCGTCCATTCCTTCGATCGTCACCGAGGGCGCCGGCGTCTTGAGGATGGAGTTGCTGCTGAGCAAAACGTTGCGCATGACATCGACGAGCGCCCGGGGGCTGACGGTCGGTTCCAGGCGGACCGTGATCGACAGGCCGTGGCTCTCGTCGGGACTGGAGAGATTGGTGAGCCTGGCCTTGGCCAGCGCGCTGTTCGGAATGACGATCCGGTCGTTCGTGCCGTTCTGCAGGTAGGTGGCGCGCCAGTTGGTCTCGATGACCCTTCCTTGCAGGCCGTCGTCGAGCACGATCCAGTCACCGACCGAGTAGGGTCGTCCGAGGTTGAGCGCAATGCCGGAAAACAGGTCGTTCAGCGTGCTCTGCAGCGCCAGACCGAGGATGATGGCAAAGACGCCGGAGGTGGCAAGCAGCGTCCCCACGGGGACGCCAAACACATCGGAGACGATCGACAGCGCCGCGCCCATGTAAATGATGCCGACGATGAGGTCCTGCAAAAGCCGGCCCTCGCGGGGCTTCCTCTCGAAGATCAGGAAGACCCGCACGAAGGCAACCAGCATCCAGGCGCCGTTGATCCACCAGACCATCTTGGCGAAGGCGCCAAACACCCTGAGCGCAACCGAATCTCCGATGGGCGACTGCTCATAGGGGACGATGTCATTATGCAGGAGCACGAGCGTCAAGAGGATGAAGAGGGCGATCTGCGCCACCAGCCTTAGCACCTGGCGACGCCGCAGCAGGATGCGGCTGACCACGAAGCCGACGACCATGACGAAGCAAAACTGCACGATCGGATTGGCAATATCTTGGAACATCTTAGGCAACCAGTCGTCGACGCGGATACAAAGGCGCCCAGCCGATGCCAAGCGGACTGCACATTTGCACGAAGGCCCGGAGAGTTCCATCCCTTCCGGAGCGGATTGACACGGATGACTTCCCAGCCGCACCGACTTGAACTTGCAGTCGGCGGCATCATCTTATAGCTGTCATCCGATATTGATATCCGGCTCATGGGCGCATGTATCGCGTCCGCCAAATCTCGAGGAAATTTCATGACCCAGGCATTTGTCATCAAGGGCGATCTTCTGATCGGCGCCAATTCAACCGGCGACAACAGGACCGTGCGCGCCATCAATCCGGCCACGGGGGAAACCATGGAACCGGCCTTCGCCGTGGCCTCCGTTGCCGATGTCGACCGCGCTTGCGATCTGGCCGCTGCCGCCCTCGATACCTATCGTGCCATCAGCCTCGAAGACCGTGCGGTCTTCCTCGAGACCATCGCCGCCAACATTCTTGAAATCGGCGACCAGCTGCTCGAGCGCGCCCATGCCGAAAGCGGCCTGCCGCTGGCGCGCCTGACCGGCGAGCGTGGCCGCACCGTTGGCCAGCTGCGTCTGTTCGCATCGGTTGTGCGGGCCGGCGAATGGCTCGACCTGCGCGTCGATCCCGCCTTGCCGGAGCGCCAGCCACTGCCGCGCCCGGATCTGCGCCTGCGCCAGATCCCGCTCGGCCCGGTCGCCGTCTTCGGCGCCAGCAACTTTCCGCTCGCCTTCTCGGTTGCCGGCGGTGACACGGCATCGGCGCTTGCCGCCGGTTGCCCCGTTGTCGTCAAGGGCCACCTTGCTCATCCGGGCACCGGCGAACTGGTCGGCCGCGCCATCCGCGCGGCCGTTGCCTCTTGCGGCCTGCCCGAAGGCGTCTTCTCGCTGGTGACGGGTGCCAATGAAACCGGCGCCGCGCTGGTGAAGAACCCGCACATCAAGGCCGTTGGCTTCACCGGCTCGCGCGCTGGTGGCCTGGCGCTGGCTGCCATCGCCGCCGCCCGTCCGGAGCCGATCCCGGTCTACGCCGAAATGAGCAGCGTCAACCCGGTCTATCTCTTCCCGGCAGCACTCGCCGCCCGCGGCGAAGCGCTTGGTAAGGCTTTCGTCGGCTCGCTGACCATGGGTGCCGGCCAATTCTGCACCAATCCCGGCCTGATGTTTGCCGTCGACGGCCCGGATCTCGACACCTTCATCGCAGCCGCCACCGGCACGCTCACCGAAAGCGCGCCTGCGCCGATGCTGACACCCGGTATCCATGCCGCCTACGACCAGGGCGTTGCCGCCTTTGCCGGTCACGACGCCGTCAAGACGCTCGCGCAGGGCAAGCCGGCCGAAGGCGCCAACCGCAGCCCGGCGATCTTCTTCGAGACCGATGCCGAGCATTTCCTCGCCGACGAGAGCCTCGGCAACGAGGTCTTCGGTGCCGCCAGCCTGCTCGTCCATTGCAAGGACGTGGCGCAGATGGTTGAGATCGCCGAGAAGCTCGAAGGCCAGCTGACGGCAACCCTGCACCTCGATCCCGCCGATCACGACGATGCGCGCAAACTGTTGCCTGTGCTCGAGCGCAAGGTTGGCCGCATCCTCGCCAACGGCTGGCCGACGGGTGTCGAAGTCAGTCACGCCATGGTCCATGGCGGCCCGTTCCCGGCCACGTCCGACAGCCGCACCACCTCGGTCGGTACGATGGCCATCCGCCGCTATCTCCGCCCGGTCTCCTACCAGGACCTGCCGGACGGCCTGCTGCCGCCGGAACTGCGCAACGACAACGTCAAGGCGCTGCCGCACCTGCTGGATGGCGTGCGCGCCGGGAAGTAAGCGCTGGGCTTATTGGGAATTTGAAGCCGCTGTCTGGAAGGACGGCGGCTTTTTTGGTTTTAGGGCTTGCATGGGTGCGGGCGAGATCGTCTCTGGGGCGCACCCCCCTCTGCCCTGTCGGGCATCTCCCCCACAAGGGGGGAGAGCAGCTGGAGCGCCATTGCCTGCCTCACTGGCTTCGACAGGGCAAAATTCCGCGAGGTCATTGTTTCGGATAGCCGGCACGGCGACCCGATCTCCCCCCTTGTGGGGGAGCTGTCGGCCCGGCCGACAGAGGGGTGTGTTAGCCGGCGAGGTCGTATCCGGGACGCCACCCCCCTCTGCCCTGTCGGGCAACTCCCCCACCAGGGGGGAGATCAGCTGGAGCGCCTTTGCCTGCCCAACTGGCTTCGACATGGCATATTTCCGCGAGGTCATTGTTTTGGATAGCCAGCGCGGCGACTTGATCTCCCCCCTGGTGGGGGAGATGTCGGCCAGGCCGACAGAGGGGGGTGCAGCCGTATATTCGAAGCAAACAATCGCTGCATATCCCGAAGGCCCCACAAACAAAAAACGCCGCCTCCCTTTCGGGAGACGGCGCAGATCATGGCATAGCCTGTGGCTCAGCTGCGCGGCAGCAGGCCTTCGACATCAGCGGCGGCGTCGTCGAGGGCGGCCTTTGGTTCAGCCGAGCCGTCAACGATGCGCGACAGGTTGTCGACGATGGTCTGGGTGACCTTGACGCCGTTGGAGCCGGGGAAGGCGTACCAGGGGATCATCAGCGACATCTGGTTCAGGCCGGCCTGGAACAGCGGGTTCTGCTTGTAGAACTGACCGAGATACTTGTCGGACTTGGCAGCCAGTTCGTTGTTCGGAACGTAGCCGGTGCCGGGAACGACGACGGAGGCACCGTAGGGGCCGGCGGCGAATTTCGCGAACTTCCAGGCGGCTTCCTGCTTGACCGGGTCCTTGGCGAGAATGACGACGGCGTTGCCGCCGGTCGGCAGATGGCCCTTGGCCGGATCAAGCAGAGGCAGCTTGGCGGTGCGCAGGTCGAACTTGGTGCCGACATTCTTGATGGTGTTGCGCAGCGCGCCCGTCGTCTGGAACTCGAAGCCGACCTTGCCGGCGGCAAAGGCCTGTTCGCCGGCCGACTTGGTGAAGACCGGCAGGCCGCCTTCCTTGGCCATGCGCTGCAGCGTCTCGGCGGCCTTCAGGCCTTCCGGACCGTTGAAGGCGACCTTGGTCTCGTCGGCATTCAGCATCGTGCCGCCGTTGCCGAACAGGAGGGCGGAGAACATCCAGTCGTCGCCCTGCCAGCGGAAATCGATACCGTCGACGCCGTTGCCGAGTGCCTTGATCTTGCCGCCGAGCGCAATGACTTCGTCCCAGGTGGTCGGCGGAACGTCGGGGTTGCCGCCGGCAGCCTTCACCAGGTCGGCGTTGTAGTACATGATCGGGGTCGAGGTGGCGAAGGCAAGGCCCAGCTGCTTGCCGCCCACCTGGGCGAGCTTCAGGATCGTGTCCGAGAAACCTTCCTCGGCCATGTTGCCGTCCTTCTTGACCAGCGGTCCGAGGTCGAGGGCAACGTTGCGCTCGGAGATCATCCGCAGGCGGTTGAGGCCGATGAAGGTGATGTCGGGCATGGCGTCGGTGCCGGCCTGGCGCAGGATGGTCTGGATGCCGTCCTCATAGGTGGCCGACGGGCTGGCGAACTGGATCTTGATATCCGGGTTTTCTTCCATGAACTTCTTCGAGATCGTGTCCATCACGTCCTTGAAGAAGCCGGGCATGGGGTAATGCACGGTCAGCGTGGTTTCGGCGCGCGCCGGCACCGAAACAGCCATGGCGATGGCGGCAGCGGCAACGAGCTTGGTGAAGTGTTTCATCGAGCGTTCTCCTGGTGTGGCGACCGGTCAGCCTTTGAGACCGGTCATGGTAATTCCCTCGACGAAGCGCTTCTGCGCGAGCAGGAAGGCGGCGACGAGGGGAAGGGTTATGACCATGGTGGCGGCCATCAGCGCGCCGTAGTCGTCGCCGGCTTCGGCGGCGCGGAAATACATCAGGCCGAGCGGCGGCGTCGCATAGCCCTGCTTGCTGATGACGATCAGCGGCCAGTAGAGGTCGTTCCAGTGGGCGACCACCGAGAAGATCGCAAAGGCGGTGACGGCCGGCCAGGCGTTGGGCACGATGACGCGGGCGACGATGCCGATTTCCGACATGCCGTCGAGACGCGCGGCGTGGATCAGGTCGTCCGGCATGGCGCGAAAGAACTGCAGGAACATAAAGATGGCAAAGACCGAGATCGAGAAGGGTGCCACCAGCGCGGTGTAGCTGTTGAGCAGCGAGGCGCTGTCGAAGGCGACGTAGAGCGGCAGCGCCGTCGCGTGGATCGGCACCAGCAGCCCGAGCATGACCATTGCCATCAGCAGTTTGGCGGCCCGGAATTTGAGCTTGGCCATGGCATAGGCGCAGGGGATGGCGACCAGCACCTGGAAGAAGAAAATCAGGCCGCAGACCATCACGCCGTTCCACAGCAGCGTGCCCATCGGCACGCGGCTGAAGGCCTTGGTGAAGTTGGCGACGTAATAGAAGGTCTGCGGAACCAGCGACAGGGCGGAGGTGAAGATCTCGCTCTGTGTCTTGCCGGCTGCCGACAGCATGAAGATGTAGGGCGACAGGAAGACCAGCGCGCCGAGCGACAGCACGGTCAGGCGGATGGCGCGGCCGGTGGTGAAGGTGGCTGTGCTCATGAGTAATGCACCCGCTTGTCGAGGACGTTGTATTGCAGGAAGGTCAGCACCATCAGGATGACGAGGAAGACGACGGTCATCGCCGAGGCATAGCCGACATGCAGGTAGACGAAACCCTCGTGATAGATGGTGAAGAGCAGGACCTCGGACGCCCGGTTGGGGCCGCCTTCTGTCAGCATCTGCACCGTCTCGAACACCTTGACGGCGTTGATGATGCTGATGGTGGTGACGAACAGCGTCGTCGGCGCCAGCATCGGCCAGGTGACGAGGCGGAAGCGATCGATCGCCGAGCGTGCGCCGTCGATTTCGGCGGCACCATAGAGCTCGCGCGGGATGGCGGTGAGACCGGCCAGGAACAGCACCATGTTGAAGCCGACGGACTGCCAGACGCCGATGATCGACAGGCTGTAGAGCACCGTGCCGGCCGAGCCGAGCCAGTTCGGGCCGGGAATGCCGACGGTTGCCAGCAGGGCATTGATCGGGCCGATGGTCGGATGGAAGAGATATTGCCAGACGGTCGCCATGGCGACGATCAGCGAGGCGACCGGCAGGAAATAGGCCGTACGAAAGAAGCTCCTCGCCGTCGTCTCGCTCTCGATCAGAAGGGCGACGCCGAGGCCGAGGACGATCGAGACGGGGGCCACGATCGCCGTGTAGACCGTCGTGTTCCACAGCGACTTGCGGAAGGTGCGGTCCGTGAACAGATGGCTGTAGTTGTCGAGGCCGACAAAGCGGAACTTGTCGATGCCGAGTTCGAAATTGGTGAAGCCGAGGCCGATGACGGCGATGACCGGCAACAGCACGAAAACGATCATCAGCACGATGGCCGGCGAGGCCAGCAGCCAGGCGGTGCGGGCTTCGTTACGGGCATGGACATCCGCCAGGCGCTTGGGCGAAACGGTATCGAAGGCGATGCTAGCCATGCGCCTGCTCCCGGACGCTTTCGACCGCAACAGGCGTTGCCGCCAGGCGCCGGCCGTCGGCGGCAAAGACCATCGCCTTGTCGGGCGACAGGGTGAGGGCAACCGGCTTGCCGACGGAAACGCCAGCCGCTTCGGCGGGCGTCAGCTTGGCGATCATGGTTTCGCCTATCGCGTCGAGCTTGCAGTAGACGATGACTTCGGAGCCGAGGAATTCGATGCGCTCGACATGGGCTGCCAGCGCGTCGTTGCTGTTGTCCGACAGGCGGACAAATTCGGGGCGGATGCCGATGGTGACGTCGGTGCCGGCCTCGCTGTCGTCGGACAGCGCCATGCGGATGCCGCCGAAGGAGACGCGGCCGCCCTCGGCCAGCGCCGGGACGAGGTTGATGCGCGGCTGGCCGACGAAGCGGGCGACATCGACATGGGCCGGATCGTCATAGATCACCTGCGGCGTTGCCAGCTGCAAGAGGTTACCGCCGATCATGACGGCGACGCGGTCGGCCATCGACAGGGCCTCCGCCTGGTCATGGGTGACGTAGACCGTCGGTACGCCGGCGCGGCGGTGCAGGTCGACGATTTCGCCCCGGGCATGGACGCGCAGGTTGGCGTCGAGGTTGGACAGGGGCTCGTCCATCAGGAAGACGCTCGGCTGGCGGACCATGGCACGGGCGAGCGCCACGCGCTGCCTTTGGCCGCCGGACATCTGGCCGGGCTTGCGGTCGAGCAGGTGGTCGATCTTCAGCGAGCGGGCCATTTCAGTGACGTCGCGCTGGATGGTTTTGCGGATGCTGCGCTGGCCGGGCATGAAGCTGCCGACGAAGGGCAGGCGCTGGCCGCGCGACAGTCGCCGCATGGCGAGCGGCACGGCGATGTTCTGGCCGGCGGTCAGGTGCGGATAGAGGGCATAGGACTGGAAGACCATGGCGATGTTGCGGTCGGCCGCAGCCATGCCGGACATTTCCCGGCCACCGATGACGATCTCGCCGCTGTCGGCATGGTCGAGGCCGGCGAGGATGCGCAGCAGCGTGCTTTTGCCGCAGCCGGACGGGCCAACGAGCGCGATGAACTCGCCCGGCTCGATCTCGAGACTGACGCCCTTGAGGATGGCGTTGTCACCGAAGGATTTGGCGATGCCGGAAAGGGAGAGCGCGCTCATTGGGCCGCATCCCGTGCAACCTTGTGGGCCGCCTGCGGATAGACTTCCTCGACGACGTCATCGAGGAAATATGCGGTCATGCCGGGGACCGCGACCAGTTCGGTCGTAATCTCGTCACCAAGCGTGTGGATGGCGGCGCCGACGAAGCGTTCGCCCGGCATTTCGCGTTCCATCTTGTCGAGGATGAAGGCGGCAGGCGGCGCCCAGACGGTTGCCGTCGTGTCGAAGCCGCCCTTCCAGGCCCAGTGCAGGTGGCCGCTCGCAAACAGCGCCACGTCGTGGGCAGCGATCAGGTCGTAGAGGCGCTTGCGCTGGTTCGGCCGAACGCTCCAATAGCCGGTGTCGCCTTCGTCGGGCCTGTCGACGAAGAGCGGCTTGTGGGCGAAGAGGGCGACGCGGCGACCTTCCCGACCCTCAAGCGCCTTTTCCAGCCATTCGAACTGGCCGTCGTCTTCGGCATCCTCGAAGCCCATCAACTGACTGTTGAGCCCGATCAGCCGCCAGTTGCCGTGGTCCTCCATCCAGCGATCGGGGCCGACCATGCGGCGCCAGCGTGCCAGGCGCTCGGCATTCACCGGCTGGGCGGAGTCAGGCAGATGGCCGACATCGTGATTGCCGGGGACGATCAGCATCGGTGCCGTGACCTGACGCATCAGGTCCATGGAGAAGGCGAGGTCCTCGTCTTTGTCGGCACCATCGACGCTGAGGTCGCCGGTGTGGATGACCAGGTCGGCGCCACTGTCGTTGATCCAGCGGGCCAGCGGTTCCCAGTTGCCGTTGAAATGCGGCTTGTTGGGGCTGACATGGGTGTCGGTAATCTGGATGATTTTCATGGGCGCGTCTCCGAATTTGGCCGGAAGCGCCCCGCAAAGGGAGCGGCACTCGAGAGGAGGCCGGCGCTTCTTGCCGCCCTCTCTAGTGCTCGCTCATGTCAGTTGAATAACAGCCCAAAGGATCTTGGTGGATATTAGAATCAGCAGGAATGGCGCCGAAAACGGCTGTCCGGAGACAGCTCCCGACAGGCTGAAAGCCCATTAATCAGAGCGTTTTTCCAGCCGCACCATCGGCGGCAACGCGGCTGAAGATCGGCATCGGCTCCAGTGTCTTGCCATCTTTGACGATCCGCACCGGTATCGATTTCGCAGCTGGCACCTTGCTCTTCTCGGCATACTGCCAGAGCGGGATCAGCGAATTGCACTCCGGATAGTAGCCGCCGCAGCAACTTTCGGGGATGCTGTAGGGAACGACGCGCAAGCCACCCAGCCGGCGGTCGACGCCGTCGTCGGTGGCTGTGACCAGGGAAACGGTGTCATCCTTGGCAACCCCAAGCTTCTGCATGTCCTTCGGGTTGAGGAAGATCACCATGCGGGTGCCTTCGACGCCGCGGAAGCGGTCGCTGTAGCCGTAGACCGTCGTGTTGAACTGGTCGTTGCTGCGCAGCGTCATCAGCCGGAAGACATCCGCGTGGTCTTCCGCGAAGCTTGCCGACAGGGCACTCGGCAGCTTGAAATTGGCCTTGCCGGTGTCTGTCTGCCAATCCCGTTCACAGGCCGCGATCGGTTTTTCGAAGCCTCCGGGCGTGAACATCCGCTTGTTGAAATCCTTGAAGATCTTCGGATAGGTCGCTTCGATGGCGTCGCGGACTTTTGCGTAATCGCCAACCCAGTCATCCCATGGGACCAGTGGTTCTGCCGGAAGGCTCGCTTTGGCGATCTCGGCGACGATCTTCGGCTCCGAGTAGAGGTCAGGCCCGGCGGGAGCGTGGAAGCCCTTCGAGCCGTGGATGCAGGCGGTGCTGTCCTCGACGCTGACGGCCTGCGGGCCGGTTGCCTGTTCGTCGATCTCGGTGCGGCCGAGGCAGGGCAGGAGATAGGATAGGCCGCCGTTGAACAGCTGGCCGCGGTTGAGCCTTGTCGCGATCTGCACGGTAAGCCGCATGTTCGGCCAGCGCTCTTCCATCACCTCCCGATCGGGCACTGCGCGCAGGAAATTGCCGCCAAGGCCGATGAAGGCTTCGACGCTGCCGGCAACGATCGCCTCGCAGGCCTCGACGGTGTTCAGGCCGTCCTCGCGCGGCGGCTCGAAGTGGTAGAGCTCCTTCAGCTTGTCGAGCGGCACCAGTTTGGTCTTTTCGGAAATGCCGACAGTGCGCTGGCCTTGTACGTTCGAATGGCCGCGCACGGGACAGATGCCGGCCCCCGGGCGACCGATATTGCCACGCAGCAGCAGCATGTTGACCACCATCTGCACGGCTTCGACGCCCAGCTTGTGCTGCGTCAGGCCCATGCCGTAGACGCCGATCACCGATTTGGCGCGGCCATAGGTATCCGCCGCTTCGACCATGGCGGCAATGGGCAGGCCGGATTCCCGAACCAGCACATCCCAATCCTGGCTCTTCACATAATCGATGAAGGCCTCGGCGCCGTGGGTGTGCTCGGCCAGGAATTCGCGGTCGAGAAGGCCGCTGCCTCCGGCTGCGAGGTCGGCGTCGTCGGCGGCCAGCAACGCCTTGCAGATGCCGGTGATGGCCGCGATGTCGCCGCCTGCCTTTACCTGATGATACTGGCTGCTCATCCGTGTCCCATGGTTCGTCGCCATCTGGATGGGGCTCTGCGGATTGACGAAGAGCTCGAGGCCGCGCTCCTTGAGAGGGTTGAACGTGACGATGGTGGCGCCGCGCTGGACCGCCTCCTGCAGCTGATGCAGCATTCGCGGCGCGTTCGAGCCGGTGTTCTGGCCGAAGAAGAAGAAGGCATCGGCAGTCTCGAAATCGTCGAGGCGAACAGTGCCGATGGGGACGCCGATGCTCTCCGGCAATGCCACGGAGGTGGACTCGTGGCACATGTTGGAGCTGTCGGGCAGGTTGTTGTTGCCGTAGATCCGGGCCATCAGCTGGTACATGTACGAGGTTTCCAGCGAGGCGCGGCCGGACGCGTAGAACACCACCTTCTTCGGATCGTCCAAGCGTATTGCCTTCAGTTCCTTGCCTATGGCGGCGAAGGCTTCGTCCCAGGCGACCGGTACAAAGTGGTCGGAAGCCGCATCGTAGCGCATCGGGCGGGTCAGGCGGCCGGCATTTTCAAGGTCGTAATCGCTCCATCCGCGCAGTTCGGTGACGCTGTGCTTGGCGAAGAAATCCGGATCGGCGCGGGTGGAGACCAGTTCCCAGAACGTCGCCTTGGCGCCGTTTTCGCAGAATTCGGCGGGATGCGGCTTGGCCGGCTTTGCCCAGGCGCAGCTTACGCAGGCGAACCCATCGGCCTTGTTCTGCTTGGCAAGGCCAGGGATGACGCTGAGCGGCTGACCGTTTTCACGGGCCTGATGGGCGAGGGACCTGACCGATCCCCAGCCACCGGCTGGCGCATCGTTTTGCTCGATTCTCGGCGCGTCGGACATTGTCGTCTCCTGCTGGCGGTTTGCAATTCTCTTGAAACCTCTGGAACGCCGATGGGTTCCTCTCTTTCCGTGCCTGTGCCAACACGGGAACATGATGTTGCATGGCCGTTACGGCTTGCCGATAAGCTGTCGCCTGCGGATGTCGTGCGCTCACCCTTGCCATGGGCGTCGAAAACTGATGTCTCGCGGCAACAGCAAGATTGAAGGGATCTCCCATGTCCGAACAGGAAACGCGCATTACCCAGCTCGAGGAGGTGGTTGCGCACCAGGCAAAGACCATCGACGAGCTTTCCGATCAGCTGACTGCTCAGTGGAAAGTCGTCGAGGAGACGCGTTACAAGCTCGAGCGGCTGGTCGAGCGCTTTATGACGCTCGAAGAGGAGACCGCCGAGGCGCCGGCCAATACGCGGCCCCCGCATTACTGATTGACCGACGGCTGAGGAGGCCTAGCGCAGGAGGCTCTGGCCTCCGTCGATCCAGATCGGGGTGCCGGTGATGTGGCGCGAGCGGTCGCCGGCCAGGAACAGGATGGTGTCGGCCACTTCCTCGGCGGTGCCGTATTCGCCCCCGGTGAGCGGGATTTCCCCTGCCGGCCACTCGACCGGAACGCTGGCTTCCTCCTGATTGCGCTTGTGCGTGTTGTCGTCGATCTCGGTGACGATGGCGCCGGGGCAGACGGCGTTGATGCGGATGCGGTGCTTGCCGAGTTCGAGAGCCAGTTGCTGGACGATGGCCAGTTGCCCGGCCTTGGTCGCGGCGTAGGCGGTGGCGCCGCCATTCGAAAAAGTCCGCGTGCCGTTGATGGAGGATATGACGACGATCGAAGCGCTGCCCCGCTTCTTCAGATAGGGTACCGCCAGGTGCAGCGTCATGTAGGTGCCGCGCAGATTGACGGCGATGGTCTTGTCCCATTCGTCCGGCGTGATGTCGTCGATCGGGGCCCAGACGCCGTTGATGCCGGCACTGGCGACTACGATATCCAGGCGACCGAAGTGCTCGACCAACGATGCGGTCGCCGACCGCATTTCGCCTTCGTTGGTGACATCGGCGGTCAACGCCATGGCCTTGCCGCCGACCGCTTCGATCTCCCGCACGGCATCGTCGAGTTCGCTCCTGGTATGACCGAGCAGGCCAACCATGGCGCCTTCGGCGGCCAGCTTCAGAGATGCGGCCTTGCCGATACCCGATGCGCCGCCGGTGACGAGCGCGACTTTGCCTGACAGTTCCATGATAGTCTCCTTCCGGTGTTCGGGGATGCCTCCGATCGAAGGCTCGATCAGGGCTGGCGGGACGGATGCACCTCCGATGCCGGCGGTGGTCGTCATCCGATGCATCCGCCACTGTTCGATTTGCAAACGGTCGCTTCGACGGTTTGTTCCTGGCTGTCCCGCAAGCGGTCACGGTCACATTCGCGTGTCAGGCGCCGCCGGATGTAACAAAAGCGCTGTCGGCTCCGTATCTGATGTATGAACGAAGATCACACTGGAGGGACTGGCGATGCTGACGAACCGCTCCTGCGATGATCGGGAGTTTACGCGCCGCGACCCGGGTGCCGGGGATAATTTCGACAGTCCGCTCAGAGGAGACCATCCATGACGATGCCTTCCAGTCATTCCATACGCGATGTGATGTCCCACTACGGCCGCCGGGCGGGTACCGCCGTGGCCATCCTCCTGGTCGGAGGCGCGGTGCTGCATTTCACGCCTTCGCAGGCCGGCGAGGCACGCGATATTCCTAAACCGGTCGTCGATGAAGCGCCGGGCTCCGGCACCGAGACCATCGCGCTTGCCGGCGGCTGCTTCTGGGGTGTCCAGGGCGTCTTCCAGCACGTCGACGGCGTTGTCAGCGCCGTTTCCGGCTATGCGGGCGGCGCCAGGAACACGGCGGAATACGAGACGGTCAGTACGGGTACGACAGGGCATGCCGAAACGGTGAAGGTGGTTTTCGATCCGCACAAGGTCAGCCTCGGCCATCTGCTGCAGATCTATTTCTCCGTCGCCCACGATCCGACCGAGCTGAACCGCCAGGGACCCGACAGCGGCACCCAGTATCGCTCGGCGATCTTCCCGACGACGCCGGAGCAGGCCCGCGTCGCCAAGGCCTATATCGAGCAGCTGAACAAGGCCGGTGTCTTCGGCAAGGCGATCGTGACGAAGATTGAGCCGGGCAAGAGCTTCTATCCGGCCGAAGCCTACCACCAGGATTTCCTGACAACCCACCCGACCTATCCCTATATCGCCATCAACGACATGCCGAAGATCGATGACCTGAAACGGCTCTTTCCGAAGGATTATCGGGCCGAGCCGGTGCTTGTGGCTGCCGGCAACTGAGCAAGAGGCGGACTTGGCAGCACGCTGGCTGGCCAGCGATTCAAACGAATATTTCGTCTGGTAGTCTTGGATATCCGCAGCGCCATCGATATCGCGCGTTTCCGGCGACATTCGGACGCATGACTGGCAGCGTCATCCTTCAAATATTCATTAGGCGGGCTAAGGTTCTGTTGTAAGGATGGCGGACCGATTTCCTTATCCGACAGAGCTCTTCCATGATCGTCCGCGACCGCCCGGGACTTCTACCGCTGTTCTTCATCATGCGCGGATCGATCATTCCGCGCATCCTGCCGCAGATCCTCGTCATCTTCGTCATGTCCTGCTTCATCACCTGGGGCCATCATGAGCGTCCGGGGATGATCCTGTCGGTCAGCGGCGTGCCTTTCGCGGTTCTCGGCACGGCGCTTTCGGTGTTCCTGTCGTTTCGCAACAATGCCTGCTACCAGCGCTGGTGGGAGGCGCGTCAGAGCTGGGGGCAGCTGGTCTATGCGGCCCGCACATTCTCGCGCCAGACCTTGCTCTTGGAGGCGATCCACGGCGACGAAGGCCGGCGCATGCGCCGCAGCCTCATGGAACTGGCGATTGCGATGCCGCAGGCGCTGGTCCAGCACCTCAGGCCGAATGGCGACCATGGCAAGGTCGAGCGGGTGCTGCCGGCCGATTTGCGGCCGCTCTACCACGCCGCCTCGAACCGGCCGGAGATGCTGATGCGGCTGATGTCGACCGATCTGGCGCGGATGCGGGCGGGCGATAAGCTGACAGACATCCAGTACCAGATGCTCGACGCCAGCGTGACGCAGATGGCGATCGTGCCTGCGGTCTGCGAGCGCATCCGCAACACGCCGCTGCCGTTTGCCTATACGCTGCTGGTGCACCGCACCGCCTATCTGTTCTGCTTCCTGATGCCGTTCAGTTCGGTCGATGTGCTCGGCTGGGGAACGCCGTTCGCAGCTGCCGTCATCGCCTACACCTTCTTCGGGCTGGATGCGCTCGGCGACGAGCTGGAAAATCCGTTCAGCAAGGAGGCGAATGCTCTCCCGATCGCGGCGCTTGCCGATGCTATCGAGCATAATCTGCGCGAGGCGCTGGGCGAGACGGACCTGCCGCCGCTGCCGAAGCCCAGGGATTTCGTGCTGATGTAACCCGTTTCGATTTTTTTGATCGGGACGGGAATAAGTTCGCATCGGTGTCCGTATACTCAGTCATGGAACGCAACGGACGCACATTCGATGTCTTGGCACAGCTCTCATCCCTGAGACGCTACGCCCGCTCGCTGGTGCGCAACGCGGACGATGCCGAGGACCTGGTGCATGATGCGCTGGTGCGCGCCTATGAGCGCAAGTCGACTTTCCGCCGCGGTGCCAACCTGCGCTCCTGGCTGCTTTCCATCCTGCACAACGCCCATGTCGACCGGCTGCGTCGCGACCGGTCGATGACCCGCCGCCATGATGGCGCGGCTGTCGAGACGGAGCAATCGCTGGCCGCCGGCCAGGAACATGCCGTGCGGCTGTCGCAGGTGCGCAATGCCTTCTTCAGCCTGCCGGAAGAGCAGCGGGCAGCCCTGCACCTCGTGGCCATCGAGGACATGTCCTACAACGAGGCGGCGGCGGCGCTCGGCATCCCGGTCGGCACGCTGATGTCGCGGATTTCGCGGGCGCGGGCCCAACTCAGGGACTTCGAGGACAAGGCACCGGCTGCGTCGCATCTGCGTGTCATTGGAGGAAATGATCATGACGCCAGCTGACCCGATCATCGATGCCGATCTCGACGCCTATGTCGACGGCGAGCTGGACGTATCCCGGCGCATCGAGGTGGAATCCTATCTCTCGGAGCATCCCGACATGGCGGCCAAGGTGATGGCAGACCTCAGCCTGCGCGGAGAATTGCGGCTGGCGCTTGCCACGGAAGCCGTGGCCGGCGGCGCGCAGACGCGCGAGGCCGCGCGCCGGCTGGAGCGGGGGCTTGCCTCCGGGCGGGTGTTCCAATCGCTGCAGCGTATTGCGGCGGTCGGCGTGCTGGTGACGGCCGGCTGGGTGGCCCACACTTCCTTCGGTGCCTTCTCGGCCACCGAAGTCTCGGCCTCGGTTCCGCCGCCTGAATTCGTCGACGATGCCGTCGCGGCCTTCCGCACCTCGGCCATCCGGTCTGAGGTTGCCTCACAGCCGAAGGCGACAGGCTACAATCCGGAGGAGATGCGGGCTGCCACCGCTATCGTCATGCCGACGCTGCCGGCCGACTGGAAGGTGGCGGACGCCGAAATCTATCCCTCGGCCTTCGGGCCGAGCATCGAAGTCAGCGTCGACGCCAAGGGCAAGCGGCTTTCGCTGTTTGCCGTCCGGCCGGGCAGCTTCGCGGTTGCCAAGGTCGCCCACGTCGCACTCGACGGCGTGCAGGCTTCATACTGGCAGATCGGGGAAGTGGCCTATGCGCTGGTCGCCGATCCCAACGTCAACAATCTCGACGGGGAGGCCGAGCGGCTTTCCCGGACGCTCTATTAACCCAATCAAGGAGACAGATCATGAATCCGATCAATCCCCACTCCGGTTTCGGCGTCAATGCCGGCACCCAGGCGCTGTTCGACGAGGGCCTGCGCAAGCACATGCTGCGCATCTACAACTATATGGCCATCGGCCTTGTGGTGACGGGCCTCGTCGCCTTCGTCGTCGGCACGACGCCGGCCCTCTACGTGCCGATCTTCTCGTCGCCGCTGAAGTGGGTCGTCATGCTCGCGCCGATCGGCTTCGTGCTGTTCTTCTCGTTCAAGATCCAGTCGATGTCGGCCGGCGGTGCGCAGATGATGTTCTGGGCCTTCTGCGCTGTGATGGGCCTGTCGCTCGCCTCGGTTTTCCTCGTCTTCACCGGCGCCAGCATCGCGCGCACCTTCTTCATCGCCGCCACCATGTTCGGCGCGACCAGCCTTTATGGCTATACGACGAAGCGGGATCTCGCGAATTTCGGCTCGTTCCTGATGATGGGCCTGATCGGCGTCGTCATCGCCAGCGTCGTCAACATCTTCCTCGGCTCGACTGTCCTGCAGTTCGCCGTGTCCGTGATCGGTATCGCCGTCTTCGTCGGCCTGACCGCCTGGGACACCCAGAACATCAAGGAACAGTATGCCGAGAACTATGATCAGGAATCGCAGCAGAAGATGGCCGTCATGGGCGCGCTGTCGCTGTACCTGAACTTCGTCAACATTTTCCAGCTGCTGCTCAACTTCACGGGCGAGCGCGAGTAATAGCTCCTCCTGGTGGGGCCAGGAGTGAGCGAGCGCCTGCCGATCTGTCATGGGATCGGCGGGCGCGTTACGTTTTAGGGGTTTAGGAGCATTTCAGCGTCTCGTTGAGGCATGGAAATGCTCTTTTTGTTTTCAAGCATTGAAGCTTTAAGCGGCGCGTTCGTCCAGGCAATCCTGCAGCATGCTCCAGGGCAACAGCGCATTGGGCGCGTGCCGGAGCAGGGCGTGGAAGGGGATCGGCGCCGGCGGTGCGAAGGGAATGGCGAGATCGCGGGCGTCCGCACCCGCCGCCCAGTCCGCGATCGCCCGGCCCATTGCTGTCGTCATGGCGATGCCGCGGCCGTTGCAGGCAAAGCCGGCAATCAGTCCGGGGCCGAGATCGACCAGATGCGGCAGGAAATCCGGCTCGACGGCGGCAATGCCCGACCAGCTGAACTCCAGCGGTGGCAGGTCGGGGAGCCCGAGCTTTTCGGCCATCCGCCTGTGGATCGTGTTCGGCACACGGCTGTTCGCGCCGGGGCCGAAGATGTGCATGCCGCCCGATATCAGCCGGTTGGCGGCATCGAAGCGGAAGGTGAAGAGGTTGCGCCGCGTGTCGGAGGCGCACTGGTTTCCCGGCAGCAGGCTTTGGCGGACGGAAGCCGGCAGCGGTCGGGTCGCGACCTGAAAGACCTTCAGCGGAAAATAGGTGCGCGCCAGCTGCGGATTGAGGCGACCGCCATAGGCATTTGTCGCAACCACCACCTTGCCGGCGCGCACAGTGCCGGTCGACGTCGTCAGCGTCCAGCCATTGCCGGAGCGGCCGATACTCGTTACCGGCGATTGCTCGAAAATTTTCACGCCCAGCCTTTCGGCCGCATCGGCGAGGCCCCGGGCATATTCCACCGGATTGAGCACGCCGCCCGATTTGTCCGTCCAGCCGCCGAAGTAGCCCTCTATCCCGGTGAGGGCGCGGACGGCCTGGCGATCGAGAACCACGGCCGGGCGACCGCGTGCCTGCCACTGGGCGGCGCGCGACTTCACCTTCTCGAAGGCGGCGGCCGAGTGGGCGGGCTGGATCCAGCCGCTCTGTTCAGCTTCGCATTCAATCGCGTGCCGGCGGATCAGGTCGAAGACCAGGTCGCCGCTGCCGGCCGCCATCTCGATCAGGCGTTCGCCGCGCTCGGGGCCGAGTTCGGCGATGACGTGATCCGGGTCCTTCTTGGCGAAGTTCGGCACCACGAAGCCGGCGTTGCGGCCGGTGGCGCCCCAGGCGATTATGCCTGCCTCGAGCACGACGACCGAGAGGCCTTTTTCCGCCGCATGCAAGGCCGTCGAGAGGCCGGAGAAGCCAGCCCCGACGATGGCGAGATCGACGTCGAGCGTGGCCTCCAGGGGAGGGCGGTTGCGTCGGTTGCGGCCGACGGCGTGCCAGAGCGATGGAACGGTCGGGGGGACGCTTTCCCTCGTGCTCACGAGGCGGCCCCGTTCTGATCTGACACGGCCGGCGGCTGTTTCCTGCCGAACCAGCGCGGACGGCGCGGCAGGGTGCCGAGGATGCCGTTCGGGCGCACCAGCAGGATGACGCAGAGCATGACGCCGATGGCAACGATCTGCAGCGATGCTGCGCGTGCCTGCTGGTCGGTCGGGAAGGCGGCGCTGGTCAGCGCTCCGGAGCCGGCCCAGATCGCCCAGACGAGGACGCTCCCGAGGATGGCGCCCTTGTTGCTGCCGGACCCGCCGACGATGAGCATCGTCCAGATCTGGAAGGTCAGCGTCGGCACATAGTTGTCAGGGGCGATGAAGCCGATGAAATGCGCCTGCACTGCGCCGGCCAGCCCCATGATCGCTCCGCCGACGGCAAAGGCCTGGACCCGGTAGAAGCGGGCGCTCTTGCCGAGCGAGATGGCGGCGCGCTCGTCCTCGCGCAGCGCCTTCAGCACCCGTCCCCAGGGGCTGCGGGAGAGATGTTCCAGCGCAAGGTAGGTGACGAGCGTCACGCCGGCGCCGGCGGCGAGGTTCGAGAAGTTGAACAGAACAGGCGTTTCGGCGAGGCCTGCGAAGGGTCGCGGGATAAACCCGATGCCGAAGGGGCCACCGGTCAGTTTTTGCGCGTTCAGCGCCACCAGTTGCACGACGACGGCGACGCCGAAGGTGGTGATGGCCAGATAATCCGACTTCAGCCGTAGCGTGGCGACGCCTGTCAGGGCGGCGGCTAGGCCGGTGACGAGCATGGCGCCGAGCCAGCCGATGACGATGGGCATGTCGAAGCCGCCCAAGCGGCCGACCGTATCGGGTGTCGTCAGCAGCGCCGAGGTATAGGCGCCGATGGCGACGAAACCGGCCAGACCGACATTGAACAGGCCGGTCAGCCCCCATTGCAGATTGAGGCCGAGAGTGATCAGCGAGAAGATCAGCGCCGTCGTCAGGAAGAATGCGCCATAGCCAACGATGTCCATCATCTCTCTTTCACTCCGAAGAGGCCGATCGGCCGGACCAGCAGCACCGCCATCAGGATGACGAAGGATACCGCAGCCCGCCATTCGGCGCCGATCAGTTGCACGGCGCCGGCTTCCGCAAGGCCGATGATCAGGCCGCCCAGCACGGCGCCGGGCACGCTGCCGATACCGCCCAGAATGGCGGCGGCAAACATCGGCAGCATCATGTCGAAGCCCATCAGCGGCCGGATCTGCACCAGGATGCCGATCATCACGCCGGCGACGCAGGCGAGCGCCCCGCCGATCAGCCAGGTCACGCGCACCACCTTGGTAACGTCGATGCCGACCACGCGGGCGAGCGCCGGGTTCTGGCTGACGGCCTGCATCGAGCGACCGATCTGGGTGCGCGTCATCAGCATGTGAACCGAAAGCACAAGAAGCGCGGTCATCAGCAGCAGCACGATCTGGTCGGGCGTGATGCGGATGCCGTAGCCGACCGGCATGGCGATCTGGATCGAACGGCTGAAATAGGCCGGCCGCGAGGTGAAGATGAACTCCAGCAGGCTGCGCAGCGCCATCGAGGCACCGAAGCTTGCCATGACGACGATGATCGTCTGACCCTTGGCGCGCAGCCGCGCGAACAGGATCTTGTCGAGCAGCAGCGCCATCAGCCCGGTGAACGCCATGCCGATGACGACGGCCACGATTAGCGGCCAGCCGAAGGAGAGCGGGCCGATCGGGGCGATCTTGCCGAACATCGCGCCGATGGCACTGACGGCGGTGAGCGTCGCGTAGGTACCCCAGGCCATGAAGTCGCCATGGGCGAAGTTGGAGAAGCGCAGGATCGAATAGGTCAGCGTCACGCCGATGGCGCCGAGGCCGACCATCGAGCCTGTCAGAAGACCGTCGACGATGAATTGCAGGTTCATGCGGCACCTCCGGTATCGGTCGATCGTGCAGGCTGCGACGGTCGCTGGCCGAGATAGAGCTCCGCGACCACAGGGTCGTTCCACAGTTCGGAGGCGATGCCTTCGTGGCGGTCCTTTCCTTCGACGAGCACATAGGCGCGGTCGCCGATGGCAAGCGCTGCCCGGGCGTTCTGCTCGACGAGCAGGATGGTGACGCCTGAGTTGCGGATGTCCGCCAGCATCTGGAACACCATCGAAACGAATTTCGGCGACAGGCCGGCCGAGGGCTCGTCAAGGACCAGCACCTTCGGATCGACCACCAGCGCGCGGGCGACGGCGAGCATCTGCCGCTGTCCGCCAGACAGGTTGCCGGCGGCGATCTTGCGGTGGCGGGCCAGATCCGGGAATGTCGTGTACATCGCCTCGATGCGGGCGGGGACATCGCTTGGCTTTAGGATACCGCAGGCGACCTTCAGGTTGTCGTCGACCGACATCTGCGGAAAGATGTTTTCGGTCTGCGGCACGAAGGCGAGGCCGAGACGCACCATCTTGTGGGCAGGGGCCGCCGTGATGTCCTTGCCGTCGAGCAGCACGCTGCCCGATGTAATCGGCACGAGGCCGGCGACGGCCTTGATGAAGCTCGACTTGCCGGCGCCGTTGGGCCCGAGGACGACGACGATCTCGCCCCTGTTGACGGTGATCGAGGCGCCCCGGACGATTGGCACGCCGGGCTCGTAGCCGGCGACGAGATCGCGGACGAGGAGAACGGGTTCGCTCATGCCGCACCTCCGAGATAGGCTTCGATGACACGCGGGTCACGGGCGACTTCTTCGGCCGTGCCCTGGCAGAGCAGCTGGCCGCCAGCCATGACAAGCACGCGGTTGCAGAGCCTGGTGACCATGTCGATGTTGTGCTCAATCAGCAGAAAGGTGATGCCGCGTGCGTTGATGTCGCGGATGCGGTCGATGATGACCTCGAGCAGGGTGGCGTTGACGCCGGCTGCGGGCTCGTCGAGGAGGATGATCGCCGGATCGGCCATCATTACCCGGGCCAGTTCGAGCAGCTTGCGCTGGCCGCCTGAAAGCACGCGGGCCGGCTCGTGGGCAAGCCGGGTCAGGAGCACGAGGTCGAGCAGTTCCATTGCCTTGTCGCGGGCGCGCTTTTCCTCTGCGGCAACGCGCCAAGGCACCAGGAAATTGGCAAACAGGCTTTCGCCCGTCTGGTGCTGGGCGGCCAGCATGACGTTTTCGATCAGCGTCATGTTGGGGAGCGGGCGCGGGATCTGGAATGTGCGGCCAAGACCTCGGCCGATGCGGCGGTGGGCGGATTCGCCTGAGACCACTGTTCCATTGAGGCGGATTTCGCCGCTCGTCGGCAGGACGCTGCCGGAGAGAAGATCGAACATGGTCGTCTTGCCGGCACCGTTCGGGCCAATCAGACCGAGGATTTCGCCGTGCTTCACCTCGAAGGACACGTCGTTGACGGCGGCTATTCCTCCAAACCGCCTGATGACATTTTTCGCAGTCAGAACAGGCGCTTGGGTATCCTCCCCCTGCCGTTCGGATGGTAAACTCATGGATCCCTCTGGCCGGGGACGATCGTTGCCGACCCCTGATTTTTTGATTTGTGATCACACTTGCATTGATCACGCTATTCAGCTTTAATTCGTTCTGCAAGTCAAAAACGGGATCGCAATGCAAAAGGCCGCAGCCGAAAAAAGCAATGATCTGATTGCCGCCCAGCTGGCCCCGGTCGGCCGCGAAACCGTTCAGGATCGCGTTTATTCCGAGCTGCGCCGCGCCTTGATCGGCGGGCTGTTCGAGCCGAGCCAGGTGTTGACGATCCGCGGCCTTGCCGATGCGCTAGTGACCAGCACCATGCCGGTGCGCGAGGCGCTCGGGCGGCTGATCACCGAAAAGGCGCTGGAGGCGCTGCCCAACCGCTCGGTGCGCGTGCCGCCGATCACGCTTGAGCGGATCGACGATCTCCTGCGCGCCCGCATCCTGATAGAGGGCGAGGCCATCGCCCTTGCTGCGGGGCGGATGGGGCCGAAAGGCATCGCGACCATCGAGGGGATGCTGCACGAGTGGGACGAGATGCGTGCCCTCAAGCAGAAGAAGGACGTCGATCGCGAGGTCACCCTCAACCAGACCTTCCATTTCGAGATCTACCGGGCCTGCGGCTCGGCCGTGCTCATCCCGATGATCGAGAGCCTGTGGCTGCAGTCCGGCCCCTGCATCCGCGTGGCGATCTATGCCTTCTCGGAGGCCGGCGAGGTCGACACCGCCCACTACCACCGCAGCATCGTCGCGGCCCTTGCCGCCGAAGACGCAGATGCCGCGCGCGCCGCGCTGGTCGCCGATATCAGCCGGCCTTTCACATTTTTGCGCAACAAGCTGCAAGCCGATGCAGCCAAGATCCGAGACCGCCCATGAGCCAGTCCGCCATCCACATCACCGAGCCCCGTTCCGGATTGTCCGTGGTGGCGCCGCTTCTCCCCGGCAAGGCGCCCGAGAACGTCGCCTTCTTCACCCAGTATCTGTCCGAGCCGCGCGTCGTTCCGGGCATCCATGCCATGTGGACGGGGCCGGAAATTTCCTGCCCGATCCCTGCAACGCAGCTCGAAGGGGCCGCCTATGCGGCAGCACTTCCCGCCGAGAACGCGACTGTCACACCGCAGCCGGGCGATATCGTGCTGAGCTATGTGCCGGCCCGGATGTGGGGTGGCAGCCCGAATGCGATCTTCGACATCGGCCTGTTCTATGGCCCGGGTGCGCGGCTGCTGTTTCCGATCGGCTGGCTCGCCGGCAGCGTCATCGCGCAGGTGCGCCCCGAGGAGCGCGAGCATTTCGCCGCTGCCTGCGGGATCATCCGCCGCAACGGCGGTTGCGACGTCACCTTTTCGCTGACGGAGGTCTGAGGTGAGCGACGGCGACGACAGTTTCGAGCTCTATGACCTGCGCGTCGAGGCCGTGATCCCCGAGGGCAAGCCGATCTATTGCGGCGCCAAGGCGGGTGATTATTTCGAGCTGAAGGGTGAGATGCTGTCGATGCCGCCGGGGCAGGGATTTTCCGTCTATTCGATTTCCGCCGTGCTGCCGCTGCTGGCGGCCAAGCAGCGGCCGACCCACAAGAACGACTGGATGACCTCGGATGCCGAGATCGCCTGTCCCGATCCAAACTGCGCTAGCCGGCTAAGGATCGTGCGGCTGGGCAAGCGCCGGTTCAGCCATGCCGAGACGACGGCGGTGCCGCTGCCGGACGGCGAGGGCTGATCGATGGCGGGCGGACAGGATGGCCGATGCCTGTCTTCTCCCCTCGGGGAGAAGATGCCCGAAGGGCAGATGAGGGGGCTGGCGCGGGACTGCGCGTGTGGCTCCCCCTCATCGCCTCGCTTTGCTCGGCACTTCTCCCCGAGGGGAGAAGGGGGAGGCTGCCGCAACACCACAGTTTTACCAATTGAAAGCTGCATGAAATGACCAAGACCTTCGAACTGCGCCCCGGCTATGCCATTTCCCGCGTCATTCGCGGCGGCTGGCAGCTGGCAGGCGGTCACGGCGCGATCGACCGCCAGCAGGCGGTGACCGATCTGATCGCCGCCTTCGATGCCGGGATCAATACCTATGACTGCGCCGACATCTATACAGGGGTCGAGGAACTCATCGGGGCTGCCCGTGGCCGGTTGCGCGAGGAGCGCGGCCTTGAGGCGGCGGCCGGGATGAAGGTCCATACCAAGCTGGTGCCGGATCTCGAGAAGCTCGGGAACATGAACCGCGACTATATCAGGGGTATCGTCGAGCAATCGCTGCAACGGCTTCGCACCGACCGGCTGGACCTCGTGCAGTTTCACTGGTGGGACTATTCGCTGGATGGCTATCTCGATGCGATGGGCTGGCTGAACGAACTCCACGGGGAGGGCAAGGTCCGCAATGTCGGCACCACCAATTTTGACACGCCGCATGTGGCCGAGATCCTGAAAGCGGGCATCCCGCTGGTCAGTCAGCAGCTGCAATATTCCGTGCTCGACCAGCGACCGGCCAAAAGCCTGACGGCGCTGGCTGCCGCCAACGACGTCAAGTTCCTGTGCTACGGCTCGGTGGCCGGCGGTTTTCTCAGCGACAAATGGTTGGGTGAGGCGGAGCCGGACATGCCGCTCGAGAACCGGTCGCTGGTGAAATACAAGCTGATCATCGACGATTTCGGCGGCTGGGACCTGTTTCAATCGCTGCTGTCGACATTGAGGAAGATCGGCGACCGCCACGGCGTCGATATCGCCACCATCGCCAGTGCCTGGGTGCTGCGTCAGCCGCAGGTCGCGGCCGTCATCGTTGGCGCCCGCAATCAGGCGCATGCGCTCGCCAATGCCGGGATCATGGATGTCGCGCTTTCCGACACCGACATCGCCGAGATCGACACGGTCATTGCGCAAAGCAACGGCCTCGATGGCGATGTCTATACGCTCGAGCGCGACCGCACGGGGCGTCACGGCTCGATCATGCACTACAATCTCAACGCGGGGAAAGTATGAGCCAGGAGCCATCACTGTTTGAGCGCGCCAGCGCCGAGATCATCGCCTTCCACGAATTCTTCGTCGGCTGGTATGATGCGGCGACCGCCGATCTGACCGATTTCGGACGCTGCGAGCAGGTGTTCGGCGAGGGATTTCAGATGATCCCGCCGACCGGGCGCGTCTACGACCGGGCGGCGACCATCGCCCTGATCCGCGCCAATCGCGCCAGCTTCGACCGCGATTTTTCCATCGACATCGAGGATATAAGGGCCGGCTTCCAGACGGAGGACGCGATTGTCATGACCTATGTCGAGATCCAGTGCCGCCGGGGCGTGTGGTCACGCCGGCAGGCAAGCGCGCTCTTCACCACCAGTTCATCGGCGCCGTGGGGCGTGCAATGGCGGCATCTGCAGGAAACCTGGCTGCAGACACCGGAGACCTGACAGGATTACTGAACGAAAATAGAAGTCGTACCTAACAAGGGGAACAATCATGAAAAATGCGCTTCTTTCCGTCACCACCGCCCTCGGCCTGATCATGGCTGCGGGCATCGCCAATGCTGCCGATTGCAAGATCACCGTCGGCCTCGTCATGGAACTGACCGGCCCTGCCGGCGAATACGGCCAGGCCGGCGCCAAGTCGGTCGAGATGGCCTTCCGCGATCTCAATGCCGCCGGCGGCGTGCGCGGCTGCGATCTGGTCACAGATACCCGCGACAGCCAGAGCCAGGGCAATGTCGCCGTCGATGCCGCGACCCAGCTCGTCCAGGTCAAGAAGGTGCCCGTCGTCATCGGCGGCATCATCTCGTCCGTGTCGATCCCGATCCTGACCTCGGTCACGGCTCCTGCCAAGGTCGTGCAGATCTCGCCAGCTTCCTCGTCGCCGACGCTGACGGCACTCGGCCGCGACGGCAAGACCAACGGCATCTTCTTCCGCACCATCACCTCGGACGCGCTGCAGGGTGTTGCCGCTGCCAAATACGCTGTGGACAAGGGCTTCAAGAAGCTCGCCATCATCCACGTCAACAGCGACTTCGGCGTCAACATGTCGGCCGAGTTCTCGCGCGCCTACAAGGCGCTCGGCGGCACGATCGTCTCCGACACGCCCTACAACGAGAAGCAGTCGAGCTACGCCTCGGAAGTCACCGCCGCCATGTCGGGCAGCCCCGATGGCCTCTACCTTATCAGCACGCCGGTCGACGGCGCGACGATCGCCCGCACCTGGGTCTCGCAGGGCGGCGTACAGAAATTCCTGCTCAACGACGGCATGAACAGCCCGGATTTCATCGAGTCGGTCGGTGCCGACTACCTGAAGGAAGCTTATGGCACGTCCTCCGGCACCAGCCCGACGGCCTCGACCGACTATTTCATGAAGAACTACAAGGAATTCTCGGGCATAGAGCCGTCCAATCCGGCAGCCGACCGGTCTTATGATGCCGGTGCCATTGCCGGGCTTGCCATCGCCATTGCGGGCTCGGAAGATCCGGCGAAGATCAAGGACGCCGTCTTCAAGACCGTCGATCCCTCGGGCACGCCGATATATGCCGGCAAGGAGGAGTTCACCAAGGCGCTCGGTCTCATCAAGGAAGGCAAGCCGATCCGCTACGAGGGCGTCATCGGGCCCGTCGCCTTCGACAAGTACGGCGACATCACCGGCCCGTTCCGCCTCTGGAAGATTGCCGACGGCAAGGTCGTCACCGATGGCGAGATGTCGACGGATGATGTCAACAAGCTGCAGGCGACGCTGAACAAGTAAGTCGCAAAAGGGTGGGCCGGCCTTCTGGGCCGGCTCATCGCGCTTCGGTTGACCGCAGCTGAAGATAGCTACCTCTGCAGGAGTTTCGTCGTCCAGCTGTCGTCTTTTTGGGATAGCACCTTATATTGGCTGTGGCGAAGCCGAGGGCTTCGCCAAGCGGTTGCCCTGGAGAGGCGAACGCTGTCTCCCGAAACCCATCAAAAGGAGCACCACATGAAGATTTCACGCACGGGTTCGGCCCATTGGGCTGGCGGTATCAAGGACGGTAAAGGCGAGATCAGCACCCAGAGTGGCGCGCTGAAGGAGTATCCCTATGGCTACGCCGCCCGCTTCGAAGGCGTTGCCGGCACCAATCCGGAAGAACTCATCGGCGCTGCCCATGCAGGCTGCTTCACTATGGCGCTCTCCGGCATCCTCGACGGCGCCGGCCTGAAGGCGACCAGCATGCAGACGACAGCCAAGGTCACGCTCGAAAGTGTCGAAGGCGGTTTCGGCATCACTGCAATCGCCCTGACGCTGGTGGCCTCCGTGCCCGGCACCGACGCGGCGAAATTCACGGAACTGGCTGAACAGGCCAAGGCCGGCTGCCCGGTCTCCAAGGCACTCGCCGCAGTGCCGATCACGCTCGAAGTACAGTTCTCCTGATCAATCTGAATGGTAGCATGCCGGACCGCCAAGGCGGTCCGGCATTTTGCTGTCCGGGCCGACCGTCGAATTTCCCACGATGTCTTGCAAACGCTATTCCAACTGGAGGATTTGCGGCGTTTGCGCGCTATTCCTTAGCAGGCAACCGAAGTTCAGTTTCAGGCGTTAATGCGATTGCCCGGCATCACACCGGGTGAGACACCGAAAAAATCTCGCCTTGCAGGCGTTTGCTTTACTGTCGATCAATCCTTTTGTGCTCCGCAGCAATTCTGCTTGCTGATTTTGCATTGCGGCAATAAAGAGATGCGACATTGGTAACGATGCTGGCAGCGATTGAGGTTTTAATCATCCAGCGGCGAAGGAGAATTCCATGTCCAATCCCACCACGACCGACCCCAAGTCTGCCGAAATCGACACGCTCGCCGATGTCGGCACGCGCATCCGCACGACACGCGGTTCGTTTGGCTACAGCGTTGACGACCTGGCTGAAACCGTCGGCCTGACCGCCGACGAAATTGTCGCCATCGAAGCCGGCAACGACAATGATCCGGCTAAGATCAAGCGGATCGCCTCGGCCCTGAAAGTCGAACTGCCGGACGCCTGATCGCCCCGCAGCGTTCGCCATCTCCGAAACGGAGAATGGCGACGCCAGGCGCGGGCGCGCCCGGCTCCTGGCAAATCCTCAAGCAATCCAAGATCAAAACGTTATCATGCCCTGTCTGCGGGCGACGGATAGGCTCGCAGGAACGTCTTGACGGCATTTCGGGCCGCGCTGCCGATATCCTCTTCGGTCGGGATGCCGCCGAACAGCGTCGTGACCTGCAGGTCTGCATTGATCAGTGCCAGAAACTGCCGGGCGGCGAGATCGACGTCCTCGATATCCAGCAGGCGGGTCGTCTTCAGGCGCAGGAAAAGTCCGGAGATGGCGTCCACCGGCAGGCCTGAACCTTTCCGTCGCCAGGCCTCGAACAGGTGCGGATAACGCTCACCTTCGGACTGCAGCAATTTTCTGAGGAAACGGCCATCGTGGTTGCACAGGCAGTTGCGGACCAGTCGGATGGCAAAGGCTTCGAGTTCCCCATCGATATCACTGGGCGACGCCGGAAACGTCGACACGATGGCAGAAAGCCCCGCGCCCGTCCGCGCCATGATGTCCTCGACGATGGCGACGAACAGCGCTTCCTTGTCTCGGTAGTGGTTGTAGATGGTCTGGCGCGAGACGCTGGCTTCGACGGCGATCTCATCAATACAGGCGCCTGAAAAACCCTCACGGCAAAAAACTTCGGTCGCCGCCGTCAGGATCGACAGACGCTTCGTCGAAAGCCCACGTGGCGGGGCCGCTGGGATAGCCGGTGAGCAGGTTTGCGCAGTTGTCATGGAGGGAGAGTAAAGCGTATTGACGTTTTAGACAAGTATGTCTAATTTGACAGTTGTGTCCAAATGAGCGGCGATGGCCGCTGGACGTTTTCAGGTGGCCTCCCAACGCCTCCGATGACATCGTTTTTCCGCCCCATCCTCGAAAGTGATCGACCATGACGCCCTTCTTCCGCATAGCGCTGATTCTTGGCCTGTTATCGGCCATCGGTCCCTTCGCCATCGACATGTACCTGCCGGCGTTGCCGTCGATCGGTCATGACCTGACTGCGCCGGACAATCTGGTGCAGATGAGCCTGCTCGCCTTCTTCATTCCCTTTGCCATCTTCCAGCTGCTCTATGGCCCGATCGCCGACATGTATGGCCGCAAGCTGCCGCTATATATAGGCATCGGCCTGTTCGCGGTGGCGAGCGTCGGCTGCGCTGTCGCCAACGACATCCAGACACTGATCGCCTTCCGCTTCCTGCAGGGCATCGGCGGCGCGGCCGGCATGGTGGTGCCCCGCGCCATCGTCCGCGACATGCACACCGGCGTCCAGGCGGCCCGGCTGATGTCGCTGCTGATGCTGGTGTTCAGCATCTCGCCGATCCTCGCGCCGCTGTCCGGCAGCGCCGTCATTGCCTTCTATGGCTGGCGTGGCGTCTTCTGGGCGGTGACCATCGCTGCCTTCATCGGCCTGATCCTGCTGTCGACGCAATTGAAGGAAACCCGATCAAGGGAAGACCGTGCCGGCAGCAGCTTCCGCAGTGCCATGGCGGCCTATCGCTACCTGCTCGGCGACCGGAATTTCATGACGCTTTCCTTCATCGGCAGCTTCGGCATCTCCAGCTTTCTCGTCTATCTCGCCAACTCGCCCTTCGTGCTGATCAATCACTACGGTCTGACACCGACGCAATACAGCTTCGCCTTCTCGGTCAATGCCGTGTCGTTCTTCGCGGTCTCGCAGATGACCGGCCGGCTCGGCCAGCGGTTTGGCCTGGTCCGGGTGATGCGGGTCGCGGTCACGGGCTTTGCGGCGTCGATGGTGGCTTTGGTCGCAGCGATGGGCCTCGGCTTCGAGCAACTGCCGGTGTTGGTCTGCCTGCTGTTCGTCGGCTTCGGCTTCCTCGGCCTGGTGATCCCGACCACGGCGGTGCTGGCGCTGGAGGAGCATGGTGCTATCGCCGGTACGGCCTCGGCGCTGATGGGAACGTTGCAGTTCGTGACCGGTGCCGTTGCGATGGTGCTCGCCAGCCTCGTCGCCAACGGCACGGCCGTGCCGATGTCGGCGGCAATAGCCGGCTGTGCCGTCATTGCGTTCCTGCTCGCACAACTGACTATGGGCAACTACGCCAGCAGCGTCAAAGCTGCTGCGGAATAGCTGCAGCTCCCACGTCTGTATAAAATGCAGCCCGCGAGTCTGGTGCGGGCTGCTTTGTATCGGTCTACTGGTCGAGGACGATCTGCAGCTTGACGTCGCTCGGGCGACCTTCGGCCGCACGATCGAAGGCCTGGATCGACTGCTCGAAACCGAAGGTTTCCGAAATCAGCGGCTTCAGGTCGACGCGGCCGGAGCCGATGAGCGCGATGGCGCGGTCATACTGATGGGCATAGCGGAACACCGTCTCGATCCGCACTTCCTTCGTCGTGGCGATCGACACGTCGATGGCGACAGGTGCCACCGGCAGGCCGACGGCGACGATGCAGCCGCCCGGACGCGGCAGTTCCATGATCGTTTCCCAAGCCTTGGGCGAGCCGGAGCATTCGAACACCACGTCGGCACCCCAGCCGTCGGTCAGGCGGTTGAGTTCGTCGATCAGCTTGGTTTCGCGGATGTTGACGGGGATCACGCCCTGGTATTGCGCAGCGATGTCGAGCTTCGGCTGGGCAAGATCGGCGACGATGACGCGCGAGCAGCCACCGGCAAGTGCTGCGATCGCCACCATCGTGCCGATCGGTCCGGCGCCGAGCACGACAGCGGTGTCGCCGGGCGCAATCCGCGCCTTGGTGGCGGCCTGCATGCCGACCGCGAAGGGCTCGACCATGGCGCCTTCGGCAAAGGTGACATTGTCGGGCAGCTTGAAGGTGTAGTTGGCGGGATGGACGACGAAGGGCGTCAGCACGCCATGGACCGGCGGGGTCGCCCAGAAGACGACGGCCGGATCGACATTGTACATGCCGAGACGGCTGGCGCGGGAGTTGGCATCCGGAATGCCCGGCTCCATGCAGACGCGGTCGCCGATCTTTAGATGGGTGACGTCGGCACCGACTTCGACCACCGTGCCGGCGGCCTCATGGCCCAGCACCATCGGCTCATTCACAACGAAGGGGCCAATGCGACCGTGTGTATAATAGTGCACGTCGGAACCACAGACGCCGACCGTGTGGATCTTGATCTTCACCTGGCCCGGCCCAACCTCCTGCGGCAGGTCTATTTCGCGCAGGGCCAGTTCGTGCTGGCGCTCCAGAACCAGGGCACGCATCTTCGTCATCGTCTTTTCCTCCAGTGTCGATGGGGTACCCGCGTCGGCTTCGTTGTCTCGGACGGGGCGCAGTCGGGATGGCTGTTCGATGTGACTATAGAAAGGCGAAGTGATTTGTTCAAACAAGCGTTTGATATTTCTCCGAGGGAGTTTGCTGGGAGAAGAGGTGGCGTTGGCTCGAGAATGTGGAGCACGACGAAATGCCGGGGGTGCAGCGAATCGAAGCCTTGCACTCTAATGGGGAAATGATAATTAACCGAAGCCCTTGCAGTTGCTGAATCGGATCAGCCAGCCCGCTCGGCACTAACGTGAGCCTCCTGAAGGAAATTCTCGTTACCGACACCAGCGCGAGTCAGCGCGCTTCTGACTTTGCAAACTCGATTACTTCAGGTAATTCATGTCCAGGCAGCGACTTCCCGTTTACCTCATAAATATTGCCCGGGCTGTCGATCGGTTGGCTGCGATCCGGGCCAGCAGCCTCGACTTAGGCATCGAAATACAGCGGATCGAGGGCGTCGACGGCAGTTCAGTCGCGGTTGAGCAATGGGTCGATGTCGACCGCCTTGGTTTCGCAAGACGTCACGGCAGATCCATCCTGCCGGGTGAATATGGATGTTACAGGAGCCACCTGATGGCTCTGCATGAGTTCCTTGCGAGCGAAAGCGATGCCGCCATTGTCATCGAAGACGACGTTGAGCTTAATGGCGAGTTGATGGAGCGCGCGTTGGCAGCGCACCATGCTGTCCCGGCAGCGGGAATTATAAAGCTTGTGAACCATCGCTGGAAGGGCTTTCGCGAGCATGTCCGCAGCACTCGGGGCGATCAGATCGGGCGCTGCCTGTTCGGACCGCAAGGTTCCACCGCCTGTTATCTCGTGACACGATCGGGCGCCGAAAATCTCTTGAGGGCGCTTGCTGTGATGAACCTGCCATGGGACGTTGCCGTGGAGCGTGGATGGGACACGAACGTTTCTATCTTCGCCACGCGGGAAAATCTCGTCGGTTTCAGCAAGTCCCAACGTGAAACTATGATCGGTCGTCGCAGAGACTACCGAGCCGCTAAGCTCGCTTTCTGGAAGCGCATTCCGGCGCATATTTTCCGCACCATCGACTTTTTCAGGCGCCTTGCCTATGTTCTTTCACGGCCGGCACCGGCTGTGACTGGCAAAGCTCCCTTGGTAGATCCCCAAGCAATCAGGAAGCCCCTGGACTGACAGGTGACCGTGACAGGTTAGGCTTTCGTTCTCTGTTCTGTTTGTCGATCAACTGGCTGATACGAACACCGGACATCCACTCTGGCCATCAAGTGCATACCCGCCTGATACGACCACGCTGTTTGCTGTCTGGGTGCTTGCCGACAAACACTCGGAAGGTGAGCACCTTGGGTCGAACTTTTGGTGCGATAACCGCCACTAGAGGTATTCAGACGGTGGCCTTTTGGTTGAATCCACCGTATAGGGGGGCCTTTGTAGAGGCGCCGATCCGCAAGGTTGTTATGCAAACACCAACTCCATCCGCCACCATCGGGCTTGCTACGCATTTGCCCATCGTCGTCGATCTCGACGGTACTTTGGTGCTTTCAGACACCCTTCACGAGACGGCGGCGATCGCATTGTTTCGGAATCCCCTTGGGTTGGCGCGCTCTCTTTCAACGCTTTCCAAAGGGCGGCACGCGTTGAAAGCGGCGCTGGCCAAGGAAGTTGATGTCACAGAGGAAATACTTCCGTTACGCGAAGACTTGGTGAAATGGCTCCGTGAAAAGGCTGAGGAAGGGCATGAATTGCATCTGTGCTCAGCCGCCGATCAAACGATCGTCGACAAGGTTTCCCAGCGCGTCGGCATCTTTGCCTCCGCCACCGGCTCGGCTTTGACCAACCTGAAAGGCAAAGCGAAAGCACAATATCTGTCTGAGCGTTTTCCCGACGGTTTTATCTATGCTGGCGACCATGCGGTGGACATCCCCGTCTGGCAGGCCTCCGAGGGGATCGTGCTGGCGGGCGTAAAGGAGCAGGTCGCCAGACGTGCAAAGGCGCTTGGCAAGCCTGTGCTGAAAGAGTTCCATTCGCCATCGCTGACACCGAAGGAATTCATGAAAGCAATCCGCGTGCATCATTGGACAAAGAATGTCCTGATGTTCGTGCCACTTATTCTTGCGCATGAATGGTCCAACGTCTCGACGATCGTGCAAACCCTGCTGGCCTTTTGCTGCCTCCTTGGCGTCACCTCGGCCACCTACCTGCTCAATGACATCGCTGATCTCAATGCCGACCGCCAGCACTGGTCCAAGCGCAGTCGTGCGCTCGCCAGCGGTCGACTGTCGATCCGTTCCGGATTTATTATTGCGGGTTGTTTGCTGCTCGGCGGATTTGCAGTCGCGATCATGTTGTCGCTCAAGTTTGCCGTCGCGCTGCTTGCCTACCTTCTCATCACCGGTTCCTACTCCCTCGGGTTGAAGAGGGTGCCGCTTCTGGATACGTTGATCATCGGCGTACTGTTTACCACCCGTCTGATCATGGGCACCACGCTGCTTGAAAATCAGCGTCCAGCCTGGTTGTTGACCTTCGCTTTGTTTTTCTTCTTCTCATTGGCAACGGCCAAGCGCCACACGGAGATCGTGCGGGCGGCTTCCAGCGGTGCCGCCAGTCTCAAGAGCCGCGGCTATGAGCTGGAGGATGCGGCTTTGACGCTGGCGCTCGGTGTCGGCGCTGCAATAGCCTCGCTGGTGGTGTTCATGATCTTCGTGTTGCAGGAGTTGACACCCGGTTTTGCCTATTCGCGCCCTGAACTGCTCAGTGGCATTTCAGTCATGTTGTCAATCTGGCTGGGCCGCATATGGCTTCTATCACATCGCGGGCAAATGAACGATGATCCGGTCAGCTTTGCCATACGCGATCGGGTCAGTATCGGGCTGGGCATCGTTGTCGGACTGCTGTTTCTGGTGGCGCTATGACTGCATTCAACCCCCAGGACGACTTTCGCTCATGGGGCAATGTGCTGAAGGCACAGCATCAGGTGGCGCGGCCCGTTTGGCGTGACCAGTTGCGCGCAACCGCCCTGGGCGGCCGCCAGCAAGGGCTGACGTTGCTTGGCACCGGTTTGCGGCGGTCTTACGGAGACAGCGGCCTCAACCCGGGAGGCGGCATCATCGATATGACCGGTGTCGACCGGATCCTCCACTTCGACCCCGCCCAGCGGCTTGTGCGTGCGGAAGCCGGTTTGTCGTTCGACACGCTGCTGCAGGTGATTGTACGGCAGGGGTTTTTCCTGCCGGTGACGCCGGGCACGCGATATGTGACGCTGGGCGGTGCGGTCGGAAATGACGTGCATGGAAAGAATCACCACCGCAACGGTACCATTGGCCGCTGGGTGCGCAGGCTTGGTCTGTTGCGTTCGAATGGTGAAGAGTTAGAGTTGTCGCCGAGCGAGAATCCCGAACTGTTTGCCGCAACGATCGGTGGTCTTGGATTGACGGGCCTTATCACCTGGGTGGAAATGGAGCTCATAGCGATCGAGAGCGCTATGATTGATGCCGAGAGTATCTCGTTTGAAAATCTCGACGCGTTTTTCACGCTTTCCAAAGAAAGCGAGGAGCAATTCGACTATACGGTCTCGTGGATCGACTGCCTGGCTAAGGGGGCATCCATTGGGCGCGGTCTGTTTTCGCGAGGCAACCATGCCAAGGTCGGTTCGCGACTCTCGGATCAAGGCAATACGCGCTTCACCATGCCGTTGAACTTGCCAAGCCTAGCAATGAACCGGTATTCGATCAGCGCCTTCAACGCTCTGTATTATTGGAACGGCAAGCGAAAGGCCGGCGAGGCCCGGGTTCCGCTTCATTCCTTTTTCTATCCGCTTGACTCGATCGGCCGCTGGAACCGCCTCTACGGCCGCAAGGGGATGTTTCAGTATCAATCCGTGGTGCCTCCTTCTGTGCAGCGGGACGCAACGAAGGAAATGCTGGAAGCTATATCGGCGAGCGGCCAGGGCTCGTTCCTCGCGGTTCTCAAGACGTTCGGTGCTGAAAAGTCGCCGGGTTTGCTGTCGTTCCCCACGGAGGGTACGACGCTTGCACTTGATTTTCCCAATCATGGAAGCGAGACACTGCGGTTAATGGCGAGGCTGGATGCCATCGTGCGCGAAGCCGGCGGCCGGCTGTATCCCGCCAAGGATGGCCGAATGTCGGCTCAAATGTTCCAGGCCGGTTATCCTGCTTGGCAGGAGTTCGCCAAGTACGTAGATAGCGGTTTCAGCTCCCATTTGTGGCAGCGCGTCTCGCAAATATAAAGGATTACTAAATTGCGCGTCATAATTTTGGGTGCGACGTCCGCCATCGCCGCGTGCACTGCCCGTCTCTATGCGAAAGAGGGGGCATCGATTCTTCTCGTTGGGCGAGATGAGAACAGGCTGTCGCAGATGGCAGTCGACCTGAAGGCGCGTGGCGCGGAAAACGCCGTCGTTGCCATCAGTGATCTGGCGGCCGCTACCGATGTCGAGCAGCAGTTTACCAGATTCGTGCAGCAGATCGGTGGCGTCGATCACGTGTTGATTGCTTATGGAACCCTAGGAGATCAGGGTCTTGCCGAACGTAATCTCGTCGTCGCAGAAGAAATATTGCGCGTTAACTTCACCTCCGCTGCGGCATGGTCGCTCGTTGCTGCCAATCTGCTCGAAGCGCAGGGTCGGGGCAGTCTGGTTGTCATCGGTTCCGTCGCTGGAGACCGGGGTCGACGTGCGAATTTCATCTACGGGGCCGCCAAAGCCGGCCTTGAAGCGCTGGTTGAAGGCATTGCCCACCGCTTCGCCAACAAGGGGCCTCGCGCCGTCCTGATCAAGCCTGGCCCGACGGTGACGCCAATGACCGAAGGTATGAACCGCAACGGCGCGCTCTGGGCCAAGCCCGAGCAAATCGCCGCCATCGCCCACGCCCGCGCCTATCGCGGCGGGTCGATAGCCTATGCGCCCGGCTTCTGGCGCTACATCATGCTGATCATTCGCAACCTGCCTGCGGCGATATTCAACCGGATGGAAATCTAGTGCAGAAGATTGTAATTACCGGGGCCGCCGGACTGGTCGGCCAAAATGTCATCGCTCGCCTGAAGGGTACTCCCGGGCTGAAGATCGTCGGCATCGACAAACATCCGAGCAACACGGCGCTGCTGCGCAGTCTGCATCCGGAAATCGAAGTGATCGAGGCGGATCTGGCGGTCGAGGGTCCGTGGATGGATGCCTTTGCCGGCGCCGACACGGTGCTTCTCAATCAAGCGCAGATCGGTGGACTGATCGAGCAGGAGTTTACCGACAACAACGTGGTCGCGACGACAAAGATAGTCGAGGCCATGCGCCGTCATGCGACGCCCTATTTCGTTCATATCTCGTCTTCGGTTGTCAATTCCAAGGCCGACGATTTCTACACGCGCTCCAAGACCGCGCAGGAAGTGTTTATCGACACCGTCACCGACATTCCGCATGTCGTGCTGCGCCCGACCCTGATGTTCGGTTGGTTCGATCGGAAGCATCTTGGCTGGTTGCGCCGCTTCATGGACCGCGTTCCGGTCTTCCCAATCCCAGGTGACGGAAAATTTATCCGTCAGCCTCTCTATGTCGGCGATTTCGCCAGCATCATCATCTCGTCTCTCAAGAGCAAGCAAGTCGGCACCTACGACATATCCGGGCTTCAGCAGACATATTATGGAGATGTCATTCAGCTGATTCACGACACCGTAAAGCCTAAGGCGCGCATCGTGCATATTCCCTACCAGCTGTTCTGGTGGCTGCTTTTCGTCTATGGCAAGGTTTCGAAGAAGCCGCCATTCACGACGAGCCAGCTGGAAGCCCTGGTGATCCCCGAGACCTTTCCCGTGATTGACTGGCCGACGATTTTCAACGTCCAGGCAACGCCGCTGAAGAGCGCAATCGCCGAAAGCTATCTCGATCCGCGTTACAGCAAGATTGTACTGGACTTTTAGGAGAAGAAGATGAGCCGAGTTGTGGTCATCGGCGCTGGCGCCATGGGGTTGGCGGCGGCACATCGTGCAGCGCAGCTGGGGCATGAGGTCGACCTGATCGAGGTCGACAGCGTCCCAGGCGGCATGGCCGCGCATTTCGATTTCGGTCCGCTGTCGATCGAGCGGTTCTATCATTTTGTGTGCAAGTCGGATGAGCCGACCTTTGCGCTGATGCGCGAACTTGGGATCGGCGACAAGATGCGCTGGCGCGGGACCTCGATGGGATATTTCATCAAGGGCAAGATCTATCCCTGGGGGGATCCGATCTCACTGCTGATGTTTCCGCATCTTAGCCTGATGGCAAAGATCCGCACCGGTCTGCAGATGTTCCTGACGACCAAGTCCAAGACCTTCAAATCGATCGAAAGCAAGACGGCCCGCCAGTGGCTGGAAGGCGGATCTGGCAAGAAAGTCTACAACACGCTGTGGAAGCGGTTGATGAACCTGAAGTTCTACGAGCTGGCCGACGACATCTCCGCCTCATGGATCGCTACACGCGTGCGCCGCATTGGCAATTCGCGCCGATCGCTGTTCCAGGAAGAACTGGGATATATCGAGGGCGGTAGTCAGACGCTGGTTGATGCGTTGGTATCGGCCTACACTTCCAAGGGCGGTCGCATGCACCTGGCGACCTCGGTCGAGAAGGTCGAGACAGATTCTGGCAAAGTGACAGGCGTTACTGCCGGCGGCCGGTTTTTTCCGGCCGACGCGGTCATTTCCACCGTGCCGACGCCGCTGATCTCGACCCTTGTTCCCGATCTGCCGGAAGCCTCCAAAGCGCAATATGATGCTATCCGCAACATTGGCGTGGTCTGCCTGATCTTCCGCCTGAAGAAGTCCATCAGCAAGCACTTCTGGATCAACATCATAGACGAGACGATCGAAATCCCGGGCGTCATCCAGTTTTCTAACCTGCGCCCGGTTGATGACACCGTGGTCTACGTACCCTACTATATGCCTGTCACTCAGCCAAAATGGCAGTGGAGCGACCAGCAGTTCATCGACGAGGCCTTCGGCTATATCCGCAAGGTTAACCCGGACATTACCGGCTCCGACTTCATCGACGCAAAGGTTGGCCGTCTTAAATACGCGCAGCCGGTCTGCGAGCCGAATTTCCTCGACAAGCTGCCGCCGATCCAGACGCCGATAGCTGGCCTTCAGATCGCCGACACATGCTATTATTACCCCGAGGACCGAGGGATTTCAGAAAGCGTGCGCTATGGCCGTGACATGGCGGAAGCGGTCGGGAAATGATGGGAGCGCTAAGAGGTCTGTTGTCCAGGCCATTTGTCCGATTTGCGATTTCCGGTGGTGTGGCGGCTGGCGTCAATATTCTGTCGCGTATCGCCCTGTCACAGATCATGCCCTATTCGGTCGCGGTCACGATCGCTTATCTTTTTGGCATGACCACGGCCTACGTATTGATGAAGTTGATGGTGTTCGAAAAGTCGGGGCAGCGCGTTCACCAGGAGTATGTCCGCTTCGCCCTGGTCAATGTCGTTGCTTTTGCGCAGGTTTGGCTGGTCAGCATGGGCTTGGCCCATTACCTGTTGCCGGCAATGGGTTTCGAGACCCACGCGGAAACAATTGGCCACGTGATCGGCGTGCTGAGCCCCATCGCGACGAGCTATTTCATGCATAAGTATTTTACGTTTTCGAAACAGGCCGGTTGATGCGTGCTATCCCTCGATAGCAAAGCAGTCAACTTATAAAGCGATCCCTAAATTTTCGCCGTGAAGCTACACTGGCCGTTCGAAATGAAATACGGACTAAAGTATGTAGCTGCCGCTATCGGTCAATTGTAGAATCTGAGTGCTCGCATGCGTATTGAAAAAAATCTCATTCGGTTGGTTATGAGTGTTACAGCTATTTTTGCTGCTAGCCTGATCATCAGCAATATCGCGCTAATTTTCTCCCTGTTTACGCCCATCCATTATTGGGACCAGTGGGAGATGGCAAAGTATGTTTCTGAGGGCAAATCGCTTTCGCTTGCATACCTATTAACTCCACATAACGAACACATCATCTTCACGAGCAAGATCCTGTATTATATGGATTTATGGCTTTTTGACTATACGAATAGGTCCCTCGTGGCCGAGATCGTGGTATTGCACCTCTCCATCGCCCTCGCCTTATCCTTGATCCTGACCAAGGCGTGTTCGCCAATTGAGAAACTGCTGTGGTTTTGCGTGTTTGGCGCTTTGATGCTGTCGCTGGCGCAATGGGAAAATCTCACCATTGGCTTTCAGACCCAGTTTGGATTGACCGGTTTATTTGCGATTTTGGCATGCCATTTCGCTACTAGATTCGCTGATCAATCTAAAACCATTAGCGTTTCATTCGCAGGCGTCGCGGTTTGCACACCACTCACTGTTTTCTCTATGGGAAATGGAATTGCGTTGGTCTGCTCCTTCTTAGTCATCGCCGTCTTAGCGCGCATGAGGCCTTCCCGCGCAATCGTTCTGCTGGTAATCTATACAGCCTGCTTAGTGCTGTTCATCGTCCAGCGCAACGGCAGCAGCGCCACCATAATCAGCCACAATGAAACCATTTCTCTTGGTCATTTGTTGCTTTTTTTTATGGCAGTTTTGGGTGGTACCTTTACCGGCAACTTCACCCAGGCGGTTGCTGTAGGCGCAGGAATTGTCGCGACCTTTACTGTAGTTTTCGTATTCTCAGCACTGATACCTTGGTCACGGCGGAAAAAAATAGATAATGCAGTCATAACGCTTTTCGCAATCTCCATATTTGCCCTTGCAAGTGCTGCTGCTGTTGCGATTGGAAGAGTGTCGCTTGGGCCAGGTGCTGCGCTGACATCCAGATATGCTACTCCCAACCTGCTACTTTACTGCTCCTTAATTGCTGCATACTGCCGATGGCTTGCCGTTGAATGGCAAGCTGAGCGCAGGCGTATATTGATGTCATGTCTGTTTGCGTTGATTGGCCTCGGCCTTGCGTTGGGACTAGCAACACGCACCAGCAACCTAAAGCAACTGACGAACCGAAGTGAGACCCTAACGTCTGCAAGTTATTTTGTGTTGTCGGGCGTAATGTCGGATAATGTGCTCGCCGAACTCTATCCGGTACCTGATGCGATTCGCGCACCCATGGAATACATGCGAGCGAATAAGCTGAATATATTTTCGCCCCGCTTTGGTTTGACAACTCTAAGCCAAACAACAATCGACAGCGCACGCAGCTTGGCAACCTGCTCGGGTTATGCTCTCGAACGTGCCTCCCGAATTGAGGAAAGCTCATGGCAGGTTTCCGGAAGCATCCGCGCCAACCAAACCGGCCATGGGCCTGCGTGGATGATCGCAATTAATTCGGAGGGCAATGTCCTCGGCTATGCGCCGCCGGTTCGGAACCTCAGCGCCGGCATTGTACAGTTTGTCGTGCCCATTCATGACGAAGCTTCGACGTTCGACAAAAGAATTTATTTGATCGCCAAGTGGAACGATAAAGAAATGTGCCGGTTCGAGCAGCCAATCCAGCTTCCAGAGCGCTATTTCGTTCGTCATCGCCCGGAGATCACTGTAGGGGCGGACTATCAAATGAGCACGTCGATCGCCGCAAGTACAAGTAGAGTGCCAGCATTGGCGGAGCAAAATAGCGTAGCTTTTCCGGTGGTGAGGTCCACTTGGCAAGGAGACGATGCGGCTACCGGCAGCATCGCCTATACTCTAGGGAAAATGGCCGGCAAGTGCGCTCAGACGTTCGTCGGCGTAATGAGAGGACCAACTGCCGAGGGCTTGGCGCTGCAAATTAGGGAGGGGAATGATTTGGTTGAGACGCTTACTCTTGACGGAATCAGTCAGCACCAATGGTGGTGGTTAGAGATCACTGGTGCCAACGGCTGTAGCGAAGAGGGAAATACCGTTACGCTTGTTGACAACGGTCGCGCATGGGGCGCCTGGGCGGCAATTACAGCTCCGATTTCTGTTCCATCACATAGAGATTGAAGTTTGCTAAGGCGTCCGCTGTCATGGAGCGATGGCCCGCTCACTTCTCTTTGCTACTGCCAAATTAAAGGTCTGCGGCTGTATGAGGAGCTCGTTTGACCGGTTAATGTAGGTTTCTGTTTGTGAACGCGAACTTCAAGTTTTATAGCCTGGCTCAAGTCAGAATGGCGAAACGTGGAACTCTCCACAAATTCATTAAGCTCAGGGAAAAATCGTGCGTTTCTACGAGGGGGAGATCGACGACGTGTGATTCTCGCCGCAAGTCGGTAAAGGAATTTCTGCTGCTCGTCGCTCGAAGCCAGCTGCCAGGTCGGGCCGTGGTGCACATGAAATTTTGCCGCTGCTTGAACATTTTAGCAGAACAGTGCTAACGGATAGCCCGCTTCACAAAAGGTATTACAGGTGGACAAAATTCCTTCGCAAGCCGATTATGACGAAGCTTATTATCGTAGCCATTGTGGCGGTCTGAATTACGACCGAAGCGAACCCCATTGGTCGCGGTTTTTCGGGTTGATCGCAAAGCACATCGCTAACGAACTCCGTCCAAGAACCGTTTTCGACGCTGGATGCGCTAAGGGCTTTTTGGTCGAGGAACTGCGAAAGCTTCATATCGAAGCGTTCGGAAGAGACTATTCCGAATACGCGATCGGCGACATGCCTCAGGCCCTGCAAGCTTTTTGCGAGGTCGGGTCGATTGCTGACCCCATCACCGGTACCTATGACCTCGTCACCTGCATCGAGGTTCTAGAGCATATGCCGGAAGAGGAGGGTGTCCGCGCAATCGCCAACTTGTGCAGCGCCAGCGATACTATTCTGTTCTCATCCTGCCCTGACGATTTTACTGAATCAACGCACCTGACAGTGCGCCCGCCTTTGCATTGGCTCAAGTTGTTCCAAGCCAATGGCTTCGGTCCGCGTTCGGATTACGATGCGAGCTACCTGTGTCCGTGGGCAATGGTGCTGGAACGGCGCCAGACTGTGGTGACGGATGAAGAACTAAGGGCCTATGCGAGCCATGTTCTGTCGCTGATTGAGCATTCCCGACAGCTGCACCAGCTACATCATGACCAGGCAATCAAGCTCGCGCAGGCGCAGGAAGATGACGGGCGGCTCCTTAGGGAGGTTCGAGCCGATCTCGAAAGGGAACTGCTTGCGGTGTCCGCGCGGCACGAGAGTGAACTTATCGCGGCGTCCGCACGGCATGAGAGTGAACTCCTCGCCGCGTCAGCCCAACACGAGCGGGAAATGCTTGCGGCGTCAGCGCAATACGCAAGGGAACTGCGTGCCGCATCCGCTCTAGCCGGAGTTGCCAGGCAGGAAGTCGACGAACTGAATAGCAACGCCGTCGTCCTGTCGCAGCAATTGATCCAGCGAAACAAGGAATTGGAACTCATACGCCAATCTACAAGCTGGCGCCTGGCGGCTCCCTACCGCGGGATTGGCCATCAGCTAAGGCGCGCTATTCATGTCGCGCGAGTCCTCCCGAAAATCGCAAAGGCTCGGGGTGGATATGCGCCGTTGTTCAAATCGGGCTGGCGTATCCTTTCGACAGAAGGCGTGCGTGGCGCCGTCAAAGTGTGGAGGCGCGCCAACGTTGGGACAACGGCCTCAATAACCGGATCGGGCATCGGATCCCTTGGCAGCGATTATACGGCATGGCTGGAGGCGCACGCAAACCTTGATGACAAGGGACGTCAAGCCATCAGCGCGCAGGTCGCGCGCTGGCGCAACCCGCCACTAATATCGATCATCATCCCGGTCTATAACCCTGATCTTCCATGGCTGGAGGAAGCGATTACGTCGGTGCGTGGCCAGCTCTACCCAAACTTGGAGCTGTGCATCGCTGACGACTGCTCCACAGTTCCGGGCGTGAAGGAGTTTCTCGAGCGGGAAGCGGCGAAAGACAAGCGCATCAAGGTTATGTATCGTTCGGTCAACGGACATATCTCCGAGGCTTCCAATTCAGCCCTTGAACTGGCGACGGGTCAGTGGATGTCGCTGCTGGATCAGGATGATCTGCTGACCGAGGACGCGCTATATTATGTGGCTCGCGCGATCGTCGACGATCCAGATCTGGATTTCATCTATTCCGACGAGGACAAGATCGAGAAGGGACGCCGGTTCGATCCGTATTTCAAGCCGGACTGGAACGTCGAACTTCTGCGTTCGCATAACATGGCTTGCCACTTGAGCACCTTTCGGATCGATCGGGTGAAAGCCATCGGCGGGTTCCGCAAGGGGTTCGAAGGCTCGCAGGACTACGATCTTGTGTTGCGCTTTACCGAGGGACTGAGCGTCGATCGCATCGGACATATACAGCGTGTTCTCTATCATTGGCGCGTGCATTCAAACAGCACGGCGCAGGAGAGCAGCAACAAGAGCTATGCTGCGGTTGCCGGTCAGAAGGCGCTTTGCGAACATCTTGAACGCCTCGGCGTGGATGCCACAGTCGAAGTGTTGCCGACTGGTATGTACCGCACCCACTACCGCCTTCCGCAACAGCTACCGCTAGTCAGTCTGATCATACCGACGCGTAACGGGCTTGATCTCCTCCGACAGTGTGTCACCTCAATCTTGCAGAAGACGGACTATCCCGCCTACGAAATCATCATCGTCGACAACAACTCGGACGATCCTGAAACGCTTGCCTATTTCCGCGACATTGCTGCCAATCCGATGGTTCGGGTGGAGCGTGATGAGCGAGAATTCAACTACTCTGCGCTCAATAATCGGGCCGTCGAACTGTCGAACGGCGACTATATCGGACTGATCAACAACGACATCGAGGTTATCAGCCCGAATTGGCTGGCCGAAATGATCGGTCTGGCGATGCAAGACGGCGTGGGTGCTGTCGGTGCGCGGCTTTGGTATCCCGACGACAGGCTGCAACACGGCGGCGTGATCATCGGTCTCGGCGGCGTTGCTGGGCATTCGCACAAGTACCTCCAGCGCGGTGTGCCTGGCTACTTTCGTCGCGCCGAATTGCCGCAAGACCTGAGTGCCGTGACTGCGGCCTGCCTGGTCGTCAAGAAGGCAATCTTCCGAGAGGTTGGTGGTCTCAATGAGGTGGATCTGAAGGTCGCGTTCAACGATGTCGATTTTTGCCTGAAGATACAGGAGGCGGGCTACCGGAACGTCTGGTCACCATATGCCGATCTCTATCATCACGAATCGGCGAGCCGAGGCCTGGAGGATACTCCGGAGAAGGTCGAGAGGTTCCGGCACGAGATTGCCTACATGCACGCCCGCTGGAAAACGCATCAGCGGCCTGACCGGGCATATAACATAAACCTGACGTTGAATCACGAAGACTTCTCGCTCGCTTGGCCTCCGCGGACAAGCGGAGACCCGTCGTTCGCATCGTGAAGCGCCCCGGCTTTCCTCCTTGTTTTCATGCGCCTTGTAAAATATTGGTCACGGGCAATTTTGATTTTGCCCGCCAAACAGCCATTGGCCTGAAAGAAAATGATGCCTAGCCAGAAAAACTATCTGAGGCCTGCCCTGACCGATCTGTGGCAGGGAATCGAGCGAAGAGAGCTTTGGGTCTATCTCGGCTGGCGCGATGTGAAGCGCCTCTATAACCGTTCGGTACTCGGACCCTTCTGGCTGACGCTCTCGATGGGTGTGATGGTGATGGGGCTGGGGTTGCTCTATTCGCAGATCATGAAGGTCGATGTCGCGCATTATCTGCCCAATCTCGCAATCGGGTTGATTGTCTGGGGATTGATCAGCGGCGTGATCATCGGCGCCTGCAACATTTTCACCGCCGCCGGTGGTTCCCTTCGACAAATCCGCATGCCGCTCAGCATCCATATCTACCAGTTTGTCTGGAGCCAGGTTCTGACCTTCGTGCACAACTTCATCATCTACTTCATCATCATTGCCGTATTTCAGATCAATCCAGGCTGGTCGGCGCTGCTGTTCATACCGGCGGTCTTCCTGATCGTTCTCAATGGCGTCTTCATCTCCCTAATTCTCGGTCCGCTTTGCGCCCGCTTCCGCGACATACCGATGATCATCGCCAGTGTCATGCAACTTGCCTTTTTCATGACGCCGATCATTTGGAGTGCTCAGACACTTGAAGGCCGTGGGCTCGTGCTCGACGCCAATCCGTTTTACCATTTTGTCGAAATCACCCGCGATCCGCTACTCGGCGGTACCGGCACCCTGGCGAACTGGGGCGCCTGCATCGGCATGACCATCGCTCTTGGGGTTGTCGGGATCGCTTTCTTCGCGCGCTACCGCGCGCGCGTCGTGTACTGGAGCTAAGCAATGGCAAGTCTTTCACTTCAGAACGTGGTCGTCGACATTCCGATCTATCAGCCGGCCAACCGCTCCTTCAAAAACAACCTTTTGGCGTCGGTCACCGGCGGCCAGATCAGGCCGCAGCAGGGCACTAACAGCATCGTCATTCGCGCGATTGACGATATGACGCTGGACATCGATCACGGCGCCCGTGTCGGCCTGATCGGTCATAACGGCGCTGGAAAATCGACCATCCTTCGCGTCATGGCCGGCATTTATGAACCGACTGCAGGCCTTGTACGGGTGGAAGGCGAAGTGGCCTCGATGTTCGACATCGGGTTCGGCATGGACCCGGAAGCGACGGGTTGGGAAAACATCATACTGCGCGGCATGTATCTCGGCTATACCAAGAAGGAGATAATCGAGGCCTCGCCGGAAATCGGTGCAATGACGGGCTTGGGCGAGTTTCTTGACATGCCTCTTCGCACCTATAGCGCCGGCATGTCTACCCGCCTGGCCTTTGCCGTTTCCACCTCCATCCAGCCGGACATTCTTCTCATCGATGAGGGCATCGGAGCCGGTGACGCCGCATTCCTGGCGCAGGCCAAGGAGCGTATGCGCACCTTCATCGGCTCCGCAGGCATTCTCGTGCTTGCTTCCCATTCCAACGACCTGATCCAGGAATGGTGTTCGGAGGGCCTATGGTTGGAGCACGGACGTGTGCGAATGCATGGTCCTGTTGACGAAGTACTGGCAGCCTACAAGGAGTCTGTCGGACACTGACCAGCTGCCGAATGTCGGCTAGCCTGCACGGTTGGATTGGATCGAAGATATGCGGCCCTCAGAGGATGCCGATCAACAACCAGCACATGGACAGTCGTTTGCCGGCATTCGAGGCGGCTCTACCCTGCCGCGCGTGGGTTGTGTCATTGTGACCTATCGACCGGATCACGAGCCGTTGTTGAGGCAGGTTGCGGCCATTCGCCCTCAGGTCGACGATATCGTTCTGGTGGACAACGGCGATGGTTCAGGGCTACCGGCATTTTCAGACGGCTTTGGCCTGGAGATAGTTTGCCTCGGTGGCAACGAAGGTATTGCCAAGGCACAGAATGTCGGGATCAGGCGTGTTCGCGAACGCGGAGCAACCCATTTGCTTCTTCTCGATCAAGACAGCCTGCCGGCGGCCGATATGGTGGCCTGCCTTGCCGAGGGGTTAACGCAATTGCGGTATGCCGGCACTGCAGTCGCAGCCGTTGGGCCGCAATATTGCGACCATCGTCAGGGCACGCTCTCGCCCTTCGTCTATCGGGAGGGTTTGACGCTCAAGGAGCGGCCGACCCGCGAACCGCAGTCAGCGACAGTGCCTACCGATTTCCTGATCGCGTCGGGCTGCCTCATCCCAGCAGAAATTCTCGACACGGTCGGCAACATGGACGAGACGTTGTTCATCGACTATGTCGACATCGAGTGGGGTCTTCGCGCACAGTACTTGGGATATGCAAGCTACGGGATACCCGCCGCAAAGATGGCACATAGCCTTGGTGACGACTGGGTGGTGTACAGGGGACGGCGCTTCCCGGTACACAGTCCGCTGCGACACTATTATTTTGTCCGCAATTCCCTTCTTTTGGTCCGTCGTCCCTGGATTGGTTGGCCATGGCGGTGGATCCTTGTTTTGCGCATGGCGAAGCAGTTCGTTTTCTTCAGTGTCGTTGTGCCCGGCAAACGGCTGGTGAATGCTTGGATGATGGCAAAGGGCATATGGCATGGCGTCATCGGGCGCCGTGGGAAACTATGAGCAACCAGCCACTAAGGACGCTATCTATTGTCTCATGAGACTGATCAGCAAGGCGAGTTCACGATTTTCGCGCATGTCTTCTATCCCGACGTATGGGAAGAAATGCGCCGCGAGATCGCGGATGCGATCCATCAGCCTTTTGGCCTGGTGGTGACTCGGCCGCCTTCCGTGACCGCGGTTCCCCTGCCGGACACCCGCTTTCTTGTCTTTTCCCGACAGATCGAGCTGGAAAATCGAGGCCGCGACATCCTGCCCTTCCTAAGGGCGCTGCGCCAGCCGGATCTGCCGTTGACGGATATCGGCTTGAAGCTGCATACGAAACGATCGCCTCATCGCTCGGACGGGGCCGACTGGAGGCGATTTCTAAGTCATTCGCTGCTTGAAACCGACGGGCAGGGAAAACTTCTCGGCCATGCTGTGATCGCGCAGGAAAAGCGGATCGCGCTCATCGCGCCGCGGGCGCATCTCTTGCCTCTGGATGGTCGCACCTCGATCAATGACGGCATGATATCGGACCTGCTCACCAGCCTCTACGGCGGCGACATGACGGGCGACGCCAAGCTGACCCGATTTGCTGCCGGATCGATGTTCTGGTTTCGCCGTTCGCTGCTGACGCCACTTCTCTCAGACGACATCGCGACCCGATTTGCCCCCGAGCACGGCCAGTTGGATGGAACGGCCGCGCATGCGTTGGAACGCATGTTTTCCACCATCGTCGAACGCCAGGGTTACCTAGCCGCCGCCATGGAAAATGCTGTTCCCGTGCTCGAGGCCCCTTCGTCTTCACTTTCGGCCGCGCAACTGGCAGACCTCATCGACCGGACCCTCGACCACGAAAATCCATTTTCGCTGTCTCTGCGAGATTTCTGGCGCAAAAATCCGCGCCTCTTGAGAGTGGCGCATATGATCTATGCGAGAATGCCGAAACGGCTCATCCGCGTGCTTCGCGCGGCTGTGCAGCGTTGATCGCACCTCGCTCAGAGAAAGGCCCGGTTTAACTCGATGGTTTCAAAGACAGCGCGCATCGCTTTCGTTATCTCCGAAGACTGGTTTTTCGTGTCACATTTCCTGCCCATGCTGCGGGCAGCGCGGGATGCCGGATTGGATCCGATCATCATTACCCGTGTAAGCCGTCACCAGCCGACCTTGGAGCGACTGGGCGCCCGCGTGGTCCCGCTCAATATCGAAAGGCGAACCGTGGGGCCGCTGTCCGTGGCCGCCTCAGTCCGACGTATGGCAAGAATCCTGAAGGACGAAGAGGTCGACATCGTTCACTGCATCGCCTTGCGCTCGATAATTCTTGGCGGCATGGCTGCCAATCTCGCGGGCGTCAAAAGACGCATCCTCGCGGTCACCGGTGGCGGCTTGTTGACAGCGAACAAGGGATTCGCCGCCGCCGTTTCCCGGGCCCTCCTCAAAAGTTTCATTGCGCTGATCGTGCTGCGCGGCAAAAATCAGTTCCTGTTCGAGAACGTGACCGATCCGATGGGCTTCGGACTTTCGGCGGATGCTTCCAATGTGACCATTGTTCCGGGCGCCGGTGTTGATCCGGATTTTTTCCAAGCAACAACGCCACCCAAGGCGGGCGGACTGAGGATTGCGATGGTCAGCCGCATGGTCTGGTCCAAAGGCGCTGATCTCGCCGTCGAGGCGGTGTCGATTGCCCGACAGCGAGGGTTTGAGGTGAGCCTTTCGCTATATGGCAATCCCGATCCTTCGAACCCGCGATCTCTCTCAGAAGAAACTCTCAAGAACTGGTCAAGTCAGCCAGGGATAGATTGGCGCGGGGCAACCGAGGATGTGCGCCAGGTTTGGGCGGCCCACGATCTTGCCTGCTTGCCGACGAGAGGAGGAGAGGGGCTGCCGCGCTCAATTCTTGAAGCCGCATCTTGCGGTCGAGCTATTCTGACCACCAATGTTCCGGGTAGCCGCGACTTCGTGCGGGAGGGACACGAAGGCTGGCTCGTGGACCCCGATGACGCGATGGCCCTGGCGAACCGCATTTGTGCCTTGGCTAAGACGCCCGAGCTCGTGGCCCAGGCTGGTATCAATGCGCGCGCCCGGATCGTTGCGGGCTTTACCGAGGCGCATGTAGAGGCGCAGGTCTCGGCGCTATACCGAGCCTTGGCCGTCCTCTGAAGAGTGTTGGATCGCAAAGCGGAGGGAGAGCCTTGCCAGAAGTGGTAGGCCCGTCTCCTTCTGCCGGCGATCGGAAGAATGGCCTACTTTAAAAAGCGGCGTCATCCTTCGCTTCGGCGAGCTTCGCCAGATACTGACCGTAACTGCTCTTGCCGAGAGCCTTTGCGAGCTTTGCGAGCTGCGCGTCGTCGATATGACCCATGCGGTAGGCAACCTCCTCGGGGCAGGCGACCTTAAAGCCCTGACGCTTTTCCAATGTGCCGACGAACTCCGCAGCTTCAAGCAGGCTGTCGGGTGTACCGGTATCGAGCCAGGCGTAACCGCGACCCATCAGTTCGACGGAGAGTTGGCCGCGCTCCAGATAGATGCGATTGACGTCGGTTATCTCGTACTCGCCGCGTGGAGACGGCTTCAGGTTGGCGGCGATGTCGACCACCTGCTCATCGTAGAAATAGAGACCGGTCACCGCCCAATTGCTTTTCGGTTTTTCCGGCTTCTCCTCGATCGACAGGGCCTTCATGCTACGGTCGAATTCGACCACACCATAGCGCTCTGGATCGGTGACGTGATAAGCAAAGACGCGAGCGCCGTTGGTGGTGTCGGAGCCCGACTTCAACAGTTGCGGCAAGCCGTGGCCGTAGTAGATGTTGTCGCCGAGAATGAGTGCCGACGGATTGCGTCCGACGAAATCCGCTCCGATGACGAAGGCTTGGGCGAGGCCGTCCGGGCTTGGCTGCACGGCATACTCGATGGAAATGCCCCACTGGCTGCCGTCTCCGAGCAGGCGCTTGAAGGCCTCGTTGTCATGCGGCGTCGTGATGATCAGGATTTCCCTGATGCCGGCAAGCATCAGCGTTGTCAGCGGGTAGTAGATCATCGGTTTGTCGTAGACCGGCATCAGTTGCTTCGAGACGGCCATGGTGATTGGATAAAGGCGAGAGCCGGAGCCGCCCGCAAGAATGATGCCCTTCATGCTTCTTCCTTTGTATCATGAGACGGTGGGAGCGTATCCGCGAAAACTGTCTCCGATCCGCCGATTGGGGGGTAGCGGAGATGCTCCGATTTGTTAGTCTCTCAGTAGACGTTCGAGAACCACCTTCGTGGACAGTTTCCAGTCCGGAAGTGCAATCCCATAGATAGCATTGAGCTTGTCGTTCGACAGCCGCGAATTTGCCGGGCGTCTTGCCGGCGTCGGATAGTCCGCGGTGGTAATGCGCCCGACGGTAATCGCTTTACCGGTCTTGTGCTCCAGCTTGGCGAAAATCTCTTCGGCGAACTCCGCCCAGGTCGCCTCGCCACCGCCGGTCAAATGAAAGACGCCGCGCAAGTTGGGGTCTTCATCATTGGCCAGGCGCTGCGCGACCGTAATGACCGCGTCCGCTATGTCGAGGGCGCTGGTCGGCGTGCCGCGCTGGTCAGCAACGACGTTCAGAGCATCGCGTGTTTCTGCAAGCCGGAGCATCGTCTTGACGAAATTTGCCCCGTAGGGCGAGTAGACCCAGGCGGTTCGCAGGATCGCGTGGTTGGGTGTCGCAGCCGCGATCGCCTGCTCGCCGGCCAGTTTGGATTTGCCGTAGACGGAGACGGGACCGGTTTCGTCTGTCTCGATATAGGCGCCGTCCTTGTCGCCGGGAAACACATAGTCTGTCGAGAGATGCACGACCGGGATGCCGAGTTCCTCGGCGATGCCCGCAATTGCCGCAGGACCTTCAGCGTTGACTGCAAAGGCGGTAGCCTGCTCGCTCTCGGCCTTGTCCACGGCAGTGTAGGCAGCGGCCGAGACAATCGCGTCTGGTCTAAGTCCGATAAGAGTGGATCGTATCGATTGCGTGTCGGCCAGATCCAATTCAGGACGGCCGACAGCGACGATCTCCACGCCAGCGAGCGGCCCGCGTTCGATCAGGGCGCTCACCACCTGTCCCTGTTTTCCCGTCACGGCTATGCGCATGTTCTTTTCCTCAGCCTTATTTCAGTACGCCGAGGCGTTCACCGGAATAAACGCCTTGGCGCAGTGGCTGCCACCACCATTCATTGTCAAGATACCAGCGCACGGTGCGCTCGATGCCGCTATCGAAATTCTCCTCGGCTTTCCAGCCCAGCTCTGTCTCAAGCTTGGTTGCGTCGATGGCGTAGCGTGCATCATGGCCTGGCCGGTCCGTGACGTAGGTGATCAGGTCGGCGTGGGGCTTGGTCTTCGGGCGCAGTTGATCCATCAACTCGCAGACGCGGGTGACGACATCGATGTTGCGGCGCTCGTTACGGCCGCCCACATTGTACTTCTCGCCCAGACGGCCACGCCCTGCAATCAGATCGAGCGCACGAGCGTGATCCTCGACATACAGCCAATCACGGATGTTGGCGCCCTTTCCATAGACAGGCAGTGGCTTGCCTTCCATGGCGTTGAGAATGATCAGCGGGATCAGCTTTTCCGGGAAGTGATAGGGCCCATAATTGTTTGAGCAGTTCGACACGACGACCGGCAGGCCGTAGGTGCGATGCCAAGCCACCACCAGGTGGTCGCTCGCTGCTTTCGAAGCGGAATAGGGGGATGACGGGTCGTAAGCGGTGACTTCTTCAAACAATCCGTCGTCGCCGAGCGAGCCGTAGACCTCATCGGTCGATACGTGGAGGAAGCGAAAGGCTGCTTTACGATCGGCGGGAAGGTCGTTCCAATAATGCCGCGCGGCTTCCAGAAGGCTGAACGTTCCAATGACATTGGTCTGCACAAAGTCGGCGGCGCCACTGATCGAGCGATCGACATGGCTTTCTGCAGCCAGGTGCATGATGCGGTCCGGCTGGAAGGAGGACATCGCTTCGGACATCTTCTGCATGTCGCAGATGTCTGCCCGCAGGAAGCGGTAATTGGTCGCGCCCTCAATCTCTTTCAGCGATGCAAGATTGCCGGCATAGGTCAGCTTGTCGACGTTCAGAACTTCCGCACCGACATTTTTTACGAGATGCCTGACCAGTGCCGATCCGATGAACCCTGCTCCGCCTGTAACAAGAATGCGCATGTTCGTCTGCCTCCGTGGCCTATTCGTTGATCAAATGAAAGTATGGGGGCAGGTCCGCCAAGGTCGGTTGCACCTTGTCTTTGTTGGACAGGATGGCGTCCTTGAGAGGCAGCGGCCATTCGATACCGATATCGGGATCGCTCCACAACAAGCCGCGATCGTTCTCCGCGCTGTAAGGTGCTGTCACCTTGTACGAGATCACGCAGTCGGGCACCAGTGTCGCGAAGCCATGGGCAAAGCCTGCCGGGATCCACAGCTGCTCACCGTTTTCCTTCGACAGTTCAAGCCCATACCATTGGCCGTAGGTCGGCGAGCCGACGCGGATGTCGACGGCGACATCGAAGATCCGGCCAGCGATGCAGCGCACCAGCTTGCCCTGCGCAAATGGCTCCAGCTGGAAGTGTAAGCCTCGGACCGTGCCGACCGAAGCCGAAAGCGACTCGTTCTCCTGCACGAAGGCGACGTCGGCGACATTCTCGCGAAACCAACTCTCTTTGAATGTTTCCGAAAAGTACCCGCGGTGATCCCCCAGTTTTGTCGGGGTAATTTTTGCAAGCCCGGCCAGCGGCAATCGTTCGATCTTCATTTTGTACCCATCATTTCCAAGCGATCCTTTGTAATTTTCAGGATCTTTTTGCAAGCGACTTCTCCGGCTGAGTTCTCTGGAAAGTCGTTAAATCGCGGGAGGCGGTCGTGCCTTACATGATGTCTGCGCAGTCGAGGACCTTTTTATGACCAGTCAAACTTCAAATGGGGACAGTCCCTTTGGCACCACTCAAGCTTTCTTGCATTCTGGAGATATGGCGGCAAGCCACCGGAGGAAAAGATCATCCGGCAAATCACCATCAATCATAAAAGAAGACGCTGCCACGCTAGCCGGCACATTCGAAAAGTGAGTTTCTCAGGAGAATCTTCGGCGCGGCTGCTCACCCAATCAATGGCTTCCTGAGACTAGCCTAGCTAAGGATTGTGCTGAACGGTCTCATCTTGCTTGGGTGGCCCAGGTTGGAATGGTGCTGCTAGGCGGGATCGAACCGCCGGCCTCTCCCTTACCAAGGGAGTGCTCTACCCCTGAGCTATAGCAGCATCGTGGCGCAAAGGGTGCGCCGTATCGGGCGAGGCGGCTATTGCCATAGCTGATCGGCGAGCGCAAGCCGCAAAATCCAATCTTCTTCAAACAAGCGCGGGAAAACGTGCGTGCGGCTTTTGAAATGCTACTATTTGCGGTATCAGCTTGGTCATGAAGCAGAATGAAGATGGCGATAGCAGCAAGGCCGCTGCGGTGGGCCCGGCAGCATCCGGGGAAAAATCCGGTTCCGCGCCAGTGCCCACGATGAGCGAGTCCGATCGCCGCCGGGCGCGGGCGGCAGCCAAGCTTAAAGAAAACCTGTCGCGTCGCAAGCAGCAGGTGCGCGCGCGTCGCGCCGGCGAAGCAGATGAAACGGTTGGGCTTCCCGCCGCAAAAATGGACGATTTGTAATGATTAGGTCGCGCAGACTGTAAACGAATTGAAGCGGCGCCCAATTTCCTTTAAACACCGCCTTCCTTTGCAAGGCACCAAGAATTCAGAAAGGCGGGTTCGCCCGTAATCGCACATGGATCGTATCAGGATTGTCGGCGGTAATGAGCTCAATGGCGTCATTCCGATCTCCGGCGCCAAGAATGCCGCTTTGCCGCTGATGATCGCGTCGCTTCTGACCAGCGACACGCTGACGCTCGAAAACGTGCCGCATCTGGCCGATGTCGAATTGCTGCTGCGCATCCTCGGCAACCATGGCGTCGACGTCTCCGTCAACGGCCGCCGCGAGCGCCAGGATGACGCCTATTCCCGCACCATCCATTTCACCTGCCGGACGATCGTCGATACCACGGCCCATTACGAGCTGGTGTCGAAGATGCGCGCCAGCTTCTGGGTGCTTGGACCGTTGCTTGCCCGCGAAGGCCAGGCGCGCGTCTCGCTGCCGGGCGGCTGCACCATCGGCACGCGGCCGGTCGACCTGTTCATCGAGTCGCTGCAGGCACTCGGCGCCAACATGGATATCGATGCAGGCTACATCAACGCGACGGCGCCGAAGGGCGGCCTGGTCGGCGCGAAATACACTTTCCCCAAGGTTTCGGTCGGCGCCACCCATGTCATGATGATGGCAGCGACGCTGGCGCGCGGCACGACCGTGATCGGCAATGCCGCTCGCGAGCCCGAGGTCGTCGACCTTGCCAACTGCCTGATCGCCATGGGCGCCAAGATCACCGGCGCCGGCACCTCGACCATCACCATCGAGGGCGTCACCTCGCTCTCCGGCGCGCGCCACCGTGTGCTGCCTGACCGCATCGAGACGGGCACCTATGCGATGGCGGTTGCCATGGCCGGCGGCGACGTCACGCTTGAAAATACCGACATGTCTCTGCTCGAAACGGCGCTCGAAACCTTGCGTCGCGCCGGCGCCGAGATCACCCCCACCAACAACGGCATGCGCGTGCGCCGCAACGGCGGCGGCATCCGCCCGGTCGACATCGTCACCGATCCGTTCCCGGGCTTCCCGACCGACCTGCAGGCCCAGTTCATGGCGCTGATGACGCGCTCTTCCGGAACGGCCCACATCACCGAAACCATCTTCGAGAACCGCTTCATGCATGTGCAGGAACTGGCTCGTCTCGGCGCTCGCATTTCGCTGTCCGGCCAGACCGCGAAGATCGAGGGGGTCGAACGGCTGCGCGGCGCGCCTGTGATGGCAACCGACCTGCGTGCCTCGGTGTCGCTCGTCATCGCCGGGCTTGCCGCAGAGGGTGAGACGGTCGTCTCCCGCGTCTACCATCTCGACCGCGGCTTCGAGCGGCTTGAAGAGAAATTGACCCGCTGCGGCGCCATTGTCGAACGACTGAGCGAATAGGCCGGAAAGCATGGTCTGAAGCCGATTGCGCGGTTGCGTCACGGCTCCAGGCGCCCTATCTCCTGTGGCACTGAGCCGCCGGTGGCCGTGGACGATGGGGAAAAGTGACGTATGGCAGACCTGAAACTTCTGGCGCTCGACGGCGAGGATCTGGCGGTCGTTTCCGCCCATATGCAGGACGCCGTGTTCAAGGTCGGCGATATGGCCTATGAGCCGCGTGGTCTGCAGTTTTCGCTGGCTGCCAATCGCTTCGACTGGGAAAAGTCGGACGGCAAGGCGAAGAGCTTCGAGCGCCACCGCGCCGCTCTGGTCTTCAAGCGAGTGCTTGCGGTGCGCACGCAGGGCATCGACCGCCGCCGACGGGAAACCGTGCTGTCCTTGCTGGCGATCCGCTTTGCCCAGAAGGGCGAGGGGCCGGACGGTACGATCGAGCTGCTGCTTGCCGGCAACGCGACGCTGGCGCTGGACGTGGAATGCATCGAAGTGCAGCTGGCCGATATCGGCGGTGCGTGGCAGACGTCTTCCAAGCCGCATCACCCGGACGATGCCGCCTGATCGCTTTAGACTGATTGTTGCCGCCCCGGCGGTTGTTTAGCAAAAGGATGTTGGCATTGGCGATCTGGCTTGAGCAGGCAGCAGAGGGTTTCGAGGCGCAGTTTTCCGCCTTTCTGACCACCAAGCGCGAAGTGTCCGAGGATGTGAATGCCATCGTGCGCGACATCATCAACGATGTGCGAACGCGCGGCGATGCAGCCCTGATCGACTATTCCGTGCGTTTCGACGGTATCGACTTCGACGCCACGCCCATGCGGGTGACAGCGGAAGAAATCGATGCGGCGATTGCCGAAGTGCCCTCCGAAGTGCTCGGCGCGCTGAAGGTCGCCGCCGTGCGCATAGAATCGCATCATCGCCGGCAGCTGCCGCGCGACGACAGCTATGAAGACGAACTGGGTGTCGTGCTCGGCTCGCGCTGGACGGCGATCGAGGCTGTCGGCCTCTATGTGCCGGGCGGTACGGCGAGCTATCCGAGTTCGGTGCTGATGAATGCCATTCCGGCCAAGGTCGCCGGTGTGGAGCGGATCGTCATGGTCGTTCCGGCGCGCGAGGGGGTGGTCAATCCCGCCGTGCTTGCTGCTGCCCGCATGGCCGGCGTCGAGGAAATCTATCGGGTCGGCGGCGCGCAGGCAGTGGCGGCCCTTGCCTATGGCACCGAGACGATTGCGCCGGTCGCCAAGATCACGGGACCGGGCAATGCCTATGTGGCAGCCGCCAAGCGACAGGTGTTCGGCACAGTCGGCATCGACATGATCGCCGGTCCCTCCGAAGTGCTTGTCATCGCCGACAAGGACAACAATCCCGACTGGATCGCTGCCGATCTTCTTGCCCAGGCCGAACATGACCGGGGCGCCCAATCGATCCTCATCACCGACAATGCGCTGCTGGCAAAGGCTGTCGAGCTATCGGTTGAGCGGCAGCTGAAGACGCTTGGACGCTCCGAAATTGCCGCGGCCAGCTGGCAGGATTTCGGCGCGATCATCATCGTCGAAAACCTTGATGACGCCATCCCGCTTGCCAACCGCATTGCCGCCGAGCATCTCGAGCTTGCGGTCGAGGATCCTGACATGCTGATGTCGGGCATTCGCAATGCCGGGGCCATTTTCGTCGGCAAGCACACGCCAGAGGTGATCGGCGACTATGTCGGCGGCTCCAACCATGTGCTGCCGACCGCCCGTTCGGCGCGGTTTTCGTCCGGCCTGTCGGTGCTCGACTACATGAAGCGCACCTCTGTGCTGAGGCTCGGCGCCGAGCAGCTGCGGGCGCTTGGCCCGGCAGCCATCGCGCTGGCCAATTCCGAAGGGCTCGATGCCCATGCCCGCTCGGTGGCGATCCGGCTCAACCTCGAAGGCTAGGCGATGGCGGCGGGCGACTACCGGCTGACCGATGTGGTCCTTGACGATACGATCGGCCGCGCCAGCCCCGATGTCGAGCACGAGCGCGCCGTTGCCATCTTCGACCTGATCGAGGAAAATGTCTTCCGGCCCATCGGCCATCCCGGTGGTCCCTACACGCTGAAGCTATCGCTGGTCGATGCCAAGCTGGTGCTGCATATCGCGGCCGAAGGGGAGCCGCAGGTGGCGACGCATATCCTGTCGCTGACGCCGTTCCGCCGTATCGCCAAGGACTATTACCTGGTCTGCGAGAGCTACTACGAAGCCATCCGGTCCGCGACGCCGAGCCGCATCGAGGCGATCGACATGGGACGTCGCGGCATCCACAACGAAGGGTCGCAGACGCTGTGCGACCGGCTGAAGGGCAAGATCGAAGTCGATTTCAACACCGCGCGGCGGCTGTTCACGCTGGTCTGCGTTCTCTATTGGCGGGGATGAGCGCCATGGAAACGCAAGACCGCTTTCCCGCGCCGGCTCATGCTCCGAAATCCGTGCTGTTCATGTGCGGCATGAACTCCATCCGCTCGCCGATGGCGGAGGCGATTGCGCGGCGAATTCTACCCGCCGGCACCTATATCATGTCTGCGGGCGTGCGGGCCGGAGAGCGCAATCCCTTCGTCGACAGCGTGCTCGAAGAGATCGGCCTCGACCTCGGGCGCCGGCAGCCGCAGACGCTGGAGCAATTGGAGGACGATTTCTTCGACCTCATCATCACGCTTTCGCCCGAAGCCCACCACGCCGCGCTCGAATTGACCCGGTCCCAGGCCGTCGAGGTTATCTACTGGCCGACCTTCGATCCGACGGTGATATCGGGCACGCGCGAACAGATCGTCGATGCTTATCGGGGCGTGAGGGAGCATCTCTATGGGCTGATCGACAGTCGCCTTGCCCGACGAAACGGAATTGCCGCGCAATCGGCATGAAACAAATGCAGAAACCCTGATCAACGAGGTTCACAAGACCGCGTCGATTGTGTAGTTTCCGCGCAAATTTTCCGGCGGCATCAGCCCCGGCGTCAAACCGACAGGAAGAACCGTCCTAAATGCCTAAAGAAGAAGTTCTCGAATTTCCCGGTGTCGTCACCGAATTGCTGCCGAACGCAACGTTCCGCGTCAAGCTCGAAAACGAGCATGAAATCATCGCCCACACGGCCGGCCGCATGCGCAAGAACCGTATCCGCGTTCTGGCCGGCGACAAGGTGCTGGTGGAAATGACGCCCTACGACCTGACCAAGGGCCGCATCACCTACCGTTTCAAGTAAACCGGCGAATTCTTTCGCCGGCTCCCCGTCTACGTCCGCTGACGTCGAGGTTTTATGGCGCTGAAACATTCGTTGATCCTGGCCTCCGGTTCGCCGCGCCGCGTCGATCTCCTGCACCAGGCGGGGATCGAACCCGCGCGCCTGATGCCGATGGATATCGACGAGACGCCGAAGAAGGCCGAACACCCGCGCTCGCTTGCCCGCCGCCTGTCGGCGGAAAAGGGCGAGGCGGCCTTTGCCGCGCTGACGGGCGACGTCGCCTGGGCCGGCAGCTACCTTCTGTCTGCCGATACCGTGGTGGCCGTTGGCCGACGCATCCTGCCCAAGGCGGAGTTCGTCGAGGAGGCTTCAGCGGCGCTGCATCTCTTGTCGGGCCGCAATCACACGGTCTATACCGGCATCTGCCTGATCACCCCGGACCGCACGCTGCGCCAGAAGGTGGTCGAGACGAAGGTTCGCTTCAAGCGTCTTTCGGGCAACGACATCGAATTCTACCTCGCCTCCGGCCAATGGCGCGGCAAGGCGGGCGCATACGCGATCCAGGGCTTGGCTGGCAGCTTCGTACAGAAGCTGGTCGGCTCATACACCAATGTCGTCGGCCTTCCGCTCTACGAGACCATGCTGCTCTTGTCGGGGGAAGGATTCGATATTCACGCCCATTGGCAGGAAGGGTGATCCATGTCGGAAAATGAGATAAAGCTCGGCGCCAAGGTCGAGCCCCTGCGCAAGCCGCGCGCCTGCGCCGAATGCGGCCGCCCGTCGATGCGCGAACACTACCCCTTCTGTTCGGATCGATGCCGCGAGATGGACCTGTCGCGCTGGCTGAGCGGCTCCTACGCGATCCCGGTAGCCGATGACGAGAAAAAGGCCGGCTACGAGGACGAGGAATAGGCGATCACTAACCGGATTTATGCGCTAAGTTATTGATCCGGATATTGTATTTCTCTTTTGGCATTTCCTGTCGAAAAAATGACAATTGATGCTGGACATGGCCGAACAAGATGTTATAACGCCCACGCTTCCGGGGAAAACCAAGCTCCCCAAGCCTCTTTGAGAGGCAGATCCTTCGGGATGAAGCATGTATGCCCGGATAGCTCAGTTGGTAGAGCAGCGGATTGAAAATCCGCGTGTCGGTGGTTCAAATCCGCCTCCGGGCACCATTTATTTCCAACAAGTGCTTGTTTCGTCAATTAAATTACCGAGACCTAAAGCAGCATATCCCCCCTGTAATCCCCCTTTGCGCGTGCGGTAGACCGTGAGCGAGACGTCACGTTCAGAATAATATTTTTTGCGGAGGGTGTTTTGCTATCGCTCCCAGTCCGTCATGTAGGAAACCACATGTCAGCCTGCGCCTCGCGCGCGTATTTGTCGTGAAACTCGAGGTGCTCCGATGACGAAGAGAGCCTTTTTTCCAGCTGCTGAGCTGAAGCGCTTGGCGCAAGTGGCTAAGGCCGAAGGTGTGACGGTGGAAATCGAGCGGGACGGTACGACCGTGCGCGTTATGCCGTTCTCGCCATTAGATTTCGTTTCGCCCAGCGCTGACCGAGCCACCGTGGGCGCTAGGCAAGGGGAAAATTTATAGGCGGCCTGGAGAGCTCGCAGCGACCCCAAGGGCAGCGGTGGCTATCCAATCCCGACAAACGCGGATCATCCTCTGAAAAAATGGTATGATGGACTAGGTTTCGACCCGAAGACTATGGGCGAGGCTGATATGATGCGCCTTATGGCCGTAGCCGATGCCAAGTGGAAAGCCTCGATACCGAGCAAAGCCATGATCAAATCGGAACGATCCGTGCTGAAGCAGTTGCTCGAGCATGGACCCGGTGTTCAAGTCCACTGGCGCCACATCAAAAGTTGCGGGCCAGGCACCAGCGAGCGGCTTGAAGCGCGGGTGTTTATTGAGCTTCGCATGCAAAAGAAGCATCCTGACCGGCTAGAGGGATACATTCTCACTGAGGCCGGCAGAGATGCCGCCATGACGATTAGAGGCGAAACCTGAATGTCTTGTTTTTACTTCAGCCTGGAAGCCTAGCCGACCACAAGCAATGCTGAACCATGTTGTATATTTTCCGCGGTTCCTGATCGTATGGTGCATCTCAATCAAAACGTGATTCGGCTAGAATCTGATATCGGCCAATCGACATGGGAGGGGGAAGATGGGTAACGATATCGAACTGCCGGCGGAACCGAAAATATTCATTTCGTACAGCTGGAGCAGCGCGGACCATGAGCGATGGGTTGTCGAGCTGGCCGAAGCCCTTGTCGAAAAAGGCGTCGAGGTAAAATTGGATAAATGGGATCTGAAACTTGGTCATGACGCTGACGCCTTCATGGAGAGCATGGTCACCGATCCTACCATCACAAAAGTTTTGCTCATCTGTGACGCGATGTATGTGACCAAATCGAACGAGAGATCGGGAGGCGCCGGGACGGAGGCGCAGATTATAACTCCTCACCTTTATAGGCAGGCGCAGCAAGACAAATTTGTTGCCGTACTGCGTGAGCGGGGCGCCGACGGAAAGGCGCTATTGCCGGCTTACTATGGAAGTCGGCTCTATATCGATCTCAGTGGCCCTTCCAACCCCACTCAGTTTGATCGGTTGCTCCGATGGATATGGAATGAACCTCTCGACGTGAGGCCAGTCAAGGGCTCAAAGCCAAGTTTTCTGAACCCCGACAGTCAGCAAATGAAGACAGGGACCAGCACGACGCATCGACAAGCTTTGGCCGCCATCAAAGGCCAGAGCCCTACTGCACGCGCGGAAGTCGTCGAATATCTAGACTTAGTTGCAGATGGCTTGGAAAATTTCCGAATTAAGGTGACGCAAGACAATCGCGCTGAGTTTGACGACGTCGTTTACAAAAGCATCGACGAGTTCACCCCTTACCGCAATGAACTGATCGAGCTGTTCGCTGCCATAGCCAAATACGACAAAACTGAAGAGATGGCAGAAGCCGTTCACCGCTTCTTCGAAAAGCTTATCCCGTACATGTATCGCTCACCAAATGCGGGCCAGTACACCGATGTCGATTTTGATAATTTTCGGTTCATTGCCCGCGAGTTGTTTTTATATGCTGTTGCATCTGCCATAAAATTCGAGAACTTTTTATTTGCCGCATATCTTTTTAATAACGAATATTACTGGAAGATGGTCGATGGCTCGCCAAAGGGTGATATGCATTCTTTTAAAGTATTTGGGGAGCACGCGAAGTCATTCGAGATCCGCAACAACCGTCTCGGCACACGCAGAACCTCGCTTTCGGCAGATATGATGAAAAGCCGGAATCAAGGGTCTGGGATCCACTTCGATTATATTCTAACAGCAGAGTTCGTGGCTTATCTTCGGGGCCGGAGCGGCAGCGATTGGCGTTCTTGGTGGCCCGACACACTCTTGTATGTCGACCATTATGGCAACGCATTTGAAATCTTCGCCAGAGCAAAATCAGGCCGCTATTTCAATCGCATGCGCGACATGTTGGGGGTCGCTGACGCGACGCATTTCCAGGCCGACATAGCTGCTATGGCCGCAGTCCCCCAGAATATGCCTCACTGGCAGTTCAGTACACTCGATGTCAATCGTTTGAGTGGGGCGGCGAATATCGCTACACTTCCCTGATGGTCGCTGCGTGCAGCATCGCGCTGGACGGTTCTGATGTTTTGTCCGGTTGCTGCAGTAGTCTCCCCAGCAAACGACATTTTGTCGCTTGCTGCTTCTTGCTAAGCCTTGCCACCAGCTACGTGCTGAGGCGTCTCAGGACGACGTTCGAGATAGATTGCCTTGCGCCGCGCAGTCTGGACGGCCCGCTTCGATGCGGATAGCTCAGCCCGCATCAGATTTTGAAAGGTCCGGCAGGCCGGCGCGCGCGTAGTGCATGCGCAAGGTGGCGGTCACATCGCACGTAGTCCGGCAACGCTGGCTCATTCGCTCATTCAGCAGGTTAGGGTGAATTCTAGCTGTTTTGATAAGAGGCTTTTCAGAGACGGTAGCTAGTAGGTCGATGCGAAACGGCTACGGAGTAAATCAGTGAGTATTGCAGCAATAATAGTCCTTGCGTTTGCGGCGCTTTCCGCTTGGGGGCTGGTGGAAAAAATAAAGCCTCTTTTGGATCGAAATTCACGCGCGACTTTGACGATCGGGAATTACGCCCTGACCGGGGGAACAGTTTGCGTCGTTTTGATTTTGTGCGGGTTGACCTACGTTCTGTATAAAGCTCCTTCGGAAGCAGCCCAATGGGACCTGGAGTGCCTATCCAATGCAATCCAAGAAAAGCAGGCTGCGGACGGCCTGAAGACCATATGCGAGGCAGACAAAGACCTTTGCAACATTGCGTCAAAGAAGCCGCCATTCGACGCATGCGCCATCCTTCTGACCCCTCGCTGGTGAATTTTGTTGATCAGCAGGAGGCGGAGCGATTGGCTCTCCGCTACGAAACCATAGCACGGTTTCTTTCCCAACCGGGGCGCTCGCTTTGCGCAACACCGCGGCGACAATGTTGCCGCTGACCCGAAACAGCCATCGTGACGCTCGAAGCATTGCGCGGGCGGACCTGGGGCTAAAGAGACCACCGGAGAGCATCAAAGCCCTTCACCGCCAAGCAATTGAAAATCGCTGAAATTACAATTGGATGCCGCCTCCGGGCACCATTTTCTAAAGATTTTTTTGCGCTCGTTTGGTCTCCTGTTCAAAGCGTGTGGGCCAACATCACGTAGCCCAAAATAATCCAAAAAAGCCGCCCGCAACTTTCATCACAGGCGGCTTAGCATCAACATAAATCCATTCAGGCCGATAGTTTAACGGCACTGCACCCGTGGGCCGTTGTTCGGCTGGTAGGTGTTGTCCGAGGCGCGGTAGGTGCGGTAGCGGTTGGCGCAGGACTGGGCGTGCGAACTGCCGTTGGAGCGTGAGCCGGCAACGATGCCGCCGATGATGGCGCCAGCTGCCAGGCCGCCGATAATTGCACCTGTGTTGTTGTGGCGGCGATAGCCGCGATAACCCCGGTCGTAGTGGCGGTCGCGGCCGCGGTAATAACGGCCCCGGTCGCCGTTATGGCGTCCGTGATATCGGTATTCGCGGTATTGCACGTTCACCACGTCGGCGTTTCTGGCGATTGGAGGTGCCGAGACCGGAAATGCCTCGGCCGGTGCAATGCCTGCGAAAGCAGTCATGAGTGAAATTGCGATGATGGCGAGTTTCTTCATCTGTTGCTCCTTTTCTTGTTCTCACGGGAGTTAATAAAGCTCCTGCTTAAATCTAGGGCTGTTCTCGATTTCGTGATGCAGGTCGGCGTTGCGGCCCAAGCGGTGAGCGCTGTCGGCAGCTGGAAATCCAGCGCCGTTGACACCATATCCGGCGCTCGACTAAATCTGATCGAAGATCCCCGGTGGCTTCAGAAGGCCGGTCCCACGGCCGTTCCCCAGCTCCGCGCTGAGAGCTGCCGCCCACGTTCCAAGAGGTTTCCCCATGCCCAGTTATCCAGACGTCAAGCTGTTCATCGATGGCGAATGGCGCGACGCCCTATCGAAGAAGACGATCGCGGTCAGCGACCCGGCCACCGGCGAAACGCTCGGCCAGATTGCCCACGCGGAGCGCGCCGACCTCGACCTCGCACTTGCGGCTGCCGACAAGGGTTTCCAGATCTGGCGCGATACTTCGGCCTTCGAGCGCTCCAAGATCATGCGCCGGGCGGCGGATATCCTGCGCGAGCGCAAGGACATGATCGCCTGGCTGATGACGCGCGAGCAGGGCAAGCCGCTGGCGCAATCGACCGCCGAAACGCTCGGAGCCGCCGACACCATCGACTGGTTCGCGGAAGAGGCGCGCCGCACCTATGGCCAGATCATTCCGGCGCGCAACACCGGCGTCCTGCAGATGACCGTCAAGCAGCCGGTCGGGCCGGTCGCCGCCTTCACGCCGTGGAATTTTCCGATCAACCAGATCGTCCGGAAGCTCTCGGCAGCGGTTGCCACCGGCTGCTCGATCATCATCAAGGCGCCCGAGGAAACGCCGGCCTCGCCGGCCGAACTGATCCGCGCCTTTGCCGATGCCGGCATGCCGGCCGGCGTGGTCAACCTCGTCTATGGCGTTCCGGCTGAAATCTCGGAATATCTGATCCCGCATCCCGTCATCCGCAAGATCTCGTTCACCGGCTCGACACCGATCGGCAAGCAGCTTGCCGCACTCGCCGGCCTGCACATGAAGCGGGCGACGATGGAGCTTGGCGGCCATGCGCCGGCGATCGTCTTCGAGGATGCCGATATCGCCAAGGCGATCGAGGTCTCGTCGCTGGCGAAGTTCCGCAATGCGGGGCAGGTCTGCGTCGCACCGACGCGCTTTCTCGTCCAGAACGGCGTCATGGACCAGTTTACCGACGGTTTCGTGGCTGCCGCCAAGGCAATCAAGGTGGGTAACGGGCTCGACGGCGACGTGCAGATGGGGCCGCTTGCCAATGAACGGCGCATCCCGGCGCTGGAAGCGCTGATCAACGACGCCGTGGCGCAGGGCGCGACGCTGCGCACCGGCGGCCGGCGGATCGGCAACGAGGGCAATTTCTTCGAGCCGACCGTCATCACCGACGTTCCGACCCATGCGCGCATCATGAACGAGGAACCGTTCGGGCCGGTCGCCATCATCAACCGCTTTGCGACGCTCGGCGATGCCATCACCGAGGCCAACCGCCTGCCGTTCGGTCTTGCTTCCTATGCCTTCACGACTTCGGTCGGCACGGCGCATGCGCTCGGACAGCGGATGGAAGCCGGCATGCTGACGATCAACCACAACGGACTGTCGATCCCCGAAGTGCCATTCGGCGGCATGAAGGATTCGGGCTATGGCACCGAGGGCGGATCGGAGGCAGTCGACAGTTATCTCGAAACCCGCTTCATCACCCAGATGAACGGTTGATAACAAATCGGCTCTGCAGCAAAAAATCGGACGGCATGTGGCATATTTGCCGTCCGCGCCTGCCTCGGGCGTCTGACATATTTCTAAATCAATGAGTTAGCCAACCCTCATGGCGATGGATGGGCAAGTTGGCCTGCGTCATGTACTGCAATCAGTGGATGATTTAGCAATTATTTAACGCAATTTTAGAGCGGTCAATCATTAATTCGAAGGCTTGGGAGCGCCTGGGATATTGCTGCATTGCCGAATCAAGCGTAGCATTTGCTCCAAGGTTATGTTTCGCCTTCCATAGAAACGTCACCGAATTTTGTATGCAGCGGATTGTTTTCCAGCTGACCAGGCGTATTTGCAATAGCAACCTCGATGAGGCGCCATGTACAACACGGATGTACTATTCAACACCTTTGCACGTTCCTTCGAGGCGCGGCGCGAAGTAGAGATGTCATTCTCTGAATATCTGGAAGCCTGCAAGGGCGAACCTTTGATGTATGCCAATGCGGCAGAACGACTACTTGCCGCGATGGGTGAACCACAGTTTGTCGACACGTCGAGGGACTCCCGCCTCGGGCGTATCTTTCTCAACCGAACCATCCGCACCTATCCCGCCTTCGAGGGCTTCTATGGGATGGAAGAGACGATTGAACGGATCGTCGCCTTCTTCCGTCACGCGGCTCAAGGGCTGGAAGAGCGAAAGCAGATCCTCTATCTGCTCGGCCCCGTCGGCGGCGGCAAGTCATCGCTTGCCGAACGGCTGAAAGCGCTGATGGAAGTCCATCCCATCTACGTGCTGAAGGCCGGCAACGAGCTTAGTCCGGTGTTCGAAAGTCCGCTCAGCCTGTTTGATCCGGCTGCGATGGGCGACATGTTGCAGGAACGCTACGGCATTCCCAAGCGGCGGCTGACGGGGCTGATGAGCCCCTGGTGCCTGAAGCGGCTGGAAGAGTTCGGCGGCGATATCTCGCGCTTCAAGGTGGTGAAGATGCAGCCGTCGAGGCTGCGCCAGATCGCCATCGCCAAGACCGAGCCCGGCGACGAGAACAACCAGGATATCTCCTCGCTGGTCGGCAAGGTCGATATCCGCAAGCTCGAAAGCCTCGCCCAGAGCGATGCCGATGCCTACAGCTATTCCGGCGGTCTCAACCGCGCCAATCAGGGCGTGCTCGAATTCGTCGAGATGTTCAAGGCGCCGATCAAGATGCTGCATCCGCTTTTGACGGCGACGCAGGAGGGCAACTATATCGGCACCGAGAATATCGGCGCCATCCCGTTCTCCGGCGTCATTCTCGCCCATTCCAACGAGGCGGAGTGGCAGACCTTCAAGACCAACAAGAACAATGAGGCATTCATCGACCGCATCTGCGTCGTCAAGGTGCCCTATTGCCTGCGGGTCACGGAGGAGCAGAAGATCTATGAGAAGCTGATCCAGGAATCCGAGCTGAGCCAGGCGCCCTGCGCGCCGTCAACGCTCGAAACGCTCGCCCGCTTCACCGTGCTGTCGCGGCTGACGCGGCACGAAAACTCGACGCCGTTTTCCAAGCTTCGGGTCTATGACGGCGAGAGCCTGAAGGAGACCGATCCCAGGGCCCGCAGCGTCCAGGAATATCGCGACACGGCGGGGGTAGACGAGGGCATGGACGGCGTCTCCACCCGCTTTGCCTTCAAGGTTCTGGCGGCGACCTTCAACCACGACACGACGGAGATCGCCGCCGATCCGGTGCATCTCATGTATGTCATCGAGCAATCGATCCGGCGGGAACAACTGCCGGCCGAGGTCGAGAAGCAGTACATGGAGTATATCAAGGGCGAGCTGGCGCCGCGCTATGCGGAATTCATCGGCCATGAGATCCAGAAGGCCTATCTGGAATCCTATGGCGACTACGGCCAGAACCTGTTCGACCGCTATGTCGACTATGCCGATGCCTGGATCGAGGACGTCGATTTCAAGGATCCCGACACCGGCCAGATGCTCGATCGCGACCTTCTCAACCAGGAACTGACCAAGATCGAAAAACCGGCGGGGATTGCCAATCCGAAGGATTTTCGCAACGAGGTGGTCAAGTTCTGCCTGCGGTCGCGGGCCAGCAATGCCGGCAAAAACCCGTCCTGGACGAGTTACGAGAAGATCCGCGAAGTCATCGAAAAGCGGATGTTCTCCCAGGTGGAAGACCTTTTGCCGGTGATCTCCTTCGGCTCCAAAAAGGACGGCGATACCGAAAAGAAACATGGACAGTTCGTCGAGCGCATGACCTCACGAGGCTATACGGAGCGGCAGGTTCGCCGCCTGGTAGAATGGTATATGCGCGTCAAACAGGCAGGCTAGTCCCAACAGAGGAGTAGGAATGCACATAGTTGACCGGCGTCTGAACCCAGGCGGCAAGAGTCTCGAAAATCGCCAGCGCTTCCTCAGACGAGCAAAAGCGCTGGTGCAGAAGGCGGTCTACGAGACATCGCAAAGCCGAGGTATCCAGGACGTTCTCAAAGGCGGCGAAATCAGCATCCCTCTTGGAGGCACGGAAGAGCCGCATTTTCGCAAAGGATCGGCAGGGGTTCATGAATATGTCCTGCCGGGCAACAAGACCTTCATCGAAGGCGATATCCTTGCCCGTCCGCCGGGCGGCAAGGGCAAACCCAAGGACGGCGGAGACGGCAGCGGCGAAGATGCCTTCCGCTTCGTGCTGACCCGCGAGGAATTCCTCGATCTCTTTCTCGACGACCTCGAGCTACCCGATCTCGCCAAGAAGAAGCTCGCGACCTCGGAGCAGCCGAACCCGGTCAGGGCCGGCTATTCCGTCAACGGCTCCCCCTCCAATCTTGCCATCAACCGGACGATGAAGCGGGCGATGATGCGCCGGGTCGCCCTCAACCGGCCGAAGGCCGAAACCGTCGCCATGCTGCATGCCGAGATCGCCGATTGCGTCGATGACGAGCAGAGGCTGGTCCTGGAGGCGGAAGTGACGGCGCTCGAATCGCGGGTGCGGCGTATTCCCTATATCGACCCGATCGACATTCGCTATCGCCGCTTTGAAAACGAGCCGAAGCCGGTCGCGCAAGCGGTGATGTTCTGCCTGATGGACGTCTCCGGCTCGATGACGGAGCATATGAAGGATCTCGCCAAGCGCTTCTACATGCTGCTCTACATTTTCCTCACCCGGCAGTACAAGCGGGTGGAGATCGTCTTCATCCGCCACACCGACACGGCCGAGGAGGTGGACGAGGAGACCTTCTTCCGTAGCCCCGCCACCGGCGGCACGCAGGTCTCGAGCGCACTCGACGCCATGCGACAGATCATGGCTGAGCGGTTCCCGCCCTCCGACTGGAACATCTATGCGGCCCAGGCATCCGATGGTGACAATGCCTATTCCGACAGTGCCAGGACGGCGACATTGCTGCAGGACTGGATCCTGCCGGCGACGCAGTACTTCGCCTATCTCGAAGTCGGCGAGGGGAGGAGCGTGGCGATCTCGTCGGGTTCGGCGGTTTGGCAGCTCTATGAACGGATCTCGGCCGGCTGGCCCGTGCTGTCGATGCGCAAGGTCAGCGATCGCAGCCAGATATGGCCCGTCTTCCACGATCTCTTCCAACGCCGCACTGCGGAGACAAGGGCTGGCTGACCATGGCGAAGGCAATGAAACGGCTTTTCGAAGGCCCGGACTGGGATTTCAACGCGCTGCAGCGCATTCACGATGCCTGTCAGGACATCGCGATCAACGAGCTCGGTCTCGATGTCTATCCCAACCAGATCGAGATCATCACGGCCGAGCAGATGCTCGATGTCTACTCCTCGATCGGCATGCCGCTGTTTTACAAGCACTGGTCGTTCGGCAAGCATTTCGCCCATCACGAAGCCTTCTATCGCAAGGGCCTGCGTGGTCTCGCCTATGAAATCGTCATCAATTCCTCGCCCTGCATTTCCTATCTGATGGAGGAGAACACTGCGACCATGCAGGCGCTAGTCATCGCCCATGCCGCCTTCGGCCATAATCATTTCTTCAAGAACAACTACCTCTTCAAGCTGTGGACCGATGCCGACGGCATCCTCGATTATCTCAATTTCGCCAAGGGCTACATCGCCAGCTGCGAGGAGCGCTACGGCCATGTCGCCGTCGAGCGGACACTGGATTCGGCCCATGCCCTGATGTCCCACGGCGTGCATCGCTATGCCGGCAAGAAGAAGCTCGACCTGCGGATGGAGGAGACCCGCCTACAGGAGCGGCGGGCGCATGAGGAAAGCATATTCAACGATCTCTGGCGCACCGTGCCGACCAAATCCGGCAAGAGTGCACCCGACCTCAGCCTGGAAAGGCGCCAGGCGATCACCGGCCTGCCGCAGGAGAATATTCTCTATTTCCTGGAAAAGACTGCGCCGCGCCTGCAGCCCTGGCAGCGCGAAATCCTGCGCATCGTTCGCCATGTCGCTCAGTATTTCTATCCGCAGGGCCAGACAAAGGTGATGAATGAGGGGACGGCGACCTACGTCCACTACGAGATCATGACCCGGCTGCATGCCCGCGGCGGCATCGGCGACGGGGATTTCCTGGAGTTTCTGACATCCCACACCAATGTGGTGTTCCAGCCGCAGTTCGACGACAGACGCTACTCCGGCCTTAATCCCTATGCCATCGGTTTTGCGATGATGCAGGACATCGAGCGCATCGTCACCAAGCCGGAGGAGGAGGATCGCGAGTGGTTCCCCGATATCGCCGGCACGGGCGATGCGATGGGTGTGCTGCGCGACCTCTGGGCCAACTACCGCGACGAAAGCTTCATTGCCCAATTCCTCAGCCCGAACCTGATGCGCAAGCTTCGGCTTTTCCACCTGACCGACGATCCGGCCGAGGAGGAGGGTATGCGGGTGGCGGCCATTCACGACGAGCGAGGCTATAAGCGGGTGCGCCGCGAACTGTCGCGGCAATATGACATTGGCTGGATCGATCCGCATATCGAGGTTGTCGACGTCGATCTTGCCGGCGACCGTCGGCTGATCCTGCGGCATCAGGTCATGAATGGCAGCCTGCTCGAAGAGGAGGACAGCCGCAAGGTGCTTCAACATCTCGCCGATCTCTGGAGCTATGACGTTCTGCTGCAGGAGGTCGATCGCTCAGGGATCGTGCTGAAGGAGCATCTGGTCAGCCCGCGCCGAGCGGCGCTGGCGGCCTGAGCCCCGCATCCGCTGACTTGTGCGGTGTCCTCACCGTGCCGAACGGATATGGCCGCTGACCTGCTGGCCGTCTTCCGGCCTCAGCTGTAGAAATCCCGGCAGGCCAAGGAGCGGAATGACGGCCATGATCAGGAAGACGGTGTGAAAGCTGTCCAGGCTCAAAGGTGCGCCTCCCAGCGTCACGAGGCCGAGCAGCATGGCGGCAATCGAAACGCCGAAGCTGACACTCAGCTGCTGCAGCACGCCCCCGAGACTCGTGGCGCCGCTCAGCTGCGCCGACGGCATGTCCGAGTAGGAAAGCGTGTTCGACGTCATGAACTGGGCGGCCCGTGTCAGGCCAAAGACGAAGACCCAGGCGATGATTAGCCAGTAGGGTGTCTCCGGCGTCATCAGCGCGAAGCCGGCCACCGTGATCGCTCCGGCAACGGCGCTCCATGTCAGGACGCGGTCGAAACCGCAGGCGCGCAGGAGCCGCTGGGAAATCGGGCGGATCACCAGGGCGCTTAGCGCTGAGGCGAAGGTCAGCGAACCTGAGACGATGGGGCTGACCCCGAAACCGATCTGCAGCATCAGCGGTAGCAGGAACGGCACGCCATTCAGTCCGACCCGACAGATGCCGCCGGCCAGCGTACCGACGCGGAAGGAGCGCAGGCGGAACAGCGTGAGGTCGACGGCCGGCGCGGTGACACTGCGGGCATAGCGGGCAAAAAGCGCGAGCAGCAGCAGCGATGCGACGAGCACAGCGACGATGGCCTGCAACGGGATCGTCGGTCGGCCGATATTCTCCATGCCGTATTGCAGAAGCACCAGCCCGGTGCCGACCATCAGGAAGCCAGGCACATCGAAGCGCACCGGCGTCTTGCCGCGGGTATCCTCGACATAGCGCAGGGCCATGACCATGCCGATGATGCCGAAGGGCAGGTTGACGTAGAAGATCCAGCGCCAGGAGAGATAGGTGGTGAGGACGCCGCCAAGCACGGGCCCGACCAGCGGGCCGAGGATGGCCGGCAGCGTCATGTAGGTCATGGCGGTGACCAGCTGGCTGCGCGGGAAGCTGCGGATCAGGATCAGCCGCCCGACCGGCGTCATCATCGCGCCGCCGAAACCCTGCAGGGCGCGGGTGGCGATCAGCATCGGGAAATTGACCGCCAGGCCGCACAGCACCGAGCCCAAGGTGAAGATGAACAGCGATAGCGCAAAGATCCGGCGCGCGCCGAACCGGTCGGCAAACCAGCCGCTGACGGGGATGAACATGGCGAGTGTCAGGATATAGGTGGTGATGGCAAGGTTCATCGCCAGCGGCGTCACGTCGAGGCTGTTGGCCATGGCGGGGATGGCGGTGACGATGATCGTCGCGTCGAGCTGTTCCATCAGGAAGGCGACGGCGACGACGGCGGGAATGATGAAGCGAAGCCGCGGATCGCGCTCGATGGCGAACCCTTTGGCTGGGTGGCTGTTGTCAGTTTCCGACATTCCGTTCGATCAGTCTTTCCGTTCGCATTCGGCGTTTGTGCCAATAATCGCCACTAACTCCAACACCTATGATGACGACCAATCACATCTGCGCGATTTGGACTCTCTTTGAAGAGCGAGCTCGCCTCAGAGTCGTGGCTGCCTTGGTCAAGCCACAGAGAAAAAGTATATAGGTTGCCGTCCATCGCCTTCAGCAGACGATAGTGTCATCACACTCCATAGCGAAATTTGTGACGTGCGATTGCACAGCGCAAGGCGGAAAATGCAACTGCAAACATCGTTGACGATTTCTGAAAGAATATTATTATTAATGCGTTAACATAAGTAGTCCGACATATGCGCTCACCCAATGCTCGCACCAATTGTCAGTCTGCTACAGTCTGTTTTTCATCTCTTGCAACCACAGGGCTCCTCAATGGAACGCATTCAAATAAAGTCGCGCCTGATCACAGCTGTTGCTTATGACTTGAGCTCTGCTCGTCTGGAGATTGAATTCCACGATGGCAAAGTCGAGCCCTATACGGATGTGCCGGAGGAGGTTTACCGCAATTTGATCTCGGCGGATTCGCCGGGTTCCTATTATCGTCATCACATTCGTGAATCCCGGCCCTACGTCCGGATCAAGTAACGACAAGCGTGCTCGCGCGGCTTGAGCCGCGACCATAGAAAAAGGGCGAGGCACCGAGCCTCGCCCTTTTTATGTGTATCGGGTGTGTTAGGCGCGCTCGTCGCCGAGGCTTGGCCGGCCGATGCTCGAATAGTGAAAGCCGTGCTTGGTGATTTCGTCGCGCCGGTAGATGTTGCGGAGATCGACCAGCACGGGCGCCGCCATCACCCGCTTTAACCGCGCGAAGTCGAGCGCGCGGAACTGGTTCCACTCGGTGACGATGACGAGAGCATCAGCACCCTCGGCGGCCTTGTAGGCGTCTGCCGCAAAGGTCATGCCTTCCATCAGGCCGCGGGCATTGTCCATGCCTTCAGGATCGTAGCCCACCACCTTGGCGCCGGCGTCCTGCAGCGTCTGGACGATCGAGATCGCCGGGCTGTCGCGCATGTCGTCGGTGTTCGGCTTGAAGGTGAGGCCGAGAACCGCGACGCTCTTGCCGCGCACGTCGCCGCCGACGGCTGCAATCACCTTCCGGCCCATGGCGCGCTTGCGGTTGTCGTTGATCGAAATCGTCGTCTCGATCAGCCGCACCGGGCTATCGTGATCCTGGGCGGTCTTGGCGAGCGCCAGCGTGTCTTTTGGAAAGCAAGAGCCGCCATAGCCCGGGCCCGCATGCAGGAACTTCGAGCCGATGCGGCCGTCCAGACCGATGCCGCGCGACACTTCTTGAACATTGGCGCCTACCTTTTCGCAGAGATCGGCGATCTCGTTGATGAAGGTGATCTTCATCGCCAGGAAAGCATTGGCCGCATACTTGATCAGCTCGGACGTGCGGCGCGAGGTGAACAGCAGCGGCGCCTGGTTAAGGTAGAGTGGGCGGTAGACTTCCGTCATGACGGCGCGGGCGCGGTCGTCGTCGAGCCCGATGACAATGCGGTCGGGACGCTTGAAATCCTCGATGGCGGCGCCTTCGCGCAGGAATTCCGGGTTGGAGACGACGGCGATGTCGGCCTCCGGGTTGGTGTCGCGCATGATCCGCTCGACTTCGTCGCCGGTGCCGACGGGAACCGTCGACTTGGTGACGATGACGGTGAAGCCCTTCACATGCGTGGCGATTTCGCGGGCGGCGGCGTAGACGTAGGAGAGGTCGGCATGGCCATCGCCACGGCGCGACGGAGTGCCGACGGCGATGAAGACGACATCGCTGGAGGCGACGCTTTCCGCCACTTCGGTCGAAAACGACAGGCGGCCCGAACGGACATTGTCTGCCACCAGATGCTCAAGCCCAGGCTCGAAGATCGGAATTTCGCCTGCCTTCAGCGCGGCGATCTTTTTTTCGTCCTTGTCGACGCAGATGATGTCATGGCCGAAGTCCGCAAAGCAGACGCCGGATACCAAACCCACATAACCAGACCCGATCATCGTGATACGCATCGATTTTCCTCTTTTTCAGACAACGCGGTCGCGTTCTGTTTTTCGATTTGAAGCTGCCGGCGCGGCTTGGTTTGCGGTTGGCGCTCTTTCCCCGAGAACCAAATGCACGGGGATACTGGCGATTTCAGCAATCTTTGACCCCATGCTGCCGGGTGCCGTGCGCTTTCTACCTCGTGGCAATTCCGTACGAAGCGGACATGTAGAACACCGCCATCTTAGTGCAATGGTCGTATGTTGCAACGCAGCAATTGTGTCTTTGCTGAGCTGCCTGACCTGATGTGCCGATACGGGGCGCCTCTCACAGGTGCGCCGGTAGCTGTAGCCACTTTGCCCTGTCGAAGAATGTCGCGGTGGTGCGCTGAATGTCGTTCGGTCTTTCGAGGTCGATGATCAGGTTGAATCGCTTCGGATCTTCGAACTCATGGGCAAACATCAGGCGGGCGCCGAAGGCTGATTGCGTGATGTTCTCGAGCCTGTCGATGTGGTCGGCCGCATCGTTCATGTCGCGCCACTGTGTCTGGCGGACAATGGCCCGGAAAAGCGCCTGGAATTTCAGCTTGAGCGCGTCGCCGGCCGGTGTTTCCGGCAGAATGGCCTTGATCCGGATATTGCCGACGTCGCCAGCGGCGCTACCTCGAACGATGACGAACAGCGACGGCTGCTCCGGCGCCGCATTATCCGATGCCGGGCTCTGATAGCTGCATTCGAAGGTGGCGGGGTCCATGTCGCTCTGATGCCAAGGGCTGACGGCAAAGCCCGCCTCCGCGATCCGGCTGCAAAGCAGCTTGCCGGAGACCTTCCAACGGCGGAGGAATGCACTTGGTGCATTCGGTAAGCCCGCGAGGAGATGCGGCGGGATCAGCCTTTCGGCCTTCGGTTGGGTCATCGCTACGGCTGGGGCAGGCGGCCTCGCTGGGGCGGCCAGCTTTGTCGGCGCGGGGGGCGGAGGTGGCGTCAGTGCGCCTGGATCCAGCCAGCTTAGCCGATAGTGTTCGGCAATCATCCTGAGGTTCCGCTTGTCATTGGCAAGCAGCGCGGTCGCAACGATGGCGGAGAGGATCGCGATTGCAGAAAGCCAAAAGACGACGCGGCTTCTCCGGCGGGGCAGCGAGACCGTCATTTCATGCTCCCAGCGAAATCATTGCCGCAATCAGGAACGTCATCCCCATCTTTATCCTGCGAGCGCGGCAACCCTGTGCCATACGCCGGCGACCGAGCGCATGTGGCATTCATGCCTTCTTTGGCGCCGGATGGCAATCACGCTTGCGGTCGAGACAGGTCAGTGGCAAGCAGCGCCTTCAGGGCGGCAATGGTGGCGCGGTCGGTGCGCCGCGGTGAAGGGGGCGAAAAACCGAGGGCCACGAGCCGCTCGTTATCCTGTGCGACCGCCGTAGCGCAGGATGCGTGGATCTCGCCGACCGGCAGACGCGGAATGAGCGCAGAAACGGTTTTCGGGTTGATGCCGGAGCCCGGCATGATGGAAATGCGGCCTGCGGCGATGGAGATTAGCCGTTCCAGCTCATCCGCACCATCGATGGCCGAGGTGGCGCCGCCGGAGGTCAATATGCGCTCGAAGCCGAGATCGACGGCGGCGTCGATGGCCTCCTGCCAATCGGGAACGAGGTCGAAGGCGCGGTGCAGTGTCAGCCCGAGACCTCCTGCATGCCGGACGAGCGTTGCCAGGCACTCGCGGTCAAGCCGCCCGTCCGGCAGGGAGGCGCCGAGCACGACGCCGGCCAGTCCTGCCCGGCGGGCCATGTCGATGTCGTCGCGCATGACGGCGATGTCATCGTCCGACCAGACGAAGTTTCCGGCGCGGGGGCGGATCATTGCAAAGCTCGGCAACGGTTTTCGGCCGGCCTCCAGCATCAGCCCGGCACTGGGAGTGAGCCCGCCGATCGAAAGCGCGCTGCAAAGCTCGATACGGTCCGCACCGCCGTCGATGGCGGCGGCAAGGCCGGCGCTATCCTCAACGCAGATCTCAAGCAGCACGGCGCCGCTCCTCGACATCGCGGAGGCCGAGAAGGGCGGCGCCAATCAGGCCCGGCTCGATGCGGCACTGGCTGGGGACAACCAGCGACCGGTCGAATTTGCGCAGGATGCGCTTGCGGACCGCCTCGTCGAGGCGTGTCAGCAGCGGCTCGACATTCGAGAGCCCACCGCCGACGGGCACGATGGTGGCGCCGGTGATATTGACAGCCAGCGCCAGCGGCGGCGCGACCAGATCCATGTAGACATCGAGCGTCGCCGCAGCGCCGGCATCACCGGCAAGCCACAGCCCTACGATTTCCTCGCTCGAAAGGTTCGTGCCGTGCAGAAGGAGATGCAACCGCTCCATCCCCCGGGCACCGCCGACTGTATCGACGCAGCCGACCTGGCCGCAGCCGCAGGGATAGGCGGGGATGGCCACCGGCGGGTTGCCGGCATAGGCGGCGATCACGGGCGCATGGCCCCATTCGCCGGCAAAGCCGCCCGACGCGTTGACGAGCCGACCATCGGAAACCAGTCCGCCGCCGACGCCGGTGCCGAGAATGGCCCCGAAGACGATGCGGTGGCCGCGGCCGGCGCCCGAGATCGCTTCGGCCATGGCAAAGCAATCGGCGTCGTTGGCGATCAGAACGGGGTAGCCAAGCGCCGTTTGCAGGTCCTCGGCGAGCCTTCGGCCATGGATGCAGGGAATGTTGGCGCAGGTGAGCTTCTGGCTGTCGGGATCGACGACGCCTGCGATCGACAGGGCTAGGCTCTCCGGCTGTTCCGGCGCCTGGCTGATGATATCGCGCATGACCTCGACGAAGGCTGCGAAGTCGTTGCCGGGCGTCGCCCTGCGGGGCAATGCCGTGATCTCCGTCTCGGAATGGGCAAAGCCGCCCTTGATGGCGGAACCGCCTATGTCAAAAGAAACGATCATCCGTCACCCGCTGCAGTCTCTGAAGGCCGTTGCTCGCATCCTTTGCCCGCCATTGCAAGCGATCAGGCAGTGGTCTGCGGCGCAAGCACGATGCGGGCCTCGAAACCCTGCTCTTCGCCCGATGCCGGCGACAAGAGGTCGAGGCGTCCGCCCATCTGGACGACGATCTTGTCGGCAATCGCCAGTCCCAGTCCCGATCCGGCGGCACTCGTCTCGCCACGGCGGAAACGGCGCTTGAGGCCGGCAAGGTCTTCCGGTGGAACCCGCTTGCCGCCGTTGACGACGCTGACGAAATCATTGCCGATCTGGATGGAGACCATCCCTTCAGTCGGGCCGTGAATCAGGGCGTTCTCGATCAGATTGCGCACCACGATCGCGAAGGCGTCGATATCGACGCATCGGGCCAGGTGGTTTTCCGGCGCGTAATCCCGCGTGACACGTCCGGCGGTGCGGCTGTCGCGGTCGTAGTCGCCCACCACTGCGTCGACGATACGGACAAGATCGACGGGGGCATCGCCGGTGCCGATGCCGGCTTCGGCGCGGGCAAGCTGCAGCAGTTTTTCGGCCAGGCGCCCGAGATTGGCGAGCGCCGTCTCGATGCGCCCGGCCCGGACGGTAAGGGGACCCTCGGGCAACTCGGCGATCAGGCGCTGGGTCTGGGCGAGCGCGCCGGCAATCGGCGTGCGCAACTCGTGGGCGCTATTGGCGGTGAATTCACGCTCGGCCTCAAGGGCTGCCCGCAGACGGCCGAGCAGCAGGTTGACGGAGCGGGCGATCGGCCGGAGTTCGCGCGGCAGCGTGTCGCTCTCGACGGCGGCAAGGTTGCCGCTGTCCTTTGTGCCGATTTCGTCGCGCAGCCGATCGATCGGGGCGAGCGACCGGCCGACGATGAACTGGATCAGGAGGATGCTGGCCGGAATGAGCAGCAGCAGCGGCCAGAGCAGCGCGACGGCGCCTTCGCGCAGGGCCTCGCGGCGGTTGCGGAAGGCATCGGCAACATGCAGGAAGACGGTGCCGTTCAATGCCGACTCGGTGTAGATCCGATATTTGCGGGTGTCGTGAAAGCCGATTTTCAGCGGCACCTCATAGGCGGCGGTCGGCGCTTCCTGGGAGTGGATGATGACCTTGCCGCTGGCATCGAGCACCTGGTAGGTCAGGTATTCCTTGTTCAAGCCCTGCTGGATCGCCTGTAGTGCCTGCGGATCGGAGGACGGGTCGCGTTGGGCGAGGTCGTCGAGCACAAGCGGCATCAGCCGCTCGGCTGTCTCCTGCAGCGTGCCGTCGAAGATCTCCGCGAATTCGTGGTTCATGACATAGGCGCCGAGGCCGACTGCGATCAGCCAGAACAACACGACCATGCCGGTCAGGGTGGTGATCAGCCGCCGGGTAATACTGATGCTGCTCAGGCGATTGGTCGGCTGCGGCATCATCGTTCTCCAAGCGAATAGCCGACGCCACGCGCCGTGCGGATGCGGTCCTTGCCGATTTTCTTGCGCAGGCGGCTGACATAGACCTCGACGGTGTTGCTCTCGATCTCGGAGCCGAAGGCATAGAGCGCTTCTTCCACCTGGTCCTTGGAGACCATCGCACCCGGGCGTGCGACCAGCAGGTCGAGTACGGCCCATTCGCGACCTGTGAGGATCACGTCCTTGCCGGCAACCATGAGCCGCCGCTGGGTCTGGTCGACCTCGAGATCGCCGATCTTCAGCATCGGTTGCGGGCTGCCCGAATAGCGGCGGGCGACGGCCATGAGGCGCGCCGAGAGTTCGCCGAGATCGAAGGGCTTGACCAGATAGTCGTCGGCGCCGCTGTTGAGACCCTCGATGCGGTCCGAAATCTGGTCCCGTGCGGTCAGGATGATAACAGGCGTTTCCTTGGCATTGCGGCGCAGCGCCTTCAGGAAGTCGATACCAACGCCGTCGGGCAGTTGCAGATCGAGCAGGATCAGCCCGTAATGCACGGACCGGGCGGCATTTGCGGCATCGGTCAGGTTCTTCACCCAGTCGACGGCATGCACCGTCGCGGCAATGTGGTCGCGCACCGCGCTGCCGAGGGTGTCGTCGTCTTCGACAAGCAGAATTCTCACAATTGCCTCGCCCGGGTCTGATGTGTCTGTCGTAGTATGGCGAGAGCTATGCGGTCAATCAGGGCGGAAATAAGCTTCGGTATCGCGCCTGCCGGCAGGGCGCCTATTCTCGTCATGCCCGGGTTGGCTGCTAGACAGAGAGCGGCGTCGCGGTTACTTGTTTGCCACTGGAGGGTCGGGTTGCCCCGCCGCCGTTATCTTTTCTACAGAATGCCTGGAGGAGGCCTATTCATGCTCAAGGGAATTTCACCCGCACTCAACGCCGACGTGCTGCACGCTTTGGCGGCGATGGGTCATGGCGACATGCTCGTCATCGTCGACACCAATTTCCCGGCTGAATCGATCGCCCTGCAGACCAGGCTTGGCCGGCTTCTGCGGATCGACAATGTGACCTCGCCGCAGGCTGCTGCCGCCGTCCTGTCGCTGCTGCCGCTGGACACCTTCATCGATGATGCCGCCACCCGTATGGAGGTCGTCGGCTCGCCGGATGAACTGCCGGCCGTTCAAGTCGAAATGCAGGCTGTCATCGATAAGGCCGAAGGCAAGCACTGGCCGCTCGTGTCGGTCGAGCGTTTCGCTTTTTATGAGCGTGCAAAGAGCGCCTATTGCGTCATCCAGACGGGTGAGCGCCGCTTCTATGGCTGCTTCACCCTGACCAAGGGTGTCATTCCGCCGGACGCTGCCTGACGCCGGACCGCTGAGACGGGCCGCGTTGATCCTATCGCTCGTAGGGGTCGGCGCGCAGCAAGCGAAGGCAAGGAGGGGAGCGGATGGCCAGGAAGTCGGAGACACAGGGCAGGCTGGACGACGCCGCGCGTGCCGGCTGGCTCTACTATGTCGCAGGCCGGACGCAGGACGAGATCGCCGCCGCCATGGGGATCTCCCGCCAATCGGCGCAGCGTCTCGTGTCGCTCGCAGTCGCCGAACGGTTGATCAAGGTCCGCCTCGATCACCCGATCGCCGCCTGCCTGCAATTGGCCGCCGATCTGCGCCGCAAGTTCGACCTGCGCCATGTCGAAGTCGTTCCGAGCGATCCTGGATCGACCTCGACGACGGTCGGCATCGCCGAAGCTGCGGCGGCCGAGATCGAGCGTTGGCTGAAGCGGCCCGACCCGATCGTGCTGGCCATCGGCACCGGTCGGACGCTGAAGGCGGCCGTCGATCAGCTGCCGGTTATAGATTGCATGCAGCACCGCGTCGTGTCGCTGACCGGCAATATCGGTCCCGACGGCTCGGCGGCCTATTACAACGTCATCTTCAGCATGGCCGACGCGATCAAGGCGCGGCATTACCCGATGCCCTTGCCGGTGCTGGTTTCCGCCTCGTCTGAGCGCGAACTGCTGCACGCGCAGCCGCTCGTTCGCTCGACGCTCGACATCAGCGCCAAGGCCGACGTTACCTTCGTCGGGATCGGCGAAATGGGCGTCGATGCCCCGCTGTGCGTCGACGGATTCCTCGGCAAGGACGAAATGCTTGCCCTGATGGCGAAGGGCGCCACCGGCGAAATCTGTGGATGGATCTTCGACGGCGAGGGAAATCTCGTCGATAATGCCATCAACGAACGCGTCGCCAGCGCTCCGATCCCCGATCGCGAGGCTTCGACCGTCATCGGAATTGCGAAGGGGCAGCGCAAGCGTCCGGCAGTAAGAGCAGCCTTGATTGGCCGCCAAATCAATGGTTTGATCACCGATGAGGCGACGGCCGAGTTTTTGATCAACGGTTGATGCAACTTTAATCTGTTTTCTTTCAACCACTTATTTTTGCGTTCGGCGTCGCAGCAACGAATAGGCATTGACAACATGTCGCATGCCGTGAGTAATTGCCCTCGAGCTAAGCGAATGCTCATATTTTCTCTTCTGGGAGGAAGACCATGAAATTGAAGACTTTACTGCTGAGCGCATGCTCGGCATTGCTTTTTGCTGGCATCGCGTCTGCAGAGACGCTGACCATTGCCACCGTGAACAACGGCGACATGGTCCGCATGCAGAAACTCACGGATGACTTCAAGACCAAGAACCCCGGCATCGAGCTGCAGTGGGTTACGCTTGAAGAAAACATCCTGCGCCAGAAGGTCACGACCGACATCGCGACCAAGGGTGGCCAGTACGACGTTCTGACGATCGGCACCTATGAAGTTCCGATCTGGGCCAAGCAGGGCTGGCTCCAGCCGCTCGACAATCTCGGTGCAAACTACGATGTGGATGACCTTCTTCCGGCAATCCGCAGCGGCCTGACCACGGACGGCAAGCTCTATGCAGCGCCGTTCTACGGCGAAAGCTCGATGGTCATGTATCGCAAGGACCTTTTCGAAAAGGCCGGCCTGAAGATGCCTGATGCCCCGACCTGGGACTTCATCGCGGACGCAGCCAAGAAGATCACCGACAAAAAGGGCGAAGTCTACGGCATCTGCCTTCGTGGCAAGGCCGGCTGGGGCGAGAACATGGCTTTCCTGACAGCCATGTCCAACTCCTTCGGCGCGCGTTGGTTCGACGAAAAATGGGCAGCCCAGTTCGATCAGCCTGAGTGGAAGAAGACCCTCGAATTCTACGTCAAGATGATGAAGGAAGACGGACCTCCCGGTGCATCTTCCAACGGCTTCAACGAGAACCTCGCCCTGTTCCAGACCGGCAAGTGCGGCATGTGGATCGACGCAACCGTCGCTGCATCCTTCGTTTCCGATCCGAAGCAGTCCAAGGTTGCCGACAAGGTCGGTTTTGCGCTCGCTCCTGACAACGGTCTCGGCAAGCGCGGCAACTGGCTGTGGGCCTGGAACCTCGCCATCCCGGCTGGCTCGAAGAAGACGGAAGCTGCCGAGAAGTTCGTCGCCTGGGCAACCAGCAAGGAGTACACGAACCTTGTTGCTGAAAAGGAAGGCTGGCTGAATGCACCTCCCGGTACCCGCAAGTCGCTCTATGCGAATGCCGATTACCAGAAGGCAGCACCTTTCGCGAAGATGACGCTGGACAGCATCAACTCGGCTGATCCGACCCATCCGACCGTCAAGCCGGTTCCCTATGTCGGCGTGCAGTTCGTCGCCATCCCTGAATTCCAGGGCATCGGCACTGCCGTTGGCCAGCAGTTCTCTGCAGCGCTTGCCGGCCAGGTCACCGTCGATCAGGCCCTGAAGAGCGCCCAGGCACTGACGACCCGCGAAATGAAGAAGGCCGGCTATCCTAAGTGATATGCCGACTGCGCTAAGGAGCGGGGGCGCATCTTGCGCCTCCCTCCCACCGGCCGCCGATCGCCTCTACCGAGCCTTGGCGGCCCTTTAATTTCCGCTGTTGCGGCCACTCTCCCCGCTTCTAGACAAGATTGGTCCTTTCCATGGCGACCTTACAGACCCGTTCCGCTGCCCGTCTCATGATGACGCCGTCCGTCGTTCTTCTCTTGCTGTGGTCGCTCGTGCCATTGGCGATGACGATCTACTTCTCGACGCTGAACTACAATCTGCTGATGCCGGGCGAGCATCCCTTTGTCGGCTTCGACAACTATTATTACTTCCTGACGGATCCGGCCTTCTTCTCGGCGCTGTTCAACACGCTGCTGCTGGTGGGCGGCGCGTTGCTCATCACGATTGTCGGCGGCATTGCTTTCGCGCTGCTGCTGAACCAGCCAATGTTCGGCCAAGGCATCGTCCGTATCCTCGTCATCGCGCCGTTCTTCGTCATGCCGACAGTGGCAGCGCTGATCTGGAAAAACATGTTCATGAACCCGGTGAACGGGTTGTTCGCCTACGCGGCCAAGGCAGTCGGCCTCGAACCCTTCGACTTCCTCGCCAATGCGCCGCTCGCCTCGGTGATCGTTATCGTCGCCTGGCAGTGGCTGCCCTTTGCGACGCTGATCATGCTGACCGCCCTGCAGTCGCTGGATGAGGAGCAGCAGGAAGCCGCCGAGATGGACGGCGCCGGCATCGTGTCGAAGTTCATCTACATCGTCCTTCCCCACATGGCCCGTGCCATTACCGTCGTCATCCTGATCGAGACTATCTTCCTGCTCTCCGTCTTTGCGGAAATCCTCGTCACCACGAACGGCGGTCCGGGCACAGACAGCACGAACCTGACCTACCTAGTCTATTCGCAGGCTCTTCTGCAGTTCGACATCGGCGGCGCATCGGCAGGCGGTATCGTCGCCGTGGTGCTCGCCAACATTGTCGCTATCTTCCTCGTCCGCATCGTCGGCAAGAATCTGGAGGCTTGAGATGGCTCGCAGTGTTTCCACCCGCCAAAAGGTCATCGTTTCCGTCGTCGCCTGGGCGCTCGGTCTCCTGATCTTCTTCCCGATCCTGTGGACCTTCATCACCAGCTTCAAGTCGGAAGGCGATGCCGTCGCTTCGCCGCCGCTGTTCCTGTTCTTCCACTGGACGACGGAAAACTATGTGGAAGTGCAGTCGCGCTCCGACTACTTCCTGCATTTCTCGAACTCGGTCATCATAGCCGTCGGCTCCACCATCCTCGGCCTGATCATCGCCGTTCCCGCCGCCTGGGCGATGGCGTTTTCGCCGACCAAGCGGACCAAGGACGTCCTGATGTGGATGCTGTCCACCAAGATGATGCCGCCGGTCGGTGCCCTCATTCCGATCTATCTGCTCTTCCAGGCCACCGGTCTGCTCGACAGCCGCATCGGCCTCGTGGCGGTGATGACGCTGATCAACCTGCCGATCATCGTCTGGATGCTCTACACCTACTTCAAGGAAATTCCGGGCGAGATCCTGGAAGCGGCCCGCATGGACGGCGCCACCCTGATGAAGGAAATCATCTACGTGCTGACGCCGATGGCGGTGCCGGGCATTGCATCGACCTTGCTGCTCAACGTCATTCTCGCCTGGAACGAAGCATTCTGGACGCTCAACCTGACGGCATCGCAGGCCGCGCCGCTGACCGCCTTCATCGCCTCCTACTCGAGCCCCGAAGGCCTGTTCTACGCAAAGCTTTCGGCCGCCTCGACCATGGCGATCGCACCGATCCTGATCCTCGGCTGGTTCAGTCAAAAACAACTCGTTCGCGGCCTGACCTTCGGCGCGGTCAAATAAGATATCTGGGAGAGAACCATGGGCAGCATTACCCTTCAGAAGGTTTCGAAGGTCTTTGGCGAAGCCAAAGTCATTCCTTCCATCGACCTTGAAATCAAGGACGGCGAATTCGTCGTTTTCGTCGGCCCGTCCGGATGCGGCAAGTCGACCTTGCTCCGCTTGATCGCCGGTCTCGAGGACGTCTCCGGCGGCAAGATCATCATCGACGGCAAGGACGGCACGAGCCTCGGCCCTTCCGAGCGCGGTCTTGCCATGGTGTTCCAGTCCTATGCGCTCTATCCGCATATGAGCGTGCGCAGCAACATAGCCTTCCCGCTGAAGATGGCAGGCATGGCCAAGGACGAGATCGACCGCAAGGTGGCGGAAGCAGCCCGCGTGCTGAACCTCACGGATTATCTCGACCGCAAGCCGCGCATGCTGTCCGGTGGCCAGCGCCAGCGCGTTGCCATCGGCCGCGCCATCGTCCGCCAGCCGTCGGCCTTCCTGTTCGACGAACCCCTGTCGAACCTCGATGCGGCGCTGCGCGTCAACATGCGCCTCGAAATCAGCGAACTGCACCAGCAGCTGAAGACGACCATGGTCTACGTCACCCACGACCAGGTCGAAGCCATGACCATGGCCGACAAGATCGTCGTGCTCAACCGCGGCAACATCGAACAGGTCGGCTCGCCGATGGAGCTCTACAAGAACCCGGCCAACCTTTTCGTTGCCGGCTTCATCGGCTCGCCGAAGATGAATTTCGTCACCGGCGTCTATGCCGAGCCCTTCGGCGCGCCGACGGTTGGCGTGCGGCCTGAGCATATCCTGCTGTCGACGGAGAGCGGCGTGTGGCAAGGCAAGGTCATCGTCGCCGAGCACCTCGGCTCCGACACCTTTCTGCACGTGGATGTCGAAGGCATCGGCCATATCACGGCGCGCGGCACCGGCGAATTCCCGGTCAAGGCCGGCGAAACCGTCTACATGACCCCGGACCGCAGCCGCGTCCACCGGTTCGACGACAAGGGACTGGCAATGGCCTCCTGAGGCCAGCCGCGCGAAACCCATCGACGACCGACATTGCCTGCCCGGGCGAAAACGCCCGGGTCGCGTAGAGGCCGATGGCCCCCCAAGGACCATCCGGACCACCAAGACCTTTCAGAAGGACTTCTGACAATGACCAAACTCTCGCTGGCCACCCTGAAAGAGGTATCGGCAACCGCTGCGATCCCGGCTTATGACCGGTCTCAGCTGTCGGCCGGCATCGTCCATTTCGGCGTCGGCAATTTCCACCGTGCCCACCAGGCCGTCTATCTCGACGATTTGTTCAATGTCGGAGAAGACCATGACTGGGCCATCATCGGCGCCGGCATGCTGCCATCGGATGCCAGCATGCGCGAAAAGCTGGCGGCGCAGGATTTCCTGACCACCGTCGTCGAGCAGGACAACAATGCGACCTCCGCCCGCGTCACCGGCCCGATGATCGACATCCTGCCGGTCGGCGACAGCAAGGCGATCATCGCGAAGCTTTCCGACCCGGCGATCCGGATCGTCTCGATGACCATCACCGAGGGCGGTTACTTCATCGACGCCTCCGGCAAGTTCAATCCCGCCCATCCGGCCATCGTTGCCGACGGGGAGAACCCGAACGAGCCGAAGACCGTCTTCGGCCTGATCGTCGCCGGGCTCAATGCCCGCAAGGACAAGGGCCTGGTGTCCTTCACCGTCATGTCCTGCGACAACATTCCGCACAACGGCGTCGTCGCCACCAATGCCGTCGTCGGTACGGCGCGGCTCTCCGATCCGGACCTGGCCGACTGGATCAAGGCGAATGTCGCCTTCCCGAACGCCATGGTCGACCGCATCACGCCGGCGACAGGCCAGCGCGAGATCGATCTTCTGACGGATGTCTTCAGCATCGAGGACAACTGGCCGGTCTATTGCGAAGAGTTCAAGCAGTGGGTGCTGGAGGACAAGTTCACGGCAGGCCGCCCGGCTCTCGAAAAGGTCGGCGTCACCTTCGTGCCCGATGTCACGCCCTACGAGCATATGAAGATCCGCATCCTCAATGGCGGACATGCGGCGATCGCCTATCCGGCGGCGCTGATGGATATCCATTTCGTGCATGACTCGATGGAAGATCCGCTGATCCGCGCATTTCTGGCCAAGCTCGAGAACGAGGAGATCATTCCGATCGTGCCGCCGGTGCCGAACACGGTGCTGAAGGACTATTTCGAGCTGATCGAGCATCGCCTGCTGAACCCGAAGATCGCCGACACCATTCCGCGCCTGGCGCAGGACGGCTCCAACCGCCAGCCGAAGTTCATCCTTCCGTCGACGCTCGACAATCTGGCTGCGGGCAGGGACATCGTCGGCCTGTCGCTGGTCTCGGCGCTATGGTGCCGCTATTTCGCCGGCACGACCGACAGCGGCAAGGAGATCGCCTTCAACGATGCCAGCGCCGACCGCCTGCACAAGGCGGCGCTCGAGGCTAAGACCAATCCAGCGGCCTTCCTCGCCTTCGACGACATCTTCGGCGAAGTGGCGAAGTCCGAGCTGTTCCGCAAGCGCTTTGCCCATGCGCTGAAGACATTGTGGGAAAAGGGCACGCGCGAGACGCTGCAGCTTTACCTCGACAACAAACTGGCGGATTAGCCATGGGGCCGGCGTGCGATAACGCCGGCCTATAGATGGGTGAAGGTGGACCGCCAAAATGACTGACGCGGATAATGGACTGGTCATCTTCGACTGCGACGGTGTCTTGGTCGACAGCGAACCGCTGTCGATCGCGGTCCTCGTCCAGGCGATGCGCGACACCGGCATTGAAATCGATGAGGAGGGCGCCTATCAGCGCTTTCTCGGCAAGAGCCTGGCGACGCTGATCGATACGCTGGAGACGGAATTCAACGTCTTTGCCGACCAGGCCTTCCTCGATCGCATCCGCGAGGATCTCTATACTAGGTTCCGCGCGGAGTTGCAGCCCATCGCTGGCATCAGCGACACGCTGAACGTTCTGCCAATGCGTCGCTGCGTGGCGTCTTCAAGCCAGCTCGAGCGCATTAAGCTGTCGCTAAGTCTGACCGGCCTGTTGGAAAGGCTGGAACCGCATATCTTCAGTGCCAGCATGGTCAAGCGTGGCAAGCCAGCGCCGGACCTCTTTCTCTATGCGGCCCAGCAGATGGGCGTGTCGCCGGAACACTGCATCGTCGTTGAGGATAGCCCGGCCGGGATCATGGCCGCCCGGGCAGCAGGAATGACCGTCTTTGCCTTCACCGGCGGATCGCATGCGAGCTCTGCCCACTACCGTGCCGAATTGACACGGCTAGCACCGGAAGTGGTGTTTGACGCCATGCCGGATTTGATACACCTTGTCCAAAAAGTAAGAATGGACGGGACCAAGCCTTAATGCGCGATCACGTGATGGCGGTCGATATCGGCACGAGCAGCGCGCGCGCCGGCGTGTTCGATTCGCGTGGCCGGATGCTCGGCAAGGGCGAGCACCTGATCCTCATGAACCGACCCCGCGAAAATCACGCCGAACATAGCTCCGAGGATATCTGGTCGGCGGTATGCAGGGCCGTCAGAGCCGCACGGGCCGCCTCCGGCTTGCCTGCCTCGGCGATTGGCGCCATCGGCTTCGATGCCACCTGCTCGCTTGTGGTGCGCGACCGGGACGGCCAGCCGCTGACAGTTTCGACATCAGGTGAGGCGCGATTCGATACCATCGTCTGGCTCGATCACCGGGCGCTGGAGGAAGCCGATTTCTGCACGGCCACCGGCCACGCGGTTCTCGAGCATTCCGGCCAGTTCATGTCGCCGGAAATGGAAATGCCGAAGCTGATGTGGCTGAAGAAGAACCTGCCGCAGAGCTGGGCAAGGAGCGGCTATTTCTTCGACCTCGCCGATTTCATGACATGGAAGTGCTCGGGATCACTGGCGCGCTCGCGATGCACATTGACTGCCAAGTGGAACTATCTCGCGCACCGCAGCGCGGGCTGGCAAGCCGACTTCCTCGCGCTGATCGGCCTTTCCGATCTGCGGGAAAGGGGGCAACTTCCGGAGGAGACGGTTCCGGTCGGTTCCAGCGTCGGCACCTTGACGGCCGATGCGGCTGAAGCGCTCGGTCTTAATGTCGACTGCCAGGTCGCCGCCGGTCTGATCGACGCCTATGCCGGTGCGCTGGGCGCGCTCGGAGGCTATGCCGAGAACCCGGCGGGGCTCGAACGCCAGCTGGCTCTGATTGCGGGGACGTCGAGCTGCATCGTCGCGTTTTCGCGGGAACGCAAGCCGAGCGCGGGGCTTTGGGGTCCCTATTTCGAGGCTGTCTATCCGAATACCTGGCTGGTCGAAGCCGGTCAGTCGGCCACCGGCGCGCTGCTCGATCACATCGTTCGCATGCATGCCGCCGGCGGCGAGCCGACCGCCGCCCTACACCTGGCAATCGTGGCGCGGATTGCCGAACTGCGGGCGGTCGAGGGCGAAGCCTTTGGCGCTCGCATCCATGTCCTGCCGGATTTTCACGGCAATCGCTCGCCGATGGCAGACCCACACGCAGTCGGTGTCATCAGCGGCCTGACGCTGGACGCCTCCTTCGACGGGCTGTGCCGGCTCTACTGGCGCAGCTGCGTCGGCATCGCGCTCGGCATTCGCCATATCCTCGAGAAGATGCGCGGATACGGCTATGTCCCGGACACGCTTCACGTTGCCGGCGGGCATGTGAAGAATGCGGCGCTGATGGAACTCTATGCCGATGTGACGGGCTGTACTGTCGTTGTCCCCGAGATGCAGGAAGCGGTGCTGCTCGGGACGGCGATGACGGCCTCGGTCGCCTGTGGCTTGCACGGGTCGCTGACGTCGGCCGGCAACGCGATGTGTTCGGGCGGCTCGAGGCGCCAACCGGATCCGACACGGAAGGCGGGCTATGAACGGGACTACCGGTCATTCCTGGCGATGTACCGCCACCGCGCCGAGCTTGAGGGCATGGCATAACGCCAGACTGCGGCTGTCCGTTCTATCGCGCAGGGGCCTCGGCAAACATGTTTTCGAGCTCCGCCAGGCGCCGGCCGCGCAGTTCGGCGCTTTGACCTGCGGCATGGATGACGGCTGTCGCCAGAAACTCGAGGAGGGCCGCGATTGCCGTTACATTGTCACGCGGCCCGATGCGCGGCGGCGGCAGCGACAGCGTCATGTTGGCGAACTCATGCGCCCATTCGGTATATTGGCTGGTGACAAGCAAAACCTTGAGGCCGGATCGGCGCGCCGATCGGGCAAGCAGCCGGGACTTCGCGAAACGGTAGCTGTCGATGATGATCATCAGTGAATCGCTGGTCGACGGGGCCAGCAGTTCCATGTAGGTCGCCGTCCCGTTGCCGGCCATCCGGACGTTGTCGCGGGCGATACCCAACCGATCGCAGAAATATTGTCCGACCGGGCAGGTCTGATGGGAGGCCACGAAAACATCGCTGGCTGCCAGGATCGAGCCCACCGCGTCGGTCCACTGCGGCTGGGCCGAGAGGTTGTAGATGTGGTGCAGCATGTCCAGTTGCTCGGCCATCAGCGCTGCCAAGGGATGTCCGGCTGCGGCTTCCTCGTGAAGCTGTTCCATCGTGGCCGGGTGCTTGTTGGCCGAAGTCGACGGCACCGTTTCTCGTAGATGCACCTTGAAGCCGTCCAAGCCTTGATATCCAAGCGCCCGCAGGAAGCGCCCGACGGTCATCGGGCTCAATTCCAACCGGTCGGCAACGGATGAGGCAGTCTCGTAAGGCAACTCGCTCAGGTGATCCGAAAAGTATCGCGCAATGCGTCGCTCGGCCGGAGTTCCTGATTTCATGTATTGTCTAAGCTTTTGGCCAAGATCGTCCATTCTGCCTCGCACTGTTGTTGCGCCAGTGTTTCTTCAACATAACAATGGCGCACGAACTTTCATAATCCGCGTATTCGTCAAACCGAATGTTCTATTCCATCGTGGGTCGACTTTATATTAGTGTAGTCTTTATTACAACCTGCGTGTGCTAAGTGTTGGATGTTTTCAGCGTCGCCGCTTGCCAGTGCAAGCGGGCCTTCTTATTTTCAGGCCCAAAGTGACACCCGGGAACCCATCCATGATCATCGATTCTGCTCGTCTGGCCCTTGCCAACCTCCTGTCGCCAGCTCTGCGCCAGTTGGTCTGGAAAGTTCTGGGCGTTACCATCCTCGTGCTGCTTTTCCTATATTTCGCACTGCAGGCGGTCGTGGCTTCTTACGGCGTGCCGCTGCTTCATCATTTCTTCACAGGCGTACCCGCTTGGGCCGATTGGGTGGCTGTCGCGGCCGCCGCTATCATTGGTCTGGGTGCTGCGTTTCTCCTGGCGCCTGTCAGTGCGATCATCGCCGGCTTCTACCTCGACGATGTCGCCGCCGTGGTCGAACGCCAGGACTATCCCCAGGATCCACCCGGTCAAGCCATGCCTTTTGGGCCTGCCATGATAAGCTCGATCAAGTTCCTCGGCGTGCTTATCGTCGGCAACCTGATAGCGCTTATTCTTCTGTTGGTGCCGGGCGTCAATCTGGTGGCGTTTTTCCTGGTTAACGGCTACTTACTCGGGCGCGAGTTTTTTGAATTCGCGGCCAGCCGTTTCCGTTCGCCCCAGCAGGCCCGCAACTTCCGCAAGAAGCATGCCTCGACCGTGTTCCTGGCCGGGTTGCTGATTGCCGCCTTCCTGGCCGTTCCGCTTCTCAATCTGCTGACGCCGCTGTTTGCGGGGGCAATGATGGTGCATCTGCACAAGCGGTTGACGCTGCGCGACCCGCTATTCTCCGACGATCTGCGGCGGTAGCGGCACCAGCGGCGCGGGAATGTCGCAGCTCTTTTCCGGCGCGCGACAGAGGTCGGCGATGATGCAATGTTCGCATTCCGGGCGCCGGGCCTTGCAGACATAGCGTCCATGCAGGATCAGCCAGTGGTGGGCGTGGTAGAGGTAGCGGTCGGGAATGACCTTCATCAACCGCTGCTCGACCTCGTCGGGCGTTTTGCCGGGCGCAAGGCGGATGCGATTGCCGATGCGGAAGATATGGGTGTCGACGGCCATGGTCGACTGTCCGAAGGCCATGGACAGCACGACATTGGCGGTCTTGCGGCCAACGCCGGGCAGCGTCATCAGTTCCTCGCGGGTCTGCGGCACTTCGCCGTCGAAATCGCTGATAAGCTTGGCCGACAGGGCAACGACGTTCTTCGCCTTGTTGCGGTAGAGGCCGATCGTGCGGATATAGTCGCGGATGCGCTCTTCGCCGAGGTCGAGCATCTTCTGGGGTGTGTCGGCGGCGGCAAACAGCGCCCGCGTCGCCTTGTTGACGCCGATGTCGGTTGCTTGTGCCGACAGCGCCACGGCAACCACCAGCGTGAACGGATTGACGTGCTCGAGTTCGCCCTTCGGCTCGGGCCGCTGGATCGAGAATCGCCGGAAGATTTCCTCGATCTCGGCTTTCGAATAGACGCTGCGAACTGAGGGCTTGCGACCCGCTGTCGCAACGGGCCTTTTCGGCGCCGGCAGGCCGGATTTGATCTTGGGATTTGCCATTTACGACCTATAATCACCTCCCATGATCGAAGGCAACGGCGGTACGCCGGAGGAGAAGCTGGTTTTTGCAGCGGAACTGTTTCCCCATCGTTCGCTTGGGCGCAAGGGGTTTACGGTTCTGCTGGTCACGGCTGCCTTGGTTTGCTTTTCCTACGGCGCGTTGTTCGTACTCAGGGGGGCCTGGCCGATCGGCTTGTTCCTGGGGTTCGACTTCCTTCTGCTCTCCGGTGCCTTCTGGCTGAACTATCGGGCCGGCCGGGTGCGCGAGGAAGTGCGGGTGTCACGCACCGACGTGTCCATCCGCAAGGTGCTGCCATCCGGTCGCGCCATCGAGCACCGGTTCAATCCTTTCCGGCTGCGCTTCCTGGTGCGGCGCGAACCTGGCATCGGCATCCGCTCGATGCATGTCTCGGGCGAGGGGCGGCAGGCGGATGTCGGTGCCTTTCTCAATCCGGAAGACCGGGAGAGCTTTGCCAAGGCCTTCCGGGCGGCGCTTTCGACGGTGACGCGGCGGATTTAGACCATCCGGCAAGAAACGGGTGGCAAGTCGCCTGCGGAACGGCCATCCTTGTCCCAAGGAGACCGACCATGACCTTAGCCCCGATGCTTGCGACCGATATCACCCCTGAAGGCCCCGATTACGACGTCGTGCGTGGGGTCATCGAGTTGATCACAGAGGATTACCGCGAACAGCCGTCGCTGGAGGATCTGGCTTTGAGGCTCGCGCAATCTCCCACCCAGTTGCAGAAGACCTTCACGCGCTGGGCAGGGCTGTCGCCGAAAGCGTTTCTGCAAGCCGTGACGCTCGACCACGCCAAGCGCTTGCTGCGCCAGGACGATCTGCCGCTGCTCGAGGCCTCGATCGAGGTCGGGCTTTCCGGCCCGAGCCGGCTGCACGATCTCTTCGTAACGCATGAGGCGATGTCGCCGGGCGAGTGGAAGGCGAGGGGCGGCGGACTGACCATCCGCTATGGTTTCCATGCCTCGCCGTTCGGGGTGGCGCTCGTGATGATCACCGATCGCGGGCTTGCGGGTCTGGCGTTCAGCGACGGTGGCGACGAGGTTGCTTGTCTTGCGGACATGACCTGCCGCTGGCCTAAAGCGAGTTATGTCGAGGACAGCATGGCGACCCTGCCCTTTGCCAGGCGAATCTTCGAGCCGGGCCAGTGGTCGCCGGAGCAGCCGCTGCGCGTGGTTCTGATCGGGTCGGATTTCCAGGTGCGGGTTTGGGAAAGCCTGCTGAAGATCCCCTTCGGCAGGGCAGTGACCTATTCCGATGTCGCGCGCGATATCGGTCAGCCGACGGCGATGCGGGCGGTCGGAGCGGCGATCGGGCGCAACCCGATCTCCTTTGTCGTTCCGTGCCATCGTGCACTCGGCAAGGGGGGCGCCCTGACCGGCTATCATTGGGGGCTGACCCGCAAGCGGGCCATGCTCGGCTGGGAGGCCGGCAAGGCGTAAGATCAACGGCGCGAGGTCAGGCAGCCTCCGGCTTCTCGACGCGGGCGAGCAAGGCCTGGGCGGCACTTTCATCCGTGATCAGCGTGTTGCAGCCGATCCGCTTGATGGTGGCGTGGATGGCGGTTGCCCGGTGGGCGCCGCCGCAGGCGAGTACGATGTGCCTGGCCTTCTTCAGCGTGTCCAGATCGACGGACATCACCCGGCTGTTGATCGTATGGTCGACGGAATTGCCGTCCGCGTCGAGAAAGTTGAACATGGTGTCGCAGACGCAGCCGGCGGCGATCAGCTCGTCGAGCTCGGCCTTGGAGATGAAGCCTTCCGAGAGCGAGGTCGAGTGCGGGCCGATATCGCCGCAGCTGACGATGGCCAGATCGAGCGTCTCGGCGAGGCGATAGATCGCCTCGAGCCCGCATTTCTCGATGAGGTTGCGCTTGGTTTCGATCGAATCGACCAGCAGCGGGGCCAGGAACATGTAGCATTCGGCGCCGAGCTGGCTCGCCAGCCGCCAGGTATAGTCGATCGGGTTCGTCTGCTGCACGGCGACGATGCCGCCCAGCAGCGAGACGACCTTGCAGTTGTCGCGACGCGGCGGGCGGAAGCTGCCGAGCGAGGCCGTCATTGTCCGGCCCCAGCCGACTCCGATCGTATAATCGTCGGGAATGGCTTCCGTCAGGAACTGCCCGAGCGCCAGTCCGACGCACTTTGCCTGGGCATCGACCCCGCCGCCCGCAGGCGTCGGCACGACGATCGCCTCGTCGAGGCCGAAGGCGCGCTCCAGCTTGATCGAAAGCTCGACGCAGTCCTCGATGCCTTCGTTGATCCAGATCTGCACCTCGTTGCGCCGACGCGCTTCGTCGAGCAGGCGGATGACGGTGGTGCGGCTGATGCCAAGTTGCTCGGCGACATCCTTCTGTGTCAGACTCTGGTTATAATAGAGCCATGCCGCCCGCAGCCGGAGCGATGCCGTTTCCGAATAGGCGGTATGGGTTCCACGTCTGAGCTTGGCCATGAGTCCTCCGGACTGTTACGCCGCCGAGAGTCGCCACCGAGCTAGGAACGGCGGCGGTCGCGTCTTCAGTTGGTCCAGCGACCCCGGCTTTGATGGGTGATATTGGGCGACATGAGACTTATGTCAATTGAAATGCACAAATGTCCTTGACTTTTCGTTGCCAGAGAGGCGATAGTCGGTGCGGAAATTGGATCGTTTGTCCGGCGAGGAGGGCAATGTGCTGGCAGTCTTTCGTCGTCGCGCCGGATCCCCAACGGCGAGATGCGGACATCGTTCCCGACTTGCCTCATCCATGCCGGGCGGCATAAGCTGTGCCGGGCAACCTCAGCCGGCTGGAACATTCGGAACTCCCCTCTCGTTTAACCTGCGTCCGAGAGGGTTCGTCACTTTTGCCGATCGCCACGCAAGATGGCGCCGGTTCTCGGTTCGAAATCAACAAGGATATTCATCATGACTTCCAAGCTTGACCAACTCCGCGACATGACGACCGTCGTCGCCGATACCGGCGACATCGAAGCCGTTGCGCGTCTGAAGCCGGTCGATTGCACGACCAACCCGTCGATCGTCCTGAAGGCCCTCGGCACGCCGATGTTTGCCGACGATATCAAAGAAGCCGTTGTCTGGGGCAAGAAGCAGTCTGGCTCGTCCGAAGCCGTCGCTGAAGCCGTTGCCGATCGCCTGGCAGTCTCCGTCGGCGCCGCCCTGTCGAAACTGGTTCCCGGCCGCGTTTCGACGGAAGTCAATGCCGACCTGTCGTTTGACACCAAGGCATCGATCGAGAAGGCCCATGCCATCGTTGCCGGCTACAAGGAGCGCGGCATCGAAAAGGATCGCATCCTGATCAAGCTCGCTTCCACCTGGGAAGGCATCCGCGCTGCGGAAGTGCTGCAGAAGGAAGGCATCGACTGCAATCTGACGCTGCTGTTCAGCATGGCCCAGGCCGCTGCCTGCGCCGATGCCAAGGTTTTCCTGATCTCGCCCTTCGTCGGCCGCATCCTCGACTGGTACAAGAAGTCGACCGGCAAGGACTACACCTCGGAAGAAGATCCAGGCGTTATCTCCGTCCGCGAAATCTACAATTACTACAAGGCCAACGACATCAACACGATCGTCATGGGCGCCTCGTTCCGTAGCGCCGAGGAAGTGGCGGCTCTCGCCGGCTGCGACCGCCTGACGATCAGCCCGAACCTGCTCGACGAACTGTCCAAGGACGAAGGCAAGCTCGAGCGCAAGCTGTCGCCCGACGTCAAGCGCGCAACGCCGAAGCTGAATGTTGACGAAAAGACCTTCCGCTGGATGATGAACGAAGACGCCATGGCTACCGAAAAGCTTGCCGAAGGCATCCGCCAGTTCGGCAAGGACCTGGTGACCCTGCGCCAGATGGTGTCGAAGGAACTGCAAGCCTAAGCTTTCGACCGATCGATAAAGAGAAGGCCTGGTTGCGTGAGCAGCCAGGCCTTTTTTATGTTTGGGGGAGTGTGCGCTCAGAGCTTCCAGAGCCGCCGGGCGTTCAGGTGGAAGAGCCGCGCGCGCTCGCTGTCGCTGCAGCCCGATGTCAGCGCATAGGTGGCTGCGACCCAGGGCGACAGGCCGCCGCCGAGCGTGCAGACCGGCCAGTCGCTGCCCCAGATCACACGGTCCCAGCCAAAACACCCGATGCTGTGTTCGACAAAGGGGCGCAGCGTCTCCGCCGTCCAGCTCTCGGGGTCGGCATAGGCGACGACGCCTGAAATCTTCACCATCACGTTGGCGCGGCGGGCGATCTCGCGGATGCCGCTCGCCCAGACATCGCTCATCCCATCTTTGACGGCAGGCACCCCGCAGTGGTCGAGGATGAACTGCACATCCGGATTGAGATCGATCAGCGCCATCGCACGCTCCATCTGGTGGGGCAGGACGCAGAGATCGAAGGTCAGCCGCGTTCCCGTCAGACGGTTGAGATTTTCGCGGAAGAGGCTGCCCTCGGAAAGTTCGTCCGGCATTACATGCAGTACACGGCGGAAGCCCTTGACGAAGGGATTGGCAAGCACTGCCTCCAGATAGCTCGGAAAATCGGTCTGCTCGGGCCGGCAGGCGGCGATGGCGCCCCGGAGCATGCTGCCGGGCGCCTGGCTGAGCTGTTCGACATAGGCGGTTTCGGCAGCCATATCGGAGGGTGCGACATCGACTTCCATGTGCAGCACGTCGGTGATGCCGCAGCGCTTCGCCTCGCGGGCATAGTCCTCGTAGAGGCTGTCGCGATCAAGGCTGCCGGCGTCGGCAAGCCAGGGATAGTTCAGCCGGGCTCTGTCGACGATGTGGAGATGGGTATCGAAAAGCATGAAGTCCTCCCAGATATGCCGTCGGTGTATAGCCATGGAAGAATAGCCGGTTCAAATGGAAACTGTCAGGCGCCGTCTTCGACCATTCCGGCAACGGTTTCCGAAATTTGGGCTGCGGCCTCGCGGACGTAGGAAATGACCTGCTCGTAGCTCGGCGCCTTGCCGTTGACGGGCTGAATGTACGGACAAGTCAGCGCCGCCAGCGCATTGCCATCCAGCGCCAGGATCGGTGCTGATATGTTGTGGACGCCCTTCGTCTGCAGGCTGTCCATGGTTTCGAAGCCGCGCTCCCTGATCAGCAGAAGACGCTCGGCGAGATCCTCCGGCATCGCCGCGTCTTCCTCGCGGCGCTGCTGTTCGTTGATCATCATCTGGCGTTGCTTGTCGTCGCGAAAGGCGAGCAGGATATGGCCCGAGCCGGTGTTGAAAAGGCTGATTTGCGCGCCGACGCGGATCGAGATGCCCCAATAGGTCGGAGAATCCTGCTGGGCGATGATGGCGACCGAGCCTCGGTCGAAGACTGCAAGGTGGCAAGCCTGCTCGGCGCGGTTGGCGAATTCGCGCATCAGCGGCGTCGCGAAGGACACGAGCCGGCGTACCGGCGCATGGAAATGGGCGAGGCCAAATAGCTTGAGGGTCAGGAAGAAGCGGTCGCCTTCCTGCCGCTGCACGTAGCCGCGCCGCACCAGCCGGTCGAGCATGCGGTAGAACTCATTGGGGCTCTTTCCGAGCTGCTTGGCGATCTCGGCCTGGGTCAGGCCGCCGTCGATGCGGGACAGCAGCTCGAGGATATCAAGACCCTTGTCGAGGGCCGGCGCTCTATAGCGGTCGGCATCGTCGTCGCCTGTGGTCATCAATCTGCGTTTCCATGCATCAGCCGTTTCCTTCATATATGAATGACCCTCCTTTGCAAGACGCAGCTCCGGCTGCTTGACGCTCCAGCAGCAAGTGTTTACATATAAATCAATGATCCATATCTGGATGATGCAGCCTCTGATGGCCCATGCCGATTACCGGTGGACGGCACGGTCGTGGCGCGCATAGAGTTCGTATCAATGAGGACGGGCGGCCCGGTGGGCTGCCGGTCCCGACCCGAGGCCAGTCAGTCTGGCGGACCTTAAGACAAGGAATTTCGACGTGGCACATGGACTGGAAGGCAAGACCGTTCTGATCACCGCGGCGGCGCAGGGCATCGGGCGTGCCTCTGCCGAGCGCTTCATCCGCCTCGGTGCGCGGGTGATCGCGACCGATATCAACGAGGACGCGCTGTCTTCCCTCGAAGGTGCCGAAAAGCACGTCCTGAACGTCCTCGACAGCGATGGCGTCAAGGCTTTTGCCGAGACGATCGGCGCCATCGACGTGCTGTTCAACTGCGCCGGCTTCGTCCATGCCGGCACCATCCTCGACTGCGAGGAGAAGGACTGGGACTTCTCGTTCAATCTCAATGCCAAGGCGATGTACACCACCTGCCGCACCTTCCTGCCGGGCATGCTCGACAAGGGCAAGGGCGTCATCGTCAACATGGCGTCGGTCGCCTCGAGCGTGAAGGGCGTGCCCAATCGTTTTGCCTATTGCGCCTCGAAGGCTGCGGTCATCGGCCTCACCAAGTCCATCGCCGCCGATTTCGTCTCCAAGGGCATTCGCGCCAATGCCATCTGCCCGGGCACCGTCGACAGCCCGTCGCTGCACGAGCGCCTGCGGGCAACCGGTGATTATGAAAAGGCGATGACCGACTTCATTGCCCGCCAGCCGATGGGCCGCATCGCCACGCCCGACGAGATCGCCGCGCTCGTTACCTATCTCGCCGGCGACGAATCGGGCTTCACGACGGGCCAGGCCCTCGTCGTCGACGGCGGCTGGACGGGCTGAGGCGCCATCCTCAACAGCACCGTTTCAGGGCGGTCAAATCGGACGGGATGGTCGCTGCAAATGTGACCTTGCCTCTCCGCCGGGCTCGCATATATCAGGTCGATCTCGACGAAACGGAGTGCCTGATGCGGAACAGCATAAAGCGGAAGGCGGCAAGCTCGCCGATCGTCGCCCACATTCGCAAGCATCAGGGCGTCGTTCTCGCCGTGCTGACCAGCATTGTCGTGTTCGGGCTGATGACGTCGCGGCAGTTCAACGCCAGCAATTTCCTGGACAGCTGGAATAGCGGCGCCGTCGTCTATATCGGCTTCACCTGGTACCGCATGCTGAGATCCAACGTGAGCCGCATCCGACAGCGCGCCGCCGACACGGATTTCTCCGATGTCCTGGTGCTCTTCCTGTCGATCGTCGCGGCCATCGCCAGCATCGGCGGCATCGGCATCGAGCTCAGCGGCGTCAAGGAGGCCCCTCCGGAGCAGGCGCTGGCGAATGCCGCGGTAGCCTTCCTCACCATCCTGATTTCCTGGATCTTCCTGCACACGCTGTTCACCACGCATTACGCCCATCGCTTCTACGCCGACGATAGCGGCAAGCCGGCGATCCGCTTCGCCGATGACATCAAGGAGCCGAACTATTGGGATTTCCTGTATTTCACCTTCACCATCGGGGTTGCGTCGCAGACGGCGGATGTGGCGGTCGCGACCACGCCGATGCGAAAGCTGGTGCTGCTGCATTCTGTGCTATCATTCTTGTTCAACACCACCATTCTGGCACTAGCGATTAACGTCGGCGCGAGTCTGCTTTAAGCAAGCTGCATAGTTATTGTCCCTTTTTGGCTTTCAATTTTGCCGTAGGGCGCTCATAGATTGACCATGGATACTGCGTTCGGCTGCGTCATCGCGCCCCTCGCTACTTGAGGAAGAGACGGGCTTGAGCTTGAGCTTCACCGGAAATGCGGACGATGTGGCGACCTCGGCAGTCTATGCCGTTTCACAGATCGCAGCTGTACCCACCATTCTCGAGGTGGTCTGCAAAACCACCGGCATGGGGTTTGCGGCCGTCGCGCACGTTACCGAAGACCGCTGGATTGCCTGCGGCGTCCGCGACAACGTCGCCTTCGGCCTGGAGCCCGGTGGCGAGTTGCAGATCGAAACGACGATCTGCAATGAAATTCGCCAGCATCGACAGGCTGTTGTCATCGACGATGCCGCCAACGATCCGATATTCGCCAACCATCATACGCCGGCGATCTATGGATTGCAGAGCTACATATCGATGCCGATCGTGCTGCCGGACGGTACTTTCTTCGGCACACTCTGCGCAATCGACCGTGTGCCGCGGGCTTTGAACACGCCAACCACCCTCGGCATGCTCCGCCTGTTCGCCGATCTCATCGCCTTCCACATCGACGCCAATCAGAGGGTGCTCGACAGCGAGGCGAAGTTGAAGTTCGAGAGGGACAGCGCCGGTGTGCGGGAGGAATTCATTGCTGTGCTCGGCCACGACCTGCGCAATCCGCTGGCCTCGATCGACGCCGGCGCCAGGCGGCTCGAACGGGCGCCGCTCGATGACAAGTCACGCTCCGTCCTGACATTGATGCAGGCCAGTGTCCGGCGCATGTCCGGTCTGATCGACGATGTGCTGGATTTTGCCCGCGGCAGGCTGGGAGATGGATTGGTGGTCGACCGGTCGAGCCCGGTTTCGCTTCGCCCGATGATCGAGCAGGTGATAGACGAGCTTGTATCCTCCCATCCCGACCGGGCTATCGTCGCCGAAGTCTGCGATGTCTGCGTCCGTTGCGATCCGTCACGCATCGGCCAGTTGCTGTCGAACCTTCTCGCCAATGCCATTACGCACGGGTCGCCGGATGGCGCGATCAGGATCAAGGCGGTCGTTGTCGATGGACAGTTCGAACTGACGGTTGCCAATCCGGGCGAACCGATTCCGGCTGAAGTTGCGGAACATCTGTTCAAGCCATTCGTGCGGGCGTCGGCAAAGCCAAGCCACGCGGGTCTTGGGCTCGGCCTCTACATTGCTTCCGAAATAGCACGGGCTCACCACGGGACGTTGACGGTGAATTCCACGGAAACCGAGACCCTGTTCCGGCTGAGCTTCGAGGCGTCTTAACTCACTACCATAAAAAGCTTCGCCCGGCATGGGCCGGGCGAAGAGGAGCGTGTTGTCAGACGATGGCGTTGCCGGCCATGATCGCCAGGACGACGAAGATCAGGAAAACGATCAGCGCGATGCCGAAGAGCACGCGGGCGATGGTGGCAGTCGCGGCCGACACACCGGAAAAGCCGAAAAAGCCGGCAATAACGGAAACGACGAAAAATATAAGAGCCCACTTCAGCATGAACATTTCCTCTGCTTGGATAATTCATCCAAGACGCACGAGCGGGAAAAAAGTTCCATGGCCTTTCAGGCTTTTAGCCGGCACATGAGTGGCGATGTGCCGGCCTGATTGACGGTGAAATTTCAGCCGTGGTTGATCATCACATGGCGCACCGCGGTGTAGTCCTCGAGCGCGTAGACGGACATGTCCTTGCCGTAGCCTGACTGCTTCAGGCCGCCATGCGGCATCTCGTTCACCAGCATGAAATGGGTGTTGATCCAGGTGCAACCGTATTGCAGGCGGGCGGCGGTCTGCATGCCGCGGCTGATGTCCTTGGTCCAGACCGACGACGCCAGCCCGTAATCGCTGTCGTTCGCCCAGGTGACGGCGTCCTCGACGTCGGTGAAGCGCGTGACTGATACCACCGGCCCGAACACTTCGCGGCGGACGATTTCATCCTCCTGCGTGGCGCCGGCGATGACGGTCGGGGTGTAGAAGAAGCCCCGGTCGCCGGAGACCTTGCCGCCGGTGGTGATCTCCATGTGCTTGTGCTCGGCGGCGCGGGCGACGGAGCTCTCGACCCGGTCGCGCTGGCGCCTGGAGATGAGCGGGCCGATTTCGTTTTCCGTGTCGTCGGCCTGATTGAACTTGATGCTGGAGACGGCTGAGGAAAGGTCGGCGACGAATTTGTCGTAGACCTTGGCGTCGGCGTAGACGCGGCAGGCGGCCGTGCAGTCCTGGCCGGCATTGTAGTAGCCGAAGGTGCGGATGCCGGCGACGACGGCGTCGATGTCGGCATCGTCGAAGATGATGACGGGTGCCTTGCCGCCGAGTTCGAGATGGGTGCGCTTGACCGTCTTGGCGGCGGCCTGCAGTACCTTCTTGCCGGTGGCGATATCGCCTGTGATCGACACCATGCCGATCTTGGGATGGTTGATCAGCGCGTTGCCGACCGTCTCGCCGCGACCGAGGATGACGTTGACAACGCCCTCGGGCAGGATCTCGGCAAAGAGCTTCGCCATCTTCAGCGCCGAGAGCGGCGTCTGCTCGGATGGCTTGAAGACCACCGTGTTGCCGCCGGCAATCGCCGGCGCCAGCTTCCACGCCATCATCATCAGCGGATAGTTCCAGGGCGCGATGGAGCCGACGATGCCGATCGGGTCGCGGCGGATCATCGAGGTGTGGCCCGGCAGGTATTCGCCGGCCACCGGTCCGTGCAGGTTGCGCACGGCGCCTGCAAAGAAGCGGTAGCAATCGACGATGGCCGGAATTTCGTCGTTGAGAACGGCATTGATCGGCTTGCCGCAGTTCAGCGCCTCCAGGGCTGCGAAACCCTCGGCGTCCCGCTCGATGGCGTCGGCGATCTTCAGGAGATAGGCAGAGCGCTGGGAGGGCGTCGTCTGCGACCAGCTCTTGAACGCGGCTTCGGCGGCGTCGACGGCATTGTCGATCTGACCGAGCGATGCCTCCGGCAGGTCGAGCACGGTTTCGCCGGTCTTCGGGTTTAGAACATGTTCCTCGGCTTCCGTCCCGTTTTCAAAGCGGGACCCGATCAGCATTGCAGTGTCCATGATGTTCTCCCTTGGTGTTACTTGCCGCCGCCGGCGATCTGGTCGCCGTCGCGGGTGAGATAATAGGCTGCCAGGATCGGCAGGAAGGTGACCAGCACCACGACCATGGCGACCACGTTGGTGACAGGCCGCTGGCGCGGGCGGATCAGTTCCTCGAGCATCCAGATCGGCAGCGTCATCTGCTGGCCGCCGGTGAAGGTGGTAACGATCACTTCGTCGAAGGATAGCGCGAAGGCCAGCATGCCACCGGCCAGAAGCGCCGTGCCGATATTCGGCAGGATGATGTGGCGAAACGTCTGGAAGCCGTCGGCGCCGAGATCCATCGACGCTTCGATCAGCGAGCCCTGGGTGCGGCGGAAACGGGCAACGGCATTGTTGTAGACGACCACGACACAGAAGGTCGCATGGCCGAGCACGATGGTCCAGACCGAAAAGGGAATGTCGAACAGGCTGAAGGCCGAGCGCAGCGCGATGCCGGTGACGATGCCGGGAAGCGCGATCGGCAGGATTACCAGCAGCGAGATGCCCTCGCGGCCGAAGAATTTCGTCTGGCTGACGGCGGCGGCGCAGAGCGTGCCCAGCACCAGGGCGATGGCAGTCGCGATTGTCGCCACCTGCACCGAGAGCCCGAGGGCGGCCCAGATGTCGGGCCGGTTCCAGGCAACCGAGAACCATTGGGTGGTCAGCCCCGGTGGCGGCCATTGGTAGCTCTTTTCCTCCGTCGTGAAGGCATAGACGAAGATCAGCAGGATCGGCAGGTGCAGGAAGGCAAGGCCGGCGGCAGCACCGATCTTCAGGGGCAGGGGTGCGCGGGGTGCGGTGTCAGAGCGCATCGAAGGCTCCCTTGCGCTTGGCCATCCAGAGATAGGCGGCCATGATGACGATGGGCACGACGGAGAAGGCGGCAGCCAGCGGCACGTTGCCGGCGGTGCCCTGCTGCGTGTAGACCGCCTGGCCGATGAACAGCCGCGACGAGCCGATGATCTGCGGGATGATGTAGTCTCCCAGCGTCAGCGAGAAGGTGAAGATCGAGCCGGCGACGATGCCGGGCAGGGCCAGCGGCAAGAGCACGGTACGGAAGGTCTGGCGCGGGGTTGCGCCGAGGTCGGCCGAGGCTTCGAGCAGCGTGCCGGGCACGCGCTCGAGCGCCGCCTGGGTCGGCAGGATCATGTAGGGCAGCCAGACATAGACGAAGACCAGGAAAGTGCCGATATAGCTCACCGACAGGGAGTTGCCGCCGATGACCGGCAGGCTGAGGACGGCATCCAGCGCCGCGCCGAGGCCGATCTTGGCAAACAGCCAGGTGAGGATGCCCTCCTTGGCGAGGATCAGTTTCCAGGCATAGACCTTGACGAGATAGCTCGACCAGAGCGGCAGCATGACGCCGAGATAGAACAGCGCCTTCCATTTTCCGTGCGCGTAACGGGCTGCATAGTAGGCGATCGGGAAGGCGACGACGGCTGAGGCGAGGGTCACCAGTGCTGCCATCAGCACGGTGCGGATTATGATGTCGAAATTGGCGGCGCCGAGCAGTTGCCGATAGGTGGCGAGCGTGAATTCGTAGTTCACCATGCCCGAGAAGTCGTCGATCGAGAAGAAGCTCTGCAGCAGCAGCGTCAGCAGCGAGCCGATGTAGATGATGCCGAGCCAGGCAAGCGGCGGTGCAAGCATCAGTGCCAGCAGCAGCTTGGGTCGCCGCCAGAAGAGATCGGAGAGGCCGCCGAAGACGCCGCCGCGCCCAGGCAGGATCGCCGTTGCTGCGGATGTTGCCGGCCCGGCTGTCGCCTGGGTATGGGGGGCGAAGACGGTCATGCGGCGTCGTCCATGTAGTGCACGTCTGTCGGGCGCCAGGAGAGCCTGACGGTCGCACCGGTGCCGGGAATGGCGGTGCCGGCGGGCACGGTGACATGCAGGCGGGTGCCCTCGGCCTCGACGGCGAGCCGGGTCGCTGCGCCGAGGAAATTGCTGGCGGTGATCGCGGCGAAAACGCCGCCTGCGTCGTCGAGGCGGATCGCCTCCGGCCTCAGGCTTGCCCAGCGTTTTTCGCCGCCGAGGCGGGCCATGGTGTCGGGGGGAATGACGTTGGACGAGCCGACGAAATCGGCGACGAAGCGGGTCTTCGGCCGCTGGTAGATGTCGTGCGGCGTGCCGTGCTGGACGATGCCGCCGTCGTTAAAGATGGCCACCCGGTCAGCCATCGACAGGGCCTCGCTCTGGTCGTGGGTGACGAAGATGAAGGTTATTCCCAGCGCTCGCTGCAGGCTCTTCAGTTCCTCCTGCATCTGCTCGCGCAGCTTCAGGTCAAGCGCGCCGAGCGGCTCGTCGAGCAGCAGCACTCTGGGTTTGTTGACCAGCGCCCGGGCCAGGGCGACGCGCTGCCGCTGGCCACCGGAAACCTGGCTCGGGCGGCGGCTGCCGTAGCCCGGCAGCTTGACCATCTCCAATGCCTGTTCTGCGGATCTCATGCGCTCGGCCTTGCCGACGCCCTTGACCATCAGCCCGTAGGCGACGTTGTCGGAGATGTTCAGGTGCGGGAAGAGGGCATAGTCCTGGAAGACGGTATTGACGTTGCGCCGGTAGGGCGGCACGCCCTCAGCTCTTTCGCCGAAGATCTTGATATGTCCCGCCGTCGGCTGTTCGAAACCGGCGATCAGGCGGAGGCAGGTGGTCTTGCCGGAGCCGGAGGGGCCGAGCATGGCAAAGAACTCGCCCGGCGCGATCTCCAGGTCGACGCCATCGACGGCGCGGACAGGGCCGAAGTGGCGGGAGACGCTCTGGAAGCGGACGGCTGCGGTCATGGCTGGCTCCGGGATGGTGAGGCTCACACCCTCCCCTTGAGGGGGAGGGTCGGACCGAAGGTCCGGGGTGTGGTGAAGCCGCGAGTTCGGAGTGTGCAAGTCACCCCCACCCGCGCTCCGCGACCTCCCCCCTCAAGGGGGAGGTGGATCACCGTCCGCCGATGACGCCGATATAGTCGGATACCCAGCGGTGGTAGGGCACGCATTCGCTCTGCGTCGTGCACTTGGCCGTCGGCGTCTTCCAGAATTTGATCTTGTCGAAATGGTCGGCGCCGTTGGTGGCGCAGCCGGTGTCGGTCATCAGCTCGTTGCCCTTGCAGGCGGCCGGAACCGAGGGCACGGCACCGAACCAGGCGGCGGCATCGCCCTGGACCTTGGCCTGCAGCGAATGCTCCATCCACATATAGGCGCAGTTCGGGTGGGTGCTGTCGACATGCAGCATCGTCGTGTCGGCCCAGCCGGTGGTGCCTTCTTCCGGGAAGGTCGAGGCGATCTTCTGCTTGTCGGTGGCGAGCAGGTTGACCTGGAACGGCCATGAGCCGGAGGCGACGACGCCCTCGTTCTTGAAATCGTCGATCTGGATCATCGCATCGTGCCAGTAGCGCGACACCAGCTTGCGCTGGCCGCGCAGGAGGTCGAGGGCAGCCTTGTACTGGTCCTCGGTGAGCTCGTAGGGGTCCTTGATGCCGAGTTCCGGCTTGTGGGCCATCAGGTAGAGGGCGGCGTCGGCGATATAGATGGGGCCGTCATAGGCCTGGACGCGGCCCTTGTTGGACTTCCCGTCGGGCAGGTTCATCTCCTCGAACACGACCTTCCAGCTCTTCGGCGCCTCGCCCTTGAAGGCGTCGGTGTTGTACATCAGCACGTTTGGTCCCCAGAGATAGGGGACGCCGTAATGGACGCCGCTGACAGTGTTCCAGGGTGCGTCTTTCAGGCGGTCGTCCACCGTCTTCCAGCTCGGGATGAGATCGACATTGATCGGCTGCACGCGCTTGCCGGCCACCAGCCGCAGCGAGGCGTCGCCCGACGCGGTGACGAGGTCGAAGCCGCCCTCGTTCATCAGTGCCACCATTTCGTCCGACGTGGCGGCGGTCTTGACCGAGACCTTGCAGCCCGTCTCCTTTTCGAAGCCGGTGACCCAGTCATAGGCCTTGTCGCTCTCGCCGCGCTCGATATAGCCGGCCCAGGCGACGATGCTGACTGCGCCTTCGCCCTTGCCGAGCGTCTTCAGCGGTTCGGCGGCAATGACTTGGGTGGTAAAACTGATGGCCGCCAGCGCGGCGGTGCAGGATTTCAGCAGAGGCTTCATCACAGTCTCCCGGTTTGATGCCACTTTGTGGCGTTTTGTTCCCGGGTGAAAAGGTGACGCGAAATCGCCGCAATCGCAAATCCATTTATCAGAACGTCGCTATCGGAAATTCCGATGGCGCATTCTTTCTACTGCCGCTGCCGGCCGGAGCGCAGGGTTTCGGCGATGCCGACGAAGTCGCGGGCCGCCTGGGGCAGGGTCGAGCCCTTGCGCCAGACCATGCCGACCTGGACGACCGGCAGCGCGCCTGACACGTCGCGGCTTTCGATGCGGTCGCCTTCCAGCGACCAGGGACGGTAGACCAGGTCGGGCAGCAGGGCCACGCCGGCGCCGGTTGCCACCAGGCTACGGACGGCCTCCACCGAGCGGGTGCGGAAGGCGACGTGCGGGCGGGCGCCCAGCGCCGACAGCAGCTTGCCGGTGTTCTCCTCGATCTCGTCGATCGTCAGCATGATCAGCGGCTCGCGGCTGATGTCGGCGACGCTGATGATATCGGCCGACACCAGCGGGTGGCCCATCGGCAACCACAGGCGATAGGGCGACGTCTCGAGGATCTCGGCCTGCAGCGCCATGCGGTCGCGCAGATTGGAGATGACCATGACGGCAACGTCCAGCTCCCCGCCGACGAGGAGATGCTCGAGATAGCCGCCATTGTCCTCGATTGCGGACACCTCGACCCCGGGGCAGGCGCGGCGGTAGCGGGCCAAAAGGTCGGACAGCACGTAGCCGGCGACCAATGAGGTGACGCCGATGTTCAGCGTTCCGGCCGAGGCGCTCTTCTGGCCGGAGAAGCTGGTGCGTGCATCCGAGACGGTCGACAGGATCTTTGTCGCATGGCGCAGGAACTGGTGGCCGTTATGGGTGATGGACAGGCCACGCGGATGGCGATCGAAGAGATTGACGCCGAGATCGCTCTCCAGCTCCTTCAAGGCTTCGGTCACCGACGATTGCGAGATCGACAGATTCTGCGCGGCACGGGTCACCGACCCCTGTTCGGCGACGGCCACGAAATATTGAAGCTGTCTCAGCGTGAATGCCATGGACTGGGTTAAACCACGGCGGCAAGAGCCATGGCAAGTAAGGCTCCTCCACACGGATAGGCGGCGAGGAGGGCGGGCGCAATTAAATATTGTATCGCGTCGCGAAATGGCACACCTTAAAGTTTTTACGTTATCGGGTGCAACCCAGAAGCTGTTGGTTTCATTGCAAAAATATAGGAATAGTGGATCGCAATTGTGATCGTGTCACGCCGAGTTTCACGCTCCCCTTAAGTATTCTGAAACGTCGTATCTTTAGCTTCGCAGTTGTGAATCGTGGTGTTGGGGTGCGTTATGGTGGAGCAGTTGGCTTGATGGCCTTACTGCGCAAGTTCCGGCTGTCCCGGAAACTGGTCATTATTATCGGCGGAGTGGCCTTGTTGATGGGCTCCTCCGGCGCATTCGCACTTTATATCGGTCGCGACAAACTATTCGGCCCTTCCACGACCTCGATCAACGGCATGAAATGCACCGACGTCAACCTTGTGACGATCCGCAAGAACAACCACGTCTGGCTGCGCAAATATATCACCGCCGATGCCACCGATGGACTGACTCGGGTGACGACGGCGCTTCGGGTCGCCAAAGCCGTCTACGATGCGCAAAAGCCGGATCTCGTACAGGTCGTCGTTCTCGACAAGAAGGGGCCGACATTGCAATCGGACATCCGCGGCCGCGCGCTTGGCGCGACAGTCGTCTACGTGCCGCACCCGGAAAAGGTCGCCAATGGGTCTGTCGAGGCGCCGATCACGGCCCGCTACTATGACGGCAATGCCAATGACGATGGCCAGTTCTACGGCGAGCGAATCGAGATGACCAATGACGACGTGGACCGCGTTATGGCCAGCTTGAGCGACCACAGCGATTGCGCCGATCCCGTCACGGCGGAAGCGGCCAAGGCGCCGGAAGGCGGCAAGCACCCGAAAAAGAAACCCGAGGAGGAGGCGGGTGCGACCAAGGAGGGTGCCGAGGGCAAGCCAGCCGAGGAAAAGCCGGCGGAAGGCGAAGCGGCGCCGGCCGAGCATGGCCAGCCGACGAGCGACATGAAGCCCGAAGGCGGCCACACCGGCAGTTTCATCGGAGCCAGTGAAGAACCGGCGCCCGTGCCGGAGTTGCCTGTCAGTACGACAAAGGCGCCGGCGCTTGTGGACGCCGCCGAGCGCTCGCTTGCCGATCCGCAGACCACAGGCGCCAACAAATAGGGACGAAGCCATTGGCGAGGGAGGCCTCGGGGCCTCCGTCGCGTCTTGATCGGTCTCAGTCAGCCTTGGCGCGGCGGGCCGGGAAGAGGATGATGTCGCGGATCGACGGGGCGTTGGTCAAAAGCATGATCAGGCGGTCGACGCCGATCCCGAGGCCACCGGCCGGCGGCATGCCCTGGTCGATCGCATCGAGGAACTCGTCGTCGAGCTGCTTGTCCTTCTCGCCGCGGGCGTGGGCCTGCTCCAGCTGCTCGACCATGCGCTTGCGCTGCTCTTCCGGGTCGTTCAGTTCCGAGAAGGCGTTGCCCAGTTCCCAGGCGTTGCAATAGGTCTCGAAGCGTTCGACGAGGCGTGGTTCTCCCGGCACTTCCTTGGCGAAGGGCGAAATGTCCTTCGGGAAGTGGGTGACGTGGCTCGGCTGGATCAGCGTGCCCTCGACCTTCTCCTCGAAGATGAAGGCCAGGCACTCGCCCCAGGTCCAGTCCTTCTCGACGGCAAAGCCGGCTGCCTTGGCAGCGGTGCGGGCTTCCTCGTCGGTCTTCATGGCCAGGAAGTCGATGCCGGTGGCTTCCTTGACGGCATCTGGCATGGGAACGCGCTTGAACGGTCCCTTGAAGGAGATCTGCTTGTCGCCGAAGGCGAATTCGGTGGTGCCGTGGATGCTCATCGCCAGCGTCGAGAACAGCCGTTCGACGAGGTCCATGATGTCCTCGTAGTCGGCATAGGCCCAGTAGCACTCCATCATGGTGAATTCCGGATTGTGCCGGGTGGAGACGCCTTCGTTGCGGAAGTTGCGGTTGATCTCGAACACCTTGTCGGTGAGGCCGGAGACCAGCGTGCGCTTCAGAAACAGTTCCGGCGCGATGCGCAGGTACATGTCGAGCTTCAGCGTGTTGTGATGGGTCTTGAAGGGCTCGGCCGTGGCGCCGCCATAGACCGAATGCAGCATCGGCGTCTCGACTTCCATGAAGCCGTCGTTTTCCATGAAGCGGCGGATGCCGGAGACGATCTTCGAGCGCTGCTGGAAGCGCAGCTTCGAGTCCTCGTTGGTCATGATGTCGAGATGGCGCTTGCGGTAGCGGGTCTCGATGTCGGAGAGGCCGTGCCACTTTTCCGGCATCGGCAGCAGCGACTTGGTCAGCATGGTGATCTCGCGGGCCGAGATCGTCAGCTCGCCGCGCTTGGTGCGGCGCACGACGCCGGTGACGCCGATGATGTCGCCGATGTCGATCATCGGCAGCAGCGCGCGGGCCTCTTCCGGCGTGGTGTCCTTGTGGGAAAAGATCTGGATCTTGGCGCCGGCGTCATGGATGTCCATGAACATGCCCGAGTTGCGCGAGGAGTAGACGCGACCGGCGACCGTCACCATGTCCTCTGTTTCCGTATCGATCGGCAGCTCTGCGTATTTCGCGGCCAGTTCGCTGTTGGTCATGGTCCGGTGGAAATGGGCCGGATAGACGTCGCCCACCTGTTCGCGCAGCAGCTTCAGCTTCTGGGCGCGCACTTCGGTGGCGTCGGAGGAGAGGGCGGTTTCGGTCTTGGTGTCGGACATCTGTTGGACCTCTTTGGCGGCATGGCCGCTTGTCGTTGTAACACTGTGCATGCCGCCCCCCTCACCCTAGCCCTTTCCCCGAGGGGAGAGGGGACTGGAGGTCAGGCCGCAACGGCCGTCCCTTCTCCCCTTGGGGAGAAGGTGGCCCGAAGGGCCGGATGAGGGCGCGCAGCCATTATTTCCCGCTGCCGACCATCGTGGCAACTGTCTTGGCCGCCAGCTTCAGCCGCTGGCGCACGACCGCACGGCCGAGGATGGCCATGCTATCGAACAGCGGCAACGACCGCGACGAGCCGGACATGGCGACGAACATCGGCGCCAGGATGACCTTCAGCTTCTTGCCAGTGCGTTCGGCGATGGCGCGGAGTTCCGCCTCGATGGATTCGACGTTCCACTCGAGGATCTTTTCGAGATCCGGCTGCACCGTGTTGAAGATCTCGAGCAGCTCCTCGGGCGTCGACTTTATCTTGGCGTAAGCCGAAGCGTCGAGGTTGAGGTCCGATTTCAGCAGGAAGCCCATCAGATCCGGCAGTTCGCCGAGCTTGGTGATGCGCGAGTGCGACAGCCTAAGGCCTTCCTGCAGGCGGCTGTTTTCCATCGCCCAGGCGAGCACGCGCTGGCTGAACTCTTCTTCCGACAGCTTTTCGCGCAGCCAGCGGCCGTTCAGCCAGTCGAGCTTCTGGATGTCGAAGATGGCGCCGGCCTTGGACAGGCTTTCCGGGTCAAACTTCGCGGCCAGTTCGTCGATGGTCAGCAATTCCTCGCCTTCGCCGATCTGCATGAAGAACAGGCCGAGGAAGTTCATCAGCGCTTCCGGAATATAGCCGAGCGCGGTGTAATAGGAGATCGAGGTCGGGTTCTTGCGCTTCGACAGTTTTGACTTGTCGGCATTCCTCATCAGCGACAGGTGCATGAACACCGGCTGGTCCCATTCGAAATAGCGATAGAGCAGGATGTGCTTCGGCACCGAGGCGAGCCACTCCTCGCCGCGCGCCACATGGGTGATCTTCATCAGGTGGTCGTCGACGACATTGGCCATGTGGTAGGTCGGCATGCCGTCGGCCTTCATCAGCACCTGCATGTCGACCGAGTCCCAAGGGATAGAGACATCGCCGTAGACGCCGTCGTGGAAATCGCACGAGCCTTCGGCCGGGATCTTCATCCGCACGACGGAGGCTTCGCCCGATGCGACGCGGGAGGAGACTTCCTCGGCTGACAGGTTGAGGCAGTGCCCGTCATATTTCGGCGGCTTGCCGGCGGCCCGCTGGGCCTCGCGCATTTCCGTCAGCCGCTCGGGCGTGCAGAAACAGCGGAAGGCGTGGCCCTTCTGCAGCAGCTCCTCGGCGTAGGGCTGGTACATGTCCTTGCGGTCGCTCTGCCGATAGGGGCCGTAGGGGCCGCCGATATCGGGGCCTTCCGACCATTCGAGGCCGCACCACTTCAGCGCATCCAGAACCTTCGTCTCGAATTCCGGCGTCGAGCGGTTTGCGTCGGTATCCTCGATGCGCAGGATGAACTCGCCGCCGTGCTTCTTGGCAAAGAGATAATTGAACAGCGCAATGTAGGCCGTGCCGACATGGGGTTCGCCGGTCGGGGAGGGTGCGATGCGGACGCGGACGCCTGATGTGGTCATGATGTCTATCCGTGATGACGTGCGGGAGATCCAGACGGGGCACTGGCCGGCGCCAAGGATCGGACTTTTGGAAACAGCCGCAAAACAGCGTCAAAACGCTGCCCATAAGGCCATCGTCCGTTTGGCTGGCCTTAGGCCATATTCAACCGTCAAGGTCAAGGAAAACTGCCGATTGAGGCGGCTTGGAATGGTGGCGGCAAAAGGCCGGGCCAGCGCCGATAAGGCGCCGGTCCGGCCGCTGTCGTCAGGCTGTGTCAGGCCTCAGTGCCGGGTCTGCGATTTGGCCCGGCGGTTTCTGACCAGCATGTTCAGGATCTCGACCAGGGCGGAGAAAGCCATGGCGGCGTAGACATAGCCCTTCGGCACGTGGAAGCCCATGCCCTCGGCGATCAGCGTCGTGCCGATCATCAGCAGGAAGGCGAGCGCCAGCATGACGATGGAGGGGTTCTTCTCGATGAAGTTGGCGAGCGGCGCTGCGGCCACCAGCATGACGGTGACGGCGGCGATGACGGCCACGAACATGATCGGGATATGCGGCGTCATGCCGACGGCGGTGATGATGCTATCGACGGAAAAGACAAGGTCGAGCAGCAGGATCTGGCCGATGGCGGCGGCAAAGCCCGTCGTCGTCGACTTGGCGATGAAATCGCCTTCATGGTCGACCGGGTCGACGTTGTGATGGATTTCCTTGGTCGCCTTCCACAGAAGGAAGAGACCGCCGGCCAAGAGGATGATGTCCTTCCACGAAAAGCCGTGGCCCCAGATCTCGAAGACGGGGATGGTCAGCTTGACGATCCAGGCGACGGTGCCGAGCAGCGCCAGTCGCATGATCAGCGCCAGGCTGATGCCGATCTTGCGGGCCCTGTCGCGGTGTTCAGGAGGGAGCTTGTTGGTGAGGATCGAAATGAAGATGAGGTTGTCGATGCCGAGCACCACCTCCATCACGACAAGCGTCACGAGCGCCACCCAGGCGGTCGGATCCTGAAGAAGCGGCAGAATAGTCTCCATCGATAACGTCCCCACAATAGCAGCTCGGCGAAAATGCCCGGACTAATGTAGGAACTGCAATCTCAAGCGCAAGCCGCGTCTCACATACCGTCAAACCTGGGGGTTTGCGTTCTTTTCGCGTGCGCCGAAGGCGAGCATGAAAGTGCGGACGGCACCATTGATCACGCGCTCGATTTCCGCCTGGCTTGGCACATCCTCCATGCTGCCGAAAAGCCGCTGCTTGAAGAAGCTTCCGCTGGCAAGATCGAGGTATTGCCCTGCAGCGAGATCAAGATCGTCGATCTCGAGCCGGCCGGTGGCCATATGCCGCCGGAGAAATTCCTGAAGCACCGTGCGCAGGTTTTCGGGGCCCTTGAAGAAGCGCTGACAGAGCACCGGCATCCGATCGCGCACGCCGAGGACAGTGCGCATCGCCGAGATGACGTTCTCGTTGGTCATGTGGCGTACGAAGATGACGCCGAAATCGTAGAGGCCGCCTTCGAGGTCGTCGTGCTCGGCCAGCGTCATACGCATCCTTGCGATGAAATTCGCGCGTTCCCGCTCGATGGTCGCCGAAAAAAGCTCTTCCTTGTTGGCGAAGTAGACATAGAGCGTGCCCTTCGAGACGCCGGCTTCGCGGGTCACGTCGTTCATGCTGGCGGCGTCGAAGCCCAGCCGCATGAAGACGTTATGGGCGCCGTCAAGGATCTGTTCGCGTTTGACAGGATCCTCGCCAGCAGCCCAACGGCCTCCCTGGGAAGGTAAAATGTCCTCAACCGATTCTTTTGTTTCGACCGTCACGTTGTCAGAGATTTCCATGTTTCGAAGATTCTTTAACCAAATCGAACCCACTGGTTCGGTAATACTTGATATGGAGCTAAAAACATTCTAAGTCAACCAAACTAAACCGAACGGTTCGGTTCGGTATCGTTACGCCAACCTGCGGTGCACCTCCATGTCGATGACTCAGAAAAGCAATGTAGCACGCATTGTAAACGATCCTGCTGACGCCTCCGTGAACGACGTTTCCGCTTCGCCGGAGCCTGCTGTCGACGCCAAGGCAGAAGCGGCGGAAGTGCGTGGAACGCCCGCCTCGACGGCTCCTGCAGCGCCGACCACGGATGCCACGCCCCCTGTGGCGAAGAAGCGCCGCAGCCTGATCCTGCCGATCATCGCCGTTGTCGCCCTCATCGGCGGCGGTTGGTACGGTTACAACTGGTGGACGACCGGCCGGTTCCTGGTATCGACTGACGACGCCTATATCGGTGGCGACATGGCGGTCATCTCGCCGAAGGTCACTGGCTACGTCGCCAAGGTCGATGTGGTTGCCAACCAGCAGGTCAAGGCCGGCGACGTCCTGTTGACGCTGGATGCCGGAGATTACCAGAACGCTCTCGATCAGGCGCAGGCACAGGTCGATACGGAGCAACTGGCGCTGAAGACCATCGACGCGCAGATCGTCGGGGGCGAGGCGACGCTTGCGCAGGCGCAGGCGCAGAAGGTTGCCTTGCAGGCCACCGTGCGCGGCGCCCAGATAACCCAGACCCGCGCCGTCCAGCTGGAATCGAAGTCGGCCGGTACCGCTGCCAATGTCGATTCGGCGAACATCGCGCTTGACCAGGCCAATGCCAACCTCGTGGCGGGCGATGCCAACATCGCTTCCGCGCAGGCCAATATCGCCTTGTTGCAGGCGCAGCGCCGGCAGGCCGAGGGTACGGTCCGCACATTGGAACTCGCGCGCGACAAGGCGGCGCGCGATCTGAGCTTTACGGTTCTCAAGGCCCCTTATGACGGCGTCATCGGCAACAGGTCGGTCCAGGAAGGCGATTATGTCTCGTCCAACACCCGGCTGATGTCGATCGTCCCGACCCGCAAGCTCTACATCGACGCCAACTTCAAGGAAACGCAGCTCCAGCACGTCGTTCCCGGTTCGAAGGTCGAAGTGCACGTCGACGCCTACAGCGACGAGCCCATCGTCGGCACCGTCGAGTCGATTTCGCCGGCCTCTGGCTCGGTCTTCTCGCTGCTGCCGCCGGAAAATGCGACGGGCAATTTCACCAAGGTGATCCAGCGCGTGCCGGTCCGGATCGCGCTGCCGCAGGATGCCCTTGAAAGCGGTCGCCTGCGCGCCGGTCTCAGCGTCGTCGTCGACGTGGACACCCGCACTGCACCGCAGTCGAACAAGTAAAGCTCGGAGAGCACCCATGGCTGCCGCCACAACGACTGCAGGATCGGTTGCCGGTCCTGCCGCGCCTGCGTCCGAGCGGATGGACCCGCGCCGGCTGATCGCGTTTTTCGCGATGGTGCTCGGCATGTTCATGTCGATCCTCGACATTCAGGTGGTGTCGGCATCGCTCGCCGAAATCCAGGCCGGCCTCAGCGCCGGCTCGGACGAGATCGCCTGGGTGCAGACCGCCTATCTGATCGCCGAGGTCATCATGATCCCGCTGTCGGGCACGCTGGCGCGGATCATCTCCACCCGCTATCTCTTCGCCATCTGTGCGGCCGGCTTCACCGCCTCGAGCGCGCTCTGCGCCACGGCCACCAACATCGACCAGATGATCGTCTATCGCGCCATGCAGGGTTTCATCGGCGGCGGCATGATCCCGTCCGTCTTCGCTGCCGCCTTCACCATCTTTCCGCCGTCGAAACGCAATGTCATCTCGCCGATCATCGGCCTGATCGCGACGCTCGCGCCGACCATTGGTCCGACTGTCGGCGGCTATCTGAGCGATGCCTTTTCCTGGCACTGGCTGTTTCTCGTCAACATCGGCCCGGGCATCATCGTCACCATCGTCACCTGGAAGTTCATCGACTTCGACAAGCCGGAGCTGTCGCTGATGAAGAAGTTCGACTGGTGGGGCTTGTTCGGCATGGCGGTGTTTCTCGGCGCCCTCGAATATGTCCTCGAGGAGGGCAATACCAACGACTGGTTCAACGACGGCTATATCGTCATTGCCGCGATCGCGTCGGCCATCGGCGGGGTGATCTTCTTCTTCCGGGCCTTCACGGCGTCCTTCCCGATCGTCGATCTCAAGGCCTTTGCCAACAAGAACTTCTCCTTTGGCTCGGTGTTTTCCTTCGTCATGGGCATCGGCCTTTATGGCCTCACCTATGTCTACCCGCTCTACCTCGGACGAATTCGCGGCTACAATTCGCTGATGATCGGCGAGACCATGTTCGTCTCGGGTCTTGCCATGTTCTGCACGGCGCCGATCGCCGGCATTCTGTCGGGCAAGCTCGATCCCCGGGTGATCATGGCGGCCGGCTTCGTCTTCTTCGCCTCCGGCACCTGGATCATGACGTCGATCACCACGGACTGGGATTTCTGGGAACTGCTCATTCCGCAGATCCTGCGTGGCGTTGGGCTGATGCTGTGCATGGTGCCGATCAACAACATCGCGCTCGGAACGATGTCTCCGGAGCGGATGCGCGGTGCGTCCGGGCTGTTCAACCTGACGCGAAATCTCGGCGGTGCCGTCGGGCTTGCCATCATCAACACGGTTCTGACAAACCGCCAGGACCTGCACTACATGCGCCTGCGCGAGAACATCAACTGGGGCAATCCGGCTGCCGTCGACCAGCTGAACAATACAGCCGCCAGCTACAACGCCCAAGGCATAGACGGGGCGAACGCGGCCGTCCGCTCACTGGTCAACATGACAACCCAACAGGCGATGGTCATGTCGTTCAGCGACGTGTTCATGCTGCTGACAGTCCTGTTCACCCTGATGCTGATCGGCGTCGCCATGATCAGCAAGCCGAAGCCGCCACCCAAGGGGGCGCCAGCCGGCGGCCACTAAGGCCAAATGTTCCGAAACCTTTTCGCCGCCACGACGTATTCGTCTGGCGGCGTTTTGTTGCGCGGTGCTGAACCGCACCGGCAGGCCCGCCGTAGACACGATCTTTCCACGCTTTCACTCTGGATCATCTCTTCATGCTGCAGACAGTCTTCAAGGTCACCTGGCGCCTCCTGTTTCTGGTGGTGCTGTTTGCCGGCGGCGTTTCGCCCATGGCTGCGGTCGCAAAGGATGCGGTCCCGCAGGAGATGATCGATGTCGGCGGCTACAGGCTTAACAGCGTCTATCTTCGTGCCAGCCGTCCGGAACTACCGCCCGTGGTCTTCGTCCACGGCGCCAGCGCCAACCTGTTCGACCCAATGCTGTCGTTTCGCGACAAGCTCGAGGGTCGGGCTGACCTGCTATTCGTCGATCGCCCCGGCTACGGTCGCTCCGAGCGCGGCGGCGCGGCCAATGCCTCGCCGGACGGCCAGGCCGACGCGATTGCCGCTCTCATGGACAAGCGGGGGATCCGCAAGGCTGTTATCGTCGGTCATTCCTTCGGCGGCGCTGTCGTTGCGGCCTTCGCGCTCCGTCACCCGGATAAGGTCGTCGGGCTCGTCTTCCTCTCGCCTGCCGTCTATCCATGGCCGGGCGGCATTGCCTGGTATTATCGGGCGGCGTCCGCGCCGGTCACCGGATGGCTCTTCAGCACCTTTGTGGCACCTCCGGCGGGCCTCGTGGCGATCAACAGCGCCGTCGCCGGCGTCTTCGCGCCGAATGTGGCGCCGAAGGACTATGTCGAAAAGACCCGTGCGCGGATGGCCATCCGTCCGGCCTCGTTCCACAACAATTCCGTCGACATCGCCAATCTCAAGGACTGGACCCGCCGGACATCGCCGCGCTACCCCGAAATCGCCAAGCCGACCATCATCATCACCGGCGACACCGACAGCGTCGTCTCGCCGACCATCCATGCGAAACAGCTTTCCGAGGCCATCCGCGGCGCACGGCTGATCTCGATCCACAACATGGGTCACAAGTCGGACTATGTGGCGAGCGACGTCGCCGTGGCGGCGATCGAAACGCTGGGTGGAAAGAAGCGCGACCTTTCCGCCATCGCCAGGCGCGTCGAGGCGCGGATCGCCGGTGACCATGAAAAATAACGCCTGAATCTTCTCCCTCTGTAGGTCGCCCCGCCCGCCGCTGGCTCATCGTGAAAAATCTGATTTACGTACGTCAGATTTGGCGCTAAGGGTCTTTCCAGGAGGAGAGATGAGGCCAACCGTTCACGATATTGCCGCTGCCGCGGGCGTCAGCCTTGCGACCGTCGACCGGGTGCTGAACCAGCGCGCCGGCGTGCGCAGCGTGACGCGTCAGCGGGTCGAGGCTGTCATCAGCGAGATCGGCTACGTGCGCGACATGGCGGCGGCCAATCTCGCCAAGGGGCGGCTTTATCCGTTGGTCTTCATCCTTCCGGCCAGCAACAATTCTTTCATGCACGGTCTTCACGCCGAGGCCCGGCAGGCGATTTCCCGCGGCGGTTTCGAGCGCACCGAGATCCGCATCATCGAGGTGCCGGCCTTCGATCCGGCAGCGCTGGTTGAAGTGCTGGACAGCCTTGCCGGTAGCGATGTCGCCGGCGTGGCGCTGGTCGCGGTCGATGCTCCCGAAGTGCAGGCTGCGGTCGACCGGCTGGTGCGGGCAAAGGTCCCCGTGGTGACGCTGGTGTCCGACCTCACCGGCTCCGCGCGCCATCATTACGCGGGCATCGATAACATTGCGGCGGGGCGCACGGCTGCCCGCCTGCTTGGTCGCTTTCTTGGCGGCCGGCGCGGTGAGATCCTCGTGCTCGCCGGCTCGCTGCTGGTCCGCGACCATCGTGAACGCCTGGAAGGGTTCTCGGCGATGATGGCGGAAGAGTTTTCCGGCCTGACGCTGCTGCCTGTTCTGGAGGGGCGGGACGATCCGGAGGTCGTACAGGGACTGATCGCCAAGGCGCTCGCGACGAATGCCGAGGTCATCGGCATCTACAGCATCGGTGCCGGCAATCGGGGATTGTTGGCCGCGCTCCGGGAGCAGGCGGCCGGGCGAGGGCTCACCGTCGTCGTGCACGAACTCACCGACTACACGCGCCAGGCGCTGCAGGACGGGCTGATCGACGTGGTGCTCAACCAGGATGCCGGCCACGAGGTGCGCAGCGCCATTCGCGTGCTGAAGGCCAAGGCCGACGGACTGGCCTTGATCGCGGCGCAGGAACGCATCCGGCTCGATATTTTCTTGAAAGACAATCTGCCCTGAGGGGCGGCAACAGGAGTGAACACATGTATCTCGGTCTCGATCTCGGCACGTCAGGCGTCAAGGCCATGCTGATCGACGGCAATCAGAAGATTGTCGGCTCGGCCAACGGCGCGCTCGACGTCTCGCGCCCGCATCCCGGTTGGTCGGAGCAGGATCCGGCCCATTGGGTCCGCGCCACGGAAGAGGCGATTGCTGGCCTCAAGGCCTCCCATCCGACAGAACTGGCTGCCGTGCGCGGCATCGGGCTCTCCGGCCAGATGCACGGCGCGACGCTGCTCGATGCCAGCGACAAGGTGCTGCGCCCCTGCATCCTGTGGAACGACACCCGCAGCCATGTCGAGGCGGCTGCCCTCGATGCCGACCCGCGCTTCCGGGCGCTGACCGGCAATATCGTTTTTCCGGGCTTCACCGCGCCCAAGCTTGCCTGGGTGGCCAAGCACGAGCCAGAGATTTTCGCCAAGGTCGCGCATGTGCTTTTGCCGAAGGACTATCTGCGGCTCTGGCTGACCGGCGAGCACATGTCCGAGATGTCGGATTCGGCCGGCACGTCGTGGCTGGATACCGGCAAGCGCAAATGGTCGGCGGAGCTGCTTGAGGCCACCGGCCTCACCGAGGCGCAGATGCCGACCTTGGTCGAAGGCACGGAAGTTGCAGGCATCCTGCGCGGTGAACTCGCGGCCAAGTGGGGCATGGGCGACAACGTCGTGCTGGCCGGCGGTGCCGGCGACAACGCGGCGTCGGCCTGTGGCATGGGCACAGTCAGCGATGGCGCAGCCTTCGTGTCGCTCGGGACGTCAGGCGTGCTGTTTGCCGCTAACGGTTCCTACCTGCCGAAGCCGGAAAGCGCCGTGCATGCCTTCTGCCATGCGCTGCCTAACACCTGGCACCAGATGGGCGTCATCCTGTCGGCCACCGACGCGCTCAACTGGCATTCCGAGATCACCGGCAAGTCGCCCGCTGACCTGACCAACGAGCTCGGCGACAGCCTGAAGGCGCCATCGGGTGTCACCTTCCTGCCGTATCTGTCCGGCGAGCGTACGCCGCACAACGATGCCGCCATCCGTGGCGCCTTCATCGGCCTCGGCCATGAAAGCAGCCGCGTCGTGCTGACCCAGGCGGTGCTCGAAGGCGTGTCCTTTGCCATCCGCGACAGCCTCGAGGCGCTGCGCTCTGCCGGCACCCAGATTGCCCGCGTCACCGCCATCGGCGGCGGCTCACGCTCGCGCTACTGGCTGGCCTCGATCGCGACCGCGCTCGGCGTGCCCGTCGACCTGCCGGCGGACGGCGATTTCGGCGCGGCCTTCGGCGCTGCCCGGCTGGGGCTGATTGCGGCCACGGGTGCCGATCCGGTCGCCGTGTGCACGCCGCCTGCAACTGCCGGGACGATCGAGCCGGTTGCGGCCCTGGCCGGTGGATATGAGGAAGCCTATGGGCGCTACCGGGCGCTTTATCCGGCGATCAAGTCGCTGGCGCATTAGCAACAAAACCCCCTCACCCTACCCTCTCCCCGAGGGGAGAGGGGGAAATGTCGAGGCCTCGTCTTTCCTTCTCCCCTCGGGGAGAAGGTGGCCCGAAGGGCCGGATGAGGGGGGCCACAGAACCAACACTACAGACCAACCAAGGAGGAAATACCCATGAACAGCGGATTTTTCGGCGATATCCAGAAGGTAAAATACGAAGGCCCCGACAGCACCAACCCGCTGGCCTTCCGCCACTACAACAAGGACGAGATGCTGCTCGGCAAGCGGATGGAAGACCATCTGCGCTTTGCCGTCGCCTACTGGCACACGTTCACATGGCCGGGCGGCGACCCCTTCGGCGGCCAGACCTTCCTACGTCCCTGGTTCAGCGACACGATGGAAGCTGCCAAGCTGAAGGCCGATGTCGCCTTCGAATTTTTCACGCTGCTCGGCGCGCCCTATTACTGCTTCCACGACGCAGACGTGCGTCCGGAAGGCAATAACTTCGCCGAGAACACGAAGAATCTCAACGAGATCGTCGATTATTTTGCTGAGAAGCAGGCAGACACCGGCGTCAAGCTGCTCTGGGGCACGGCCAACATGTTCTCGCACCGCCGCTACATGTCGGGCGCGGCCACCAACCCGGATCCGGATGTCTTCGCCTTCGGCGCGGCAACTGTCAAAACCTGCCTCGATGCGACAAAGAAGCTGGGCGGCGAGAACTACGTGCTGTGGGGCGGCCGCGAGGGCTACGAGACCCTGCTCAACACCGACCTCAAGCGCGAACTCGACCAGATGGGGCGCTTCCTCAACCTCGTCGTCGAGTACAAGCACAAGATCGGTTACAAGGGCACGATCCTCATCGAGCCAAAGCCGCAGGAGCCGACCAAGCACCAGTACGACTATGACGTCGCCACCGTCTACGGCTTCCTCAAGACCTACGGTCTCGAGAACGAAGTTAAGCTCAACATCGAGCAGGGCCACGCCATCCTTGCCGGCCATTCCTTCGAGCACGAGCTGGCGCTCGCCAACGCGCTCGGCGTCTTCGGCTCCATCGATATGAACCGCAACGACTACCAGTCCGGCTGGGACACCGACCAGTTCCCGAACAACGTTCCGGAAATGACGCTGGCCTATTACCAGGTTCTCTCAGGCGGCGGCTTCACCACCGGCGGCACCAACTTCGATTCGAAGCTGCGCCGTCAGTCGCTCGATGCCGAAGACCTGCTGATCGGCCATATCGGCGGCATGGATTGCTGCGCCCGTGGCCTGAAGGCAGCGGCCAAGATGATCGAGGACAAGGCGCTTTCCAAGCCCCTCGACGATCGCTACGCCGGCTGGAACACGGCCGAAGCCCAGAAGCTGCTGCGCGGGGAATATTCGCTGGACGATATCGCCGGTTGGGTCGAAAGCAAGGACGTCAACCCGCAGCCCCGTTCGGGCAAACAGGAACTGCTGGAAAACATCGTCAACCGCTACGTTTGATCGATCCTTGCGTCCCCCGCCTATGGCGGGGGACGCTTCCTCATGCTGTCGCCGCTTTTGCCGCCAACGTCATCCCGAGCGCTTTCATCACAGCAAGGGTCGTCTTCAGTGTCGGATTGCCGGTCTCGCTGAATGATTTGTAAAGCTGTTCCCGGGACAGGCCGGTATCGTTCGCGATCTGCGTCATGCCTTTGGCGCGTGCGACCACGCCCAGCGCATGGGCAATGTAGCCCGGGTCGCCTGTCTCGAAAGCCTCGCTCATGAAGATTGCTTTCGCCTCGTCCGAGCCCAGGTCTTCGGCGGGATCATAGGCTGTCAGCTTTTCAGCCATTCTCGTCACTCCACTCATTCAAAAGGCGTTTGGCGGTCGCGATATCCATGGTCTGCGTGCCTTTGTCGCCACCGCACAGAAGGACAATCAGCGTGTTGCCGCGTGTTCTGAAGTAGATGCCGTAACCGGGACCATAATGAATTCTGAGCTACCGAATACGATCGCCGACCGGGTGTGCGTCCCCACGTGGCCGTAGGCGAGCCGGTCGAGCCTGGAAGCGATGAGCGCGCGTGCACGATCATCGGCAATTCGTTTCCGCCACCGCACGAAAGTTTCCGTCTGTCGCAGCTCGAACATGCCGCACCGTAGTTTATAAAATACAATTCTTCAAGCGATCTCCGTTATCCCGCCCACACGCCCTGTTTGTAATCCATAAAAACAGTCGCCCACTGCTTTACGTACCTCATCACTTGCGCTAGCTTCGGCTGTGGAGGAGTACCGGGGTGGAGAGAGTTGTTGAGGACGATGGCGTGAGCCTTGTCGCCCTTTGTGGGGCCGTAGGTTTGTATGCCGTGCGGCTGGCGATGGCGGGCGGCTGCGTGCGGGCTATCACATCGGGTGGGCCGCGATGAACCCGCGACCGGATGCTCCGCTGCTGCAGGCTGCCGGCCTTTCAAAATCCTTTGGTCCCGTCGAGGTCCTGCGCGACATCAATCTTTCTGTCATGGCCGGCGAGGTCCATGCGATCATCGGCGAGAACGGGGCTGGCAAGTCGACGCTGATGCGGTTGCTGTCCGGGCACCTGCAGCCGACGCGCGGCGAGGTTTTGATCGATGGCCAGGCGGTGCATCTGTCGGGCCCGGTGGAGGCCGAAACGCGCGGCATCGTGCTCGTCCATCAGGAAATCCTGCTCGCTCCCGATCTGACGGTGGCGCAAAATCTTTATCTCGGGCGTGAACTGCGGCGCGGCCTTGTTGTCGACGACCGGGCGATGAATGCCGGTGCCCGCCGTGCCATCCGCGATCTCGGGGCCGATATCGAGCCCGAGGTGGTGGTCGGGCGGTTGTCGATCGCACAGCGCCAGCTGGTGCAGATCGCCCGGGTGCTGCTGGTGCCGCACCGGCTGGTGATCTTCGACGAGCCGACCGCCTCGCTGACGCCGACCGAGACCACCGCGCTGCTGAAGCTCATCCGGGATATCAGCGCCAAGGGCGTGGCCGTCCTCTATATCTCGCATCGGCTGCCGGAGGTGAAGGAGATCGCCGACCGGGTGACGGTGCTGCGCGACGGGCGCGTGGTCGCCACCCATCCCGCCGCCGATCTGGAGCCGGCCGACATGGCGCGGCTGATGGTCGGCCGCGATGTCGCCAAGCTCTATCCGGACCGGCATGGCGCGGCTGTTCGCGAAGCGGTGCTCGAGGTCGAGGATTTCTCGGTTCCGGGCTATGCCCAGCATGCGTCCTTCACCCTCCATCGCGGCGAGATCCTCGGCTTTGCCGGGCTGATCGGGGCCGGCCGTACGGAGTTGATGGAGGGCGTCGTCGGCCTGCGTCATGCGCATGGCGCGGTGCGGCTGAAGGGCAAGCCGGTGCATTTTGCCGATGTGCAGGCAAGCCTCAGGGCCGGCATCGTCTATCTGAGCGAGGATCGCAAGGGGAAGGGGCTGCTGCTCACCAAGGACCTGCGCGTCAACCTGACGCTGGCAGCCCTAGGCCAGTTTGCCCGCCGTTTCCAGGTCGATCGGGCCAAGGAGCGCACCGCGCTGGACACGGCCATCCGGGAGTTCGACATCCGCGTCGGCTCCAGGGACATGCTGGCCGGCCAGCTGTCGGGCGGCAACCAGCAGAAGCTGCTGCTCGCCAAGATGATGCTGCTCAATCCGGGCATTGTCATTATCGACGAGCCGACGCGCGGCATCGATATCGGCACCAAGGAACAGATCTACAAATTCATCGCCACGCTTGCCGAACAGGGGCGCTCGATCATCGTGGTCTCGTCGGAGATGCCGGAACTCATCGGCATCTGCGACCGCATCCTGGTGATGCGCGGCGGCCGGATCGTCGGCGAAGTCGCAGGCGACAGGATGACCGAGAACGAAATCGTCGTGCTGGCCACCGGCGCCAGCGCTGGAGAGGCCGTGCGAGCGGAGCAATCATGACCAATGTGACCACCGAAACCGTCAAGCTGCAGCGTTCCTGGAAGGACATCGACCTGCGCGCCGTTGCGCCCTTCGTGGCGCTGGCGCTGCTGTTGGTGCTCGGGACCTTTGCCAATCCGAATTTCATCAGCATCGACAATCTCCTGAATGTCATCACCCGCAGCGCCTTCATTGCCATCATCGCCATCGGCGCCACCTTCGTCATCTCGGCGGGTGGGATCGATCTCTCGGTCGGCTCGATGGTCGCCTTCGTCGCCAGCCTGATGATCCTGTTCATCAATAGCGGCGTCATCGCCGACCCAGCCGGCATGCTGATCGTTTCGATGCTGCTCGCGGTCGCCATCGGCGGCGCCTGTGGGCTGGCCAACGGATTGATCACCACCGTCGGGCGCATCGAGCCGTTCATCGCGACGCTCGGCACGATGGGGATTTTTCGCGGCCTGACCACGTGGCTCAGCCAGGGCGGCGCCATCACGCTGCGCAGTCCCGAGATCGTCAAGATGTACCGGCCGGCCTATTTCGGCCAGGTGCTCGGCGTGCCCGTACCTGTCATCGTCATCTTCGCCATGGCGGCGATTGCTGCCTTCATCCTCTATCGCACCCGCTATGGCCGCCATGTCGCTGCCGTCGGGTCGAACGAGGATGTGGCGCGCTATTCCGGCATCTCGGTCAACCAAGTGCGCACCGCCGCCTATGTCATCCAGGGGATCTGCGTTGCCGTCGCCGTGCTTCTCTATGTGCCCCGGCTGGGCTCGACCTCGGCGACGACAGGAATTCTGTGGGAGTTGCAGGCAATCACTGCTGTCGTCGTCGGCGGCACGGCGCTCAGGGGCGGCGTCGGCCGTATCTGGGGCACCGTCTGCGGCGCGTTCATTCTCGAAATCGTCGGCAACATCATGCTGCTGTCGAATTTCGTCAGCGAATATCTGATCGGCGCCATACAGGGCGCGATCATCATCATTGCGATGCTCGTTCAGCGGTCGCTGATACGCAAGTCGTGAAAGATGGCCGGGTGGTGGGGTCGCCCGGTCCTTTTCGAACTCGACCCCGATATTCTCTGGGAGGAGAAGACAAATGCGTAAAATCCTGTTGGCGACATCAGTCGCCATTGCCGCGCTGGTGGGTGCTGCCCATGCGGAAGACAAGAAAGTCACCATCGGCGTGTCGATCCCGGCCGCCGACCATGGCTGGACCTCTGGCGTGGTGTTCCATGCCAACCGCGTCGCCAAGCTGCTGATGGCCGAGCATCCCGGCCTCAACATCATCGTCAAGACCTCGCCCGATCCGGCCAGCCAGGCCAATGCGGTGCAGGATCTGGAGACGCAGGGCATCGACGCGCTGGTCATCCTGCCGTCCGATCCGGATCCGCTTGTTAACGCCATGCAGGAGGTCAAGGACAAGGGCAAGTTCGTCGCCATCGTCGACCGCGCGCCGAGCGTCAACGACAGCACCATCCGCGACCTCTATGTCGCCGGCAACAATCCCGCGCTCGGCCAGACCGCCGGCGAATACATCAAGTCGAAGACGCCGGATGCCGAGGTCGTGATCATCCGCGGCCTGCCGATCCCGATCGACCAGCAGCGCCAGGACGGCTTCGACAAGGGCATCGCCGGCTCCAACGTCAAGGTCCTCGACCGCCAGTACGGCAACTGGAACCGCGACGACGCCTTCAAGGTGATGCAGGACTTCCTCACCAAGTACAAGAAGATCGATGTGGTCTGGTGCCAGGACGACGACATGGCGGTCGGCGTGCTGCAGGCAATCGACCAGGCCAAGCGTACCGACATCAAGTACGTGGTGGCCGGTGCCGGCTCGAAGGACATGATCAAGAAGGTCATGGACGGCGACAAGATGATCCCCGTCGACGTGCTTTATCCGCCTGCCATGGTCGGCACGGCGCTGCAACTGACGGTCGCCAATTTCTACACCCAGATCCCGGTCCGCGGCACCTACCTCGTCGACGCGACGCTGGTGACCAAGGAGAATGCCAAGGATTTCTACTTCCCGGATTCGCCGTTCTGAGGTGACGGATTTGATGGGGTGAGGGGGGAGAGCCCCCTCATCCGCCCTTTGGGCCACCTTCTCCCCGAGGGGGAGAAGGGGAAAGGCAATTTTGCTCTCGTACGTGGTTGTATTTGATTCAGCCGGTGGCTGACCGCAATAGATGCGACCTGCGAAGGTCTCCCCTTCTCCCCTCGGGGAGAAGGTGGCCCGAAGGGCCGGATGAGGGGCCCGCAGCACAGAACAGCGGAATTGGGTAGCAAATGCCACTAAATCCGATCTCTCAATTTGGATGCCCCCTGACAGATCTACGAGACCGTTACCTAGTGTGTGAATGTCGACCTTGACGGCTCAGCAAGTCTGCAAGTAGCCTCTGATAATGTTGATGATCCGCGTTCTCTCCGGTCTCCCACCCTATGGCCCCCCGGTTCTATCTTTCCCAAGGCCCGACGCCTTTCAGGAAGGTTTTGTTCTGGAATTCACCCCCGAAAACGGAAAGCCGTGGGTGGCAAACTTTGCGATGCCACGCCCTGACGGCTTCTCCGCCGTCTATCAGGAGTTTGGTTCCAAAGCAGTGGTCGTTGTTTCCGGTGGCGCTGGATATATCGTTGACTGTGAGGAGCGCAAGGTTGTCCGCGAGATCAACGGACCAATTGATCAATGCTGGTATCAACCCGAGTTGCACGCCTTAATTTTTTCGGATGGATTGGGTTTCGAGTGTTTCGATGATCACCGAACACTTTGGCGGAGTCCTCGGATTTCGTGGGACGGCATACGAAACATCGATTGTTCGGGCATGATGGTAACCGGAGAGGCATACGATCCGTTCTCTGATAGCTGGCTTCCAATGCGGCTCGACCTTAGAGCCGTCGAACTAACGGGCGGGTCGTATCCAGCCGCAAACAATGAAGATAATGCTGCGAAACTGTAGCGGCTGATTGCCTAGCAGGCTGACCTTGCCCCCAAGTTTTATCCAGTTTTGAGTTCGCTCCAGCGGTTTTTGGTTTCTGTTGTTGGGTCGGTAGCGGCGGGTTGCGGTGCGGAGCCATTTCGGCTGCGCAGCACCGCATCACGTCGCGGGTTGAGTGTCCGAGCGAATTCGGCCGGTGTCAGCCAGCCAAGGCCTGAATGCGAGCGTTGATCGTTGTAATCGCTACGCCAGTTTGAAAGTGCAGACCGGGCATGAGCAAG
>NZ_JBCEBQ010000008.1:0-250320 GCF_049472505.1 Rhizobium sp. HT1-10 | reverse complement strand
CGACCTTCTTGCGATGCTTGCCGGCCTTGTAGGCGATCTGCCGCTGCGTCTCGACGCCGGACAGCTCCGCCTCCGATTCCAGCTGCTTCACCCATTCGGCGACGCCGCCCGACAGCGGCGCGCCTTCGAACGGCGCCTGCGGCGCCTCCTCNGGAGCGGCGGGGCGGGAATGTGAAGAGGGTGTGAGTACAAAAGGGCAACGGATTTTTGCAGGCAGCGGCTGCATTAGGCAGTCCGCCGCCATGGGTCACCGAGCCCGGACCGAGACTAACGCGGCGCGCAGATCTCCGAGAGCTTCTTCTGGGCGAAGTTGCGGGCCAGTCCCTGGATCTCGCCGACAGAGCTCAGCAGCGCGCCGACCGGGCCGCTGACGCTGACACGTGCGTCGGTCACCTTGCAGGCACCGACATCGACGCTCATCGAGGCCTGCAGCTTGCCGCTTATGCCCATGCCCTTGAGCAACCCGCCATGGGCGCCGGACTTGCAGGCGAGGTCGGCGGTTGCATTGATCTGCACGCCATCGGGTGCGGTGCAGAGGTCGAGGCCGGTGAGGTTGAACCGTTCCTTCTGCTCGAAGCCCGGTATCTTGGCGCAGGGATCGGCTTCGTCGACGGCCTTCAGGATGCCTGGCCCGTATTTGCTCTGGAGGAGCGACCAGCAGCTCGGCGCCGCCATGGCCGCCGTCTGGGTCAGGGTGAGGGCGGCGAGGGTCGCTGCCCCGAGGTAAAGGCGGCGCAACAGAGAAACGGATGTCTGCTTCAAGGGATCATTCCTGGCTGAACAGGTTGATATCGATATAGCCGGCGACAATCTCGGTCGGAACAGGAGCGAGGTCGAAGGCGGCTAGCCGCCGTCAGTCTCCACTGCTTCGTCGTCGGGATCAACCGCGAATTTGCGCCGGCGGCTGCGCCTCGTCGGAATCAACCGTCGTCTAGTTGCTGCAATCCCACTCGTTGGCGATGATATAGACGCCCCGGCTGGCGACGCCGCCGCGCGGCGAAATCAGCTTGCCTTTGAGATAGTTGCCGCCGCCGACCTCTTTCCCCTCGAAGGTCCAGCTCATGCCAACCGTCGAGCCGTCGCTCCAGTCGGGATGGATATCGTCGGGATCGGGAGAGGCGAGGATTCGGGCGGCATCATCGTTGGGCGTGCACTGCAGCGCCAGCGCCATGCCTGGCGAAAGCAGCGTGGCGGCAATCAGGATCATCGCAATTCTCATGTCCATCTCCTCATGTCCCGCAGCCGCTGGGGTACAGCGAGTAACCCGACCCTTCCCGGAAACGGGTTCCTGACGTTGATGGTTGCAGGTCTCTCGGCGGTCCGCAACACGCGATCGGCGGAAGCGCAGGTTCATTTTTGGCCGGGACAACGCGGGCGTGGGCGGATGGACATGGATACCAGCAACCTGTTGCCAGGCATAACAAAAAAGCCTTTGCATCGCTGCAAAGGCTTTCTGTAATTTGGCTCCCCGGGCCAGATTCGAACTGGCGACCTGTCGATTAACAGTCGAATGCTCTACCGCTGAGCTACCAGGGAAGACCGCTTGGCGCGGTGTGAGTGGGCTAATACAAATGCTTTCTCGATTTGCCAAGCGGTTTTTTCAAAAATCGTTCATCGGCTTGCAATAAATGCCGATATCCCCATTTCCTGTGGATGACGGAAGCCAGAACAGGACCTGAACCGGACGCGTCGACGCGATCCAGATCGAAAATGCGGTTTGGCATCGACCATGCGCGCGGCAAGCTCGTGCTTGGATCGGTGCGGGTGCCCCTGCCGAAATCGCGGTTGGCGCGCATGTCGGTCGGCACAGCGCTGATCGGCGGAGGCTGCCTCGGCTTCCTGCCGATTCTCGGTTTCTGGATGGTCCCGCTCGGGCTCCTCATCCTCTCCCAAGACAGCGCCACCGTCCGCCGCGGGCGCAGAAGGGTGTCGGTCTGGTGGGGCAGGAAGAGGCAGCGCAGGCGGGGTTAGCGCGCGGTGCAGCCACCGGAATGCGAAAAATCGTGCCATTGAGATCGAAGGCTCTTGCGCTCTGTCTAGAGCTGGTCTAAATCGCCGCGACCACTACACGGACGGCCTCGTGGCGGAGTGGTGACGCAGAGGACTGCAAATCCTCGTACCCCGGTTCAATTCCGGGCGAGGCCTCCACTTTTTAAAGCAACAAAATCAATATTTTAGCTTGGCTGTGGCGGCCAAAGCGGTCTCTCCGTGTTGCATTCTTGTTGCAAGCTGATTTCCATGATTTCCGGCCACTTCCACTGACACGCGGCGAATCCATGCAACATGGATTGCAACATGCGGCAGCCTCTGCCACTTTGGCCGAAATGGGATGGGGGTTCAGTTGATTTTAACCGTGTGGTTGATTTGCGGGGTCGTCACGGCGATCATCGCGGGGTCCAAGGACCGGAATTGGGTTGGCTGGTTGCTGATCGGCCTTGTGCTGGGTATCTTCGGCGTGATCCTGATCGCCTGTATGCCGTCGCTCAGCCCGCAACTTGTCGCGGTATCGTCGGCACACCAACAGGCAGAGCATCGCGCTAGCAAGACCTGCCCTGAATGTGCCGAGACAGTTCTAATGGAGGCGAACGTCTGCAAGCATTGCGGCTTTAGGTTTAATAGCGTGAAGACGATCTCTAGCTAACCAGGCGGGCCGCTCAACAAGGTATGGCCGTCATGGCCACACCTTTCGTGCATCACACACATACCCAGAGGAATTGACGATGGATATATTACTGCGCCGTGTCGAATTCGAAGATCCTATCGACGGAATGGGTGCCTTTAATTTTTTGTATGAAGCGAAAGATTTCGGCATTGTATCGGAGTTTCACGTCCGGATTAAATCGAAAGACAGCAGCAATTTGCCTCAGGCCGAGGAGGCAGCCCGCAAGAGAATATATGGCCTTATAGCGAAGCTCGGCGCTGAAACGATCATCTCCTAAGCCGCCCTCCTGAACCACCCGTCGAAGACCTCTGTCGTCAGATAGATGACGTTGCTGGCCTTCTTCTTCTGGTGATAGTGCGCTGATGCCCGGCAGGTGGGGGAGCAGTAGGTGGCCGCCGGCGTCTTCGCAACGAACGTCTCCTCGCAATATGCACATACCTTTTCACAAGCGCGCTGCAGTCGCGCAATGCGGCGCCGACCTTGTTCTTCGCGATAGCTGCACGCCCTGGAGCAGAATGGCGCTGTGACGCATCCTGTAGAAAGGGGCTTACCGCACTCTCGGCATCCCTTTGTCTCACGAGGACGCGCAACTGAGCACGCCACCGAGCAATAAAGCCCTGTCGCGCTGGCTGGACGGAACGAAGTTCCACACGTCTTACAGTCCCGTTCCGGGATCCGGCGTCCATAGACCTGCGAACATTCGTGAGTGCAAAAGCGCTGATCGGCCTTCTTATAGTTGAAGGGCCGGAAGCCAGTGCCGCACTGAAGACAATCGCGTAGCGGCAGTTGCTCGCGTCGAATGACCCTGTATGCAGCCATGCCGGTTCTGGTCGCATGAAACCGATCTTCTTCGGACCTTTTCTGGATGGCGGAATTTGCGCACACCGACGAGCAGAACCGCCCCTGGCGCGCGCCGCTCGTAACCTCCTCCGGTAGGCCTTGGCCGCACCAGGCGCAGTTGTGGCATGGCTCCGCATAGTCTCGCTGCCCTTCTGCCCAGGACGGACGCTTCGCACCGATGAGGCTCAAGCCTTCCTGGACGATCAGGTCGGCTTCCAGATCGGACAACGGCCACCGATTGCCGTCGAGGCACATCGCGGACCTGAGACCATGCCGGACCGACGCCTCGTTCTCGAAGTGGCTAAACCGCCAATCTTTGAGCACGTCCATGACTTCGTCGACGACATGACGCCGCCGCTCTCCCTTCATGATCCGTCTGCCCTTTTGGGGCTTCATCAGTCTGTCGCGCCGCTTTTCGAGGAAGTTGTCGAGATAGGCCATGGGTCACCCAAATATTGCGTCAAACATTCCGACGTTCATCACCTGGCTGGAAATAGGCGGAAGCGTCTTGACGCCCGGCGCGTCACGCTGTCTCGCGAGATATGAATGATCGAGATAGGCCCGGTCCATTGCTCGGATGATCTCGACGTGTCGCGGTTCGAGCAGCCATCTGGTGGCGGCGGCATAGGCCTGTATCTCCTGGTATGAGATCGGGTTAGGCCCGTGGGCGTGATAGGTTCTCGCGTTGTGAAGATCGGTAAACCAGCGCCACACCAGCGCACCGCCCGCTGGCACTGCGACCTTCCTGGCACCCGTAGCAAGCTGCTGTTTCAGTGTCTCCACGAGAAGCTTTGCCAAATCGGCCATCAGATGATCCTCCGTTTGGTGGCATCCCTGATTGTCGCTATGGTCTTTGCGCCGAACTCCGAACGATCCTTAGCCATGACTGCCTGTAGGTTAGCAATTTCCTGGCTGGTCCCGGTAAAGTGGATGGTCGGCGCATAGGTTGCCGTTACGGTCATCCCGGCCGAGCCCTTGCCGAGATCGACGGGGATACGGCGACCATCAGGAAGAGGCACAGCAGCTTCCGGTCCCGCCTCGGCAAAGATCGACGGCCTGTTCTGGACGCCACCCTTGGCAAGCTTGGGTAGTCCAAGATCGAAGCCGCCACTCATGAAGGACGATGCAGCGCCGCTGCTACCACCGCCACCGAACAGGCTGGATATGATGCCTCCCAATCCGCCGCCGCCTTTGCCGGTGCTGAATATCGAATCAAACGCCAGGTCTTCGAGCTTGCTGGCGATCTTGCCGAGGGCATCCTTGAAGACATTGGCGGCCGACTCGCCTTGCGCAAATCCATCGACGATGCCGCGCGTAACGTCCTTTGATGTTTCGACAAGTTCGCGCTGGCGCTCGACGATCTTCTGTTGCGCATCATCGAGCCTATTCGCGGCCGCAACCGAGTCGGCGTACGCGGTCGAAAGCGCCTCGATCTGCGCAGTCTGTTTTTCCGTCACCTGGCCGTTGTTGATCTTCGCCTTGGTGTTGGCCTCCTTCGCGGCGGTCTCCAGCATGCTTTGCTGTTTGGCTTTGGCGACTGCAAACCCGTAGTCGTCGATCAGCGGGTTGAGCTTGGCTTGCGCCGCGGTCTCGGCATTGGTCGCATCCGTTCGCCTTCGGATAGCTTCGACTTCGGATGCAAAAGGGTCGCTCTTCGTGCCTTTGCCGCCGCTGGCTTTCTTGGTCGGATCGCCCTTCGGCGTGTATTTGGTATCGGTGATATCGACGCTACCGGCCTTGCTGTCGTCGACCTGAGTTGTGACCACCTTGCTTTGCGGATGGGCGATGGATGCGACGACAGGCGGGATCAGCGCCGCGTCCTTCGTATCTCGGACGGATTGCTTGATGGCGCCAACCTGCTTATCGATGGTGTCGAGATCGGCCTTGTACTGAGCGAGAGCGCCCTTGCCGGCGTCGATGTCATCGAGCCCCTGGCTTTTGATATCGGCGATTTGGCGTTCGATGCGAAGCCGCTGGTCTGCGAGATCCGTCAGCTGTTGATCCGAGGTCTTTTGCCCGAGCTCCATAAGCGACGGATTGGCGTCGCCCCTGTCGCCACCCTTGCCGAGAAGGTCGCCGACATTGAAGCCGGCGAGCTTGGTGAGAGCGCCATAGAGGCCGTCGACCTTGGCGATCGCTGTGAGGACAGCGTTCGTTATCAGATCGATGCCACCAACCACGCCGTCGAATTTAAGGTTGGGGATGGCGTCGGCGATCTTCTGGATTTCGAGCGCCAGGCCGGATGCTGCACCCGTCTGTTCGTTGAACTTGCCCGTTGCCTTGATGAGCGCCGTTTGCAGGTTCGTCATGGACTGGCCAACGGTCAGGGTGGCGCCGCCAAGCTGCCTGTCGAGGATGAAGCTACCGGCCTCGATCCCGTCGAAGAACGCCTTGTTCGATATCTTTCCATCCTTCACCAGCGCCGTAAGCGTCGAGACGGATCCGCCCGCCTGCTTGATGCCGGCCGCCGCCGCCTTCAGAAGCGGCAAGGCGCCGTCGATCAGCGAATTATATTCCTGCGCCTGTATCTTGTTTCCGCCGAACGCCTGCGCCAGCTGCAGCAGCGTACCGCTCGCCTCTTCTGCGCTTGTCCCGGTGATCTTCAGCGATTTGCCGACATTATCCGTTAGCCCGATCAGTTGTTCGGACGACACGCCAAGCTCGGCTTGGACGACCGAGACGCGGGAATAGAGCTGCGCCAAGGCCTCGATCGGCGCCGCGTTTTTCTGCGCAACGGCGAATAGCTTATCCATCACGCCGGCCAACTCCGCGCCTTCGAGGCCCGTCGTCCTTAGCGAGTTAGAGATTTTCGTGGCCGCGTCCGACAGGTTCGCAAATCCTTTGACGGCGGATATGCTCGCATAGGTGAGAGCGAAGGCCTTCCCAAAGGTGCCAATGCTTGTGGTCGTCGTCGCCAGCGCCTGGTTGATGCGCGCCGTCGAGCGCTGCATGTCCTGCTCCATGTTCTTCGTGGCGGCCGACGACTGCCGCTGAAGGGTCGTGAATGAGCGCGTGCCAGTCTGCTCGGCCTGCTTCATCTTCTTTTCGAAATCGTTGATTCTCGCCTCGAGAGATACGATCAGGCGTTCTTCATCTGTTGCCATTAAGCAAAGCTCCAATCTTCGATATCGTCGCCAGAATAGGTGTCGTAGGACGACCGCCCGCTGTCACCGGCGGCGCAGCGGGACACAGCCATGGCAGCCGCGACCGCGCCGTCGATCGACAGCCACAGCTTCGGCTTGGTGAATTTGGCGACATGGCCCTGATCATTGCGTTTCACGACCACGTTTGAAAAGCAGTGGCGCAGGACTGGGTTGCCGGCGTGATGGAACTCGCCGCCAAGTATGGCGCGCTCTAGCTCGTGGATCGCCGGCATCATCAGGGATGGCACCTGCCGGAAGTCGACTGCCGGCAGTCCCATTTCGAGGATCTTCGGCTGCACCTGGCGCGCCATGTATGGATCGAAGGCGATTTCTCGGACGTCCAGCTCTTCGCAGAGTTCAACGAGCTTGTTCTCGATCGCTTGGTAATCGATGACGGTGCCTTCGGTCGGTGTGATCAGCTCTTGCTCAGCCCACTCCTCATAGCCAGCGCCGGAGCTTTCCTCGCGCTTTGCGAGGTTCTCAGTCGGGCAGAAGAACCAAGGCCGGACGACGTAGCCTTCCGGCCGGCGCCAGCATGCCACGATGACGGAAAGGTCGGTTGTCGACGATAGGTCGACGGCAAGCCAGCAAGGCTCATTGGCGAGATAGTCGAAGTCGAACGGTTCGCCGCCCGCATCGTAGATGTCCATGTCGACGAAAGGGTCGGTGGCAGCATCTAGCCAGACATTGAGCTTCAGTTGCCGAAGCGACTGGCGCTCGCCTATGCTGCGCTCTGCCCGCTTGGCATGGCGACGGAAGCCGTCGAGCGAAGGATATCCGTGGCGTAGACCGGGATTGACCTTGTGCCACAGCGCTTCGTCTCGCCAATCGGCATCCCGATCGGCTTCGAAGAGGATCGGAAGAATCGTCGGGTCGTCGACGTCGCCGCGCGCCACCTTCCGGGCATCGTCGACGATTTCATGGGCGATGTTGTCCTGCCCACGGCCGGCGGTTGTCGCCACCACCAGCAAGGGGTTGTCGGTCTTGTCGAGACCTGTCGTCAGGGCTTCCCAGAGGTGACGGTTCGGCCATATGTGGATTTCATCGGCCAGGACAAAGACAGGGGTGCGGCCATGCTGCGGGCCGGCATCGCCTGAGATGACCTCAAGGTACGAACCTTCCTTCGGGAAAGTGATCTTCTTCGCGCTGTTGTGAGCGTCATAGACGCGGGTGGCAGCCACCAGGCGCTTGTCTTCCCGAACGATGCCTACGGCTTCCTTGAAGGCGATGCCGGCCTGCTGCCGATCGGCTGCCGCGAAGATGCACTCCCCTGCGGGGGAACGTTCCGGGCCGATCGTATGGAGCAATGCAAGTGCTGCTGATATCGACGTCTTGCGGTTCCCGCGAGGAAGCAGGAGGACGACAGTCTTGACGATGCGCGACCCGTCGTCGTGACGAGGGCCGTAGATCCGCCGGACGATGCGCTCCTGCCATTCGTCCAACTTGAAGCCGTTTTTGGGGAGGATGCTCTTCGGGTGACGAAGCGATCGGAGAAACTTGACGGCGCGCTCGCCGCGGCCGAACGGATCATCGATCGCCGAGCCATCATATATCCAATGGGGATAGGTCGTCGTCGCCATCGCTGTCCTCCCTTACGGCTGGCCGCGAACGCGACACAGGTGTGAGGCCGAGTTCGGCCGCAAGCAGGCGGGCCCGGGTCATGGCGTCGGACTGGACGCCGACGGCGGGGTTCCGCTTGAACGCGCCGTCCAGTTCGTAGACGTGACCGTGTTCCTGCAGGTGTCGATCCATCTCGCGGACGGTACCTATCGAGACGCAATAGTTCTCGAAGCTACCGAGGTCGGCGACGGTGAGGATGCGGCGCTCGACAACTATGGGCATGACGCGCTCCCATTCCGCCTGGGCATCCGGTGACAGCCAAGCGGGCGGCGGCATGATGGTCTTCACGGCGGCCTTGTCGCTGATGATCTCCGGCTTCGCTCCCCTCACTGTGTCACCACCTGTTGACATCTGAGTTCGAGGCCTTCGCGGCGACCGATCTCCTTCACCTCTTTGATGTTGAAAAAGGCGCCTTGATAGGACACTCGGTCGGAGTTTGTTACGCCAGCGAGCCACCGGGTTCGGAAGATGATGACTGTCTCGTCGGTCGCGCCGGCTGACCGGATATACTCGTCGGTGGAAGCCTGGACGATCTGCGCCCGGAGCGTGGCAAGTGCGGTAAAGCCTGGCGTCACGGTACCCATGTCATCGGGTTCCGGATCGGTCGTCCAACGCTGGATTTGAATGGTGCGGTCTAGCTTGCCGGCTCTCACAGTAGCTCCTCCACCTTCGCGGAAACGGTGACGACGGCGTGCGAGGTCTCGCCATCGGGGTCGCGGAGGAACCTCATGCTCTGGACGAAGCTGTCGACGAAGTGAAAGCCGTCCACTGGGCTCAATTTTGAGCGCAGCGTCGTGCGGATTGCGCCAGCGATTAGCTTTACTCCAGCGGTGGAAACCTCCTTTTTCCAGACGTGAAGGTCCATATAGACCCGCGTCAGGTTCCGGCTGATGCTGTCGTTCTCGTCGAGGCTCTGCCCTTCGCCGATGATGATGGAGGGCGACGGGTTCGGCCGCTCGTTGCGATCTAGGATCGAAGCGACAGGAACGAGAAAAGTGACGATCTCCTCAGAAATGAGGAGACCTCTGATTGCCTTCTGCAGGGCGATTTCAGGGCTCATTTGCTTCCCCAATTCTTTCGGACGGCAGTGCCGATGGCGCGCTTGATGCGCTGAGTAGTGCGCTTCCGGGCAAGCCGAACGGCCGGCCAGAAGAACGGCTGCGCTTGTGACCTCGTCGTCCCGTACTCGACGAGGTGCGCGTACCGGACTTCCTTGTCGCCGGCGGTGATGATGGTCTCGGTCGGGCCCGCGACCCGCGAGCCGCCCGGCTGAGAGTATGCTGGCGTCGACTGCCCTGGCGGCGTGACCGCGATTGAATTCTTCAGGTCGCCGCTCTCTTCCGGGGCCAGGCGCTCGATGTCATCGGCAATTTCATGGGCCGATTGGCTCAAGACAGGAGCGACGGACTGCTTCACAGCCTCGGGAATAGCCCTCATGCGGGCCTGAAATCGGGAAAGCCCGCCGTCGTCAGCCATCGAAACTGAACTCCCGGTATTCTTGGATGATCTGCTCGACGCCAAACGGGATGGAGAAGACCGTCGATCCGATGACGGTTGCCTCGCGGTTCTCGTACCATTGCGCGGCAAGCTGGCTGACGGCCTCGATCAGCGCCGGCGGCACCGTCGAAACAGGCGGGTTGCCGACGGGCGGATAGTTGGCCTCGATCTTGTAGCCGAGCAGCCTCTCGACGTGATCCTGAGCCGCGGCAAGCTTCCTGCCGAGCAGTGCATCGTCACCAGCCCCCAGATCCGGGGTCAGGTTCAATTGCTCTTTCAGCTCTGCCACAGTCAAAATCGGCATCTAAAAAAATCCTATTTAGGTGATGTCTTGCGCGAGAGACCGTGCGCCGGTCTCCTTGAAAGGGGCAAAGTCGTGCCCCACCCCCCCCGGGTGTTGCCATGATGGCAATGGCTTGCCACCTGCATGACTCAAGCACCTTCGAGGGAGTGGCCATGATGGCCATACCTTTGTCGTTCATCACGTTCCCGGCGCTGCATTGGTGCGGACGACGTTGCTGTTCACCTCGAGGGTGACATTCAGCTTCATGATGGAGTTCGCCGTGTCGTACTGTTCTGCCTGGCTGGTCACCAGGGCAATGAACAAGCGGGTCGAGGGAGTGCCACCTTCAGGTGCGTCGTTCATCGTGACCTTGAAGGCGAAGTTGTTGACCGACTTCTCTGCGGCGATGATCGCCTGCTGTCCCGGGTCCGCGTAATCGATGTTGAAGACCACCTGCATCGAGCCGGCGTTCCGCGTGCCCTTGACTTTGACGTCTCGGTTGCGGTCGATGACAGCGGCGGTGATGACCTGAGCTGTGTCACCAAGCGAGCCCATGCTGTCGAGGTTCTTCGCCTCTACCCATGTCACGCTGGTGAAGTCGGCCAGCACCATGTCTGCGTCGTTGTCAGTTATGGGGCCGCCAATGTGCAGCTTCATACCGGCGGTTGCGAAAAGAGACATTGCTTTATCCTTTGTTTGCGCGCCGCTCACGGGCGGCATCTATGGCGTTGCACCTCTGACAACCGGGCATCCAGTTGGAGCGGACCATACGAAGGTCAGGGCGATTGCGGATCGACTGCTTGTGCATGACGACACAGGATTTCGCCCCGCATCCGCACCATTGGTTTTCAGGCTGGGCGAGGAAGGCTTTTGCTTCGCTCCGCCATTCGGCGTCATAGCCACGGTCGCGGGCGCTGGGGCGGGTCTTGTCAAACCGTGCCTTGCGCTCGCGTGTGGCGCGCTCCTGGCAGACACAGATCACCCCGTCAGGGATGACCTTTCCGCATCTGCATATGCGAGGAGCGCGGGATGGCATCAGGCCACCGGACGATCGACGGCGTGGCCCTTGATGGCGATGACGCTCACGAAGATGGAAGTGCCGCTCCCCTTGGTAAGGACGGGCCGCACGTAGCGCTTGAAGCCACGATAGCCGACCTTCGCGGTGCTGTTGGCCGCCAGGTTGCCGGATACCGGCGCCTGATAGTGATCGTCATCCACCGCCGTGAAGGTGGCGTTATCGTCGCTCTCCTCCAGCGTGAGTGTGAAAGCGCCGGACGCGGTGCGAACGCCCGTGGTGGCGACGAATGCCACGCTGTCGAAGCCGAGCATATCAACGGAGTTACCGTTGGTGCTGGCGGCGATGTCGGCAGGCGCAATGCTCTGCACGACACCGATGTTATGAACGAGGTCACGCATGGGCGTTTCTCCTTACGAGGTTGCCATCTTGAGTTTGCGGAGGGCTTCGGCGAGGGTCGGACCGCCACCGACACGCCGGCGAGCGTGGAAGCGAACCATGCCTTTCGTCGCCTGGGTGAAGGGGTCGCGAAGGATCGACATGCCCACGCGGTCGAAGATGCGGTAGGCCTTGCTGAAATCGCCGTACCAGATTGGATAGGTGCCGTTGGCGATGTCCGGCATAGTCGGATCTTCGATAACCGGGCGACCGAGCAACGTCGAAGGCTGGCCGGCCTGAAGGCTGGGCTGCCAAAGGTAATTGCCGTTGGCGTCCTTCAGGGTGCGGATGATCCCGAGCGTGGTGCCGTTCATCAGCCAGGAGCCGGTGTTGCGATACGCCTGCGGCAGCGAATAGAGCAGCGCGATCAGCTTGTCCGAGTTGACCACCGTAGCGCTACCATTGACGACTTCACCGACGCCGGACATGCGCTGGATCCCGAGCGGCTTTCTCGCGCCGTCCCCGTTCGAAAAAGCGCCGTTCTCCTTGACCGCGAATTCCTGCGACAGCTCGGTCGCGATTTCGCTTTCGACGTTGATGGCCGAGTCTTCCAGAAGACGATTGCTGACATCGATGTAGCAGGCGATTTCGTGAATCGGGATTTCGATCTGACCATAGGTCATCGTCGTCTCGTCCCGCTCCTCGTCTTCACCCACCCACGATGCCGTCGGGCGGCCGGTAAGCTTCGGAAGGATGACGGAGCCGGCGGATGTCGAGCCGACCCGAACCGCCTGTCGAATGGGAGAGATTTCGACGATGCCGCGAATGACTTCGGTCTGGAATTCTGCCGGAGCCAGATAGCCGCCCTTCGTGTCGTCGCCGACGATCAGGGCGCGTACCTCTTCGGCGTCCATGCGATTGTCACCAAGACGGAGGAAGTTGGTGAAAGCGCGGCGCTCGATCGGCACCACGTCGTTTCCTGGCAGGTTGGTGCCACCGGGCCGGCTCATCCGGGTTTCCAGATCCGTGACCTGGCTGCGGATTTCATCGATGCCAGAAAAGCGTGTTTCGAACTCGGTGATCCGAGTTTCCATGGCCGCGACAAGAGCCGTGGCAGCGGCCAGCGGATCGTCTTCGTCCGGCTCGGCGCGGGTTTCGAGATTGAGGAACTGTTTCATGCTGTCTTCCTTTTGACTGCGAGAGCGCATTTCGCCTTCCGGCATGCTTCGACGAAGGCCGCTGCACTCTCGGAAGTGCGGCCGTGACTGCGGATGGAGGTGATCCGGGCACTGCCGGCTGATGGCATGCCCACGAGGGAGATTTCGCGGACATCGACGCCGGTCAGGACGCGGACGCCGGACTGGCGGGTCTCGCCGCCCTTGAGGACGCGGAAGCCGATCGACAGACCGTTCAGCGCGCCGGCCTTCAGCAGCTCATGTGCCTCTTTGCCGCGTGTGGTGGCGATGATGAGCTGGCCGCGAACGAACAAGCCCTTGTCGTCTTCTCGCACTTCATTCCAGACGCCGATGATGTCGGAAGGATCGTGCGACCAGAGCATGACGGGTTTCGTTCCCGCTGCCCGGTGCTGCTCGATCGATGCCCGGAAAGCGCCGCGCTTGACTATCTCGTTGTGGCCGTTGCGCTCGCCCCAGATGACCGCATAGCCGGAGAACTCGCCTGCATCGGTTGGTGCTTCGAAGCGCAGGGAGAGGTCGAGGTGATCCATCAGCGGCGCTCCGGTGCGTAGTGGCGGCGGTCACCGGCGAAGGCGTCGACCTGGGCCTGGATCCACGTTCCGGCGCGAAGGATGCGGATGATGTTCTTGTGAGATAGCGCCAGGGGCTTGCCCTCTTCCTCGACTTCCATCAGAAGCACGCACTTGGCGAGGCAGTTGATCCGGGCGGTTTCACGCGCTTCAGCAGACACAGTGCCATCGGGCCGTGCCGCCTCGGCCAATTCATCCATCATCTGGATTCGAGCGCGGTGCTGGACGTCACTGTCAGGTCCGGCGATCCGGAAGCGCATCCCGGTGGGCTGACCTGTCCATGGATCGATGACCATAAGCTCGCGTCCGCGATCCTGATCAGCGACGTTGCCGAGAACGTCGTCGAGCCCAATCACGGTGGGCTGTAGTGGTACGGCGACGGCTTTTGCCCTTGGCTCACGCATTGGCTGGCTCCTGCGAAGGCGTCGGATCATCGAGCGGCGGGCCGCCGTTGTGTCCCATGCTCGGATCGACGTTGATGTGAGGGTTGCTGAAATCGTCGCCGCCGGAATAGCCGGCCATGCCGAGCCAACTCCGGCCTTCGTTCGGGTTGATGACCTTGGCGCTGATCAGGCTGGATATGGCAGCGGCGCGAACCTGCAGATCGGCGCGGGTCAAGTCGTCGCGATCGAAGCTGATGCGGAACTTCTTGCGCTCCTCTTTGGTGAAGAGCGCCCGAGCCAGCGCGGTTTCCAGCGCCCGCAACCACGGCTCCAGGGTGTAGGTCAGGAACTCGAAGCCCATCTGCTCGCTGTTAGACCACGTTGCTCGATCGAGCTCGAATAGCATCGAAGGAGGGACGCGGAAGGCACGGGCTATTTCGAGGATCTGGAATTTGCGCAGCTCGAGGAACTGGCTGTCGACGCTGTTCAGCATCATCTGCCGGAACTCGGCACCATCCCAGAGGATCGCTGTTTTTCCAGTCTTGTCCGCGCCGTCGTGGGCAGCGCGCCAAGACTTGATCATTTTCCTCACGCCTTCGTCGCCGAGGGGCTTCGGCGTCTGGATCACGCCACCAGGTCGAGCGCCGTTCTTGAAGAGCATGGCGGCATGGCGTTCCATCTGCTGGGCAACGCCGATTGCTTCGGCTGCCAGCGTCAAGGGCGATCGATCGAACGGGCACCGCACATGAACGACGTTCCGGATGTCGACTATCTGCCCGTCCATGCGATAGGTCGGCTCGGCCGTCCACGGATCATAGGTGACGTTGATCGCGCCGGGCTGGTAGCGGATGACTTCGCGGATCTCGCCGCGAACGCGGTTGACGTAGGCAAGGCCGCCCCAATCCCGTGTGAGGCCGTCTGCGCAAAGATCCCGGATTAACTCGAAGCCCGATGTCCATGGATTGGCATCGCCTGTCAGGATTGCAGCGACGGGATGGCCAGGGATTGGTGTCTCAGTGCCGTCGGCCTGGACTTCCACAACGCGGATGTCGAGGGTGGCTGCGGCTTCGGAGATAACGCGCACGGCGGATGCGACGGCAGGCACCCGAAGGGCAGCGGCTCCGGAGACGGCGACGGAGCCAGATGATTGACCAGACCAGAGCGCATGCAGAACGCCGTCCATGTCGGCGACGTCCGCGTCTCTCGTTTCAAGTTCGGATCGGGAAAAAGGCCACAGCTTCATGCATAAGTTTATGCCTTATGCGGACCCCCGTGTGATAACGGTTTTAGACGGGAATTCGTGGCTATATATTGGTATCCGAAGTTGAGTCGTGAAAGGCTGGTCGAGAATGTGGTTGGAACTCACTGCACTACCCAGTAAGGACAAATTTGCCGTCAACATGGATTATGTCGTGCAGATGTTCCCTGTGGCGGAAGGGACGATGCTTGAGCGCCAGACTAAGGACAGAGTTCACGTGGCCGAATCTATGGCCGCCATCCTGACGCAAATTCGTCTTACAAAAGGATAGCGCGAGGATTATCCTTCTCTATAATTTCGTAGGAACGTGATGAGTTCGTCCTCAAAGGCAAAGTAACGTCCGCCGACTTGTTTTACCGGCGACCCCTCCTGCTTTGCCAATGTATCCCGGACGAAGTCGGTACCGACGCCGATCCGCTTCCCAATCGCTGGCAGCGTCCAGATGATCTTGTCACGCGTTACATGACGTGACGTCACGTTACGGTCGAGTAGGGCATCGAGGCGTTCGGGCGTGAGCGCTGGGCGGTTCATTCAAAATCCTCAAGATCGTCTGTGGTCAGCTTTCCGACCTGCTTCATGATATCGATGCGGCTGCTCGGCTTCTTTGGTTTGTCTTTCGCTAGACCCTGGATGGGTGTCGGAATTACCCCGGCCACCGTGATCGGCAGACAGGGGTGGCCGGCGGCCTGAAGCTTGATCAATAGATCATTTCGCTTCTGCCAATCCTGCCCGGTATGAACTTTGACGCGAACTCCGTTCTCGAAGCGCTCAATCGTCCATTGAGGTAGGCCAAATCGACCGTCGGTGCGTTCCCAATATTCGAACCGGAGGACCGGCGGCCGGGACTTGAAGGGCCTTCTAAGATCAATGCGGGAACCGGCTCGGATCTGAGCCGGTCGGCTCTCGTGCCGCAGAAACTCCTCTGCCTGCGTCTTGGTGCCAAACACCTTGGCAATCATTTTCCGCTCGTCGGCGCTGACGGGGGTATGCTCAGTTTTGGACACACCCCCTTTAGTTAGGTTACGCGTCCAACGTTCAATGTCTTCTGGCGAGGGTTCATTATCTTCCTGGTTCATGCTTTCCTCGAATCAGCGTGAAGCTTTTCTTGGGGGAGGGCGACATAAATACCTAACATCGCCAATGCAGGTTTGAGTATCGTATCGTGATCCACAGGATTCATGCGACTTTTATACTTAATCCTGTGGTTGACATAGCCATCCTTTTTTCAAACCGAAGCGCGACAGAGCGAGCGCACTTCCAGTTCTTTCTCGATGACGGACCGGTGCTCATGCTGCGTCCATCCATGGTTCGATATCGTATTCGTATAGGTAGCCGTCCATGAGGTCGCCTATCAGGCGGGGCCACTCGGTTTCGGGCACGTGGTGACGGCGCAGGAACGCGTGTCCGGCTTCGATCGACCGTGGCGCAGGCAGCGGCTCGCGGCTGAGCGGCCGGCCCTGCTTTGACTTCGGATGCTTGGCATCCTGCCAGCGAGGTGAAGGTGCAACGGCAACGCTACGGGTTTCAAGCTGACCGGGCTGAAGTTGCTGCGCTGCCGAAGGGACAGCAGGTGTAGCTTCCATGGTGGATAGAACCGCATCGCCGTTCCTCGCGGCTTCGTATGGATTAGGCTTAGGAGCGGGTGAGGAAGCGGACCCTGAACGCGACAGTGAAGGCGCAGGACTAGGCTGCTCTTTTTTTTCTTTTTCCCCAACGCCGAGTGAAGGTTCAGTTCGCGTAAACGTACCCTCTTTAACTTTCTCCTTATCCAAAGCTAATTCTTTATCAAGGGTAACTCTATCAAGTATATTGGTCCATACGGGTGAACCTTCACCTAGCCGTTTCTGCACCTTCACATCGTGTGAACCTTCACCTTTTGAACCTTCACTTATTGAACCTTCACCTCCGACATGAACCTTCACTTCTGGAAGCGTAAAATAGATGCGGCGGATCCGACCGATGGCCTCGCCTTTCTCGTCACGCTTGACCATCGTCTGGCGTTCAATGAGGTGAGCATCTTCGAGGGAGATAAGGCCACGCTTGGCAGTCGACGGGCTATTTGTTCCGATCGCGCCGGCTAGTTCTTCGTCGCTCGGGAACGCAAAGCCGTACTCACGATTTAGGAACGTCGGCAGCACACCAGCAATCCTCAAGCCCGCGCGGGAAAGAGCGCTGCTTGCCGCTGCGCTCCTCCATTTATCGCGAAGTTGATGGAAGCCAGCATTATCCGCCGACTTGAAGTCGATGCGCGTCTGGCTCATGACTTGGGCTTCTCCCGATGCGCTAGGGAGTGGTGGAACCGGCAAAGCCAGATTACCTTCAGCGGGCGGCGATAATCGGGGTGGTGCGCGTCAGTCCGCGGATTTCCGCAGACCTTGCAGGGGAGCTTGACGAGCGCCCCCCTGCGAAGGGCAGCGCTGACCGCGAGGTGCGCCCTGTACTTTTGCGGGTTGTCCAGCCGCCATTGTGCTTGGCGACCGACGACTTGTTCTTCGGAATCATCGGTGCTCACTGATTCGGCACTCCGATCAAGCGGAGCCGACCGCACTCGCGGCTGTCCTCGTCGAAGGTCTCTTCCAGTTCGTCGTCTTCAAGGTCCGGATCACCGTCCAGCAAGTCGAGAAGCGCGATCATCTCTTCGATGCGGTGCTCGATCTCTGAACGGCGGAAACGGTAGATGGCGGGGCTCTTCATGCTTTTAGCCCTCCGGTCACCTGTCCATACTCCATCGCTGGACCGAACCGCCCGCGGGGATCGTGGAAGCCTTTCTCGTCCAGAGTGATGACACCGCTCCCGGCCGCCAGCACAATCCAGTCTTCACCGGTCTCTTCGAGGATCAGAGCGCGAAGTCGGACCAAGTATTCCCGGATCTCCTCCTTGCGACTTCGCTTCGCCTCAGCCGTGGCGACGGCGGTATGGCTCGTCACTGCGAGGACGATGCCGCCTTTGAGAACGGTTCTCCGGTTCATCGAACAGCCTCCTCGAAAGCGGCCTCAATCTTGCAGACAAAATCGCGGCTTTGATAAAGGGCGAAATAAATGTCGTCGCGCTCGGAGCGGAGGATATTATAGGTTTCCACACCCCGTTTACCGAAAATCGGCTCCAAGTCCTCTCGGAGAGCGTCCTCGACGAGCTTTTGCAAGATTGAAATCATCCGCACGGCGTCGCTAATCGGGTTCTCGAAAAGGTCGTAAAGGTCTTTTCGGGCTGGCTTTGCCGCCGACCCGGTGTTACTCTCTAGGCTGTTCATTGATGATCCCTCCAGGATTGTTGAACCGGCTCGGTTTGAGGTTGCCGCCTCTGCCGAGCCTTTTTCGTTTTGAGATTTTGTATTCATGCTGCTTCATGCTCCGCGATGAATTTGGCGACGTCGTCCAGGTCGAGATCGAACCGAGCGCCATCCACAACGGTGTTGTTCACGAAATCAACAATCCGATAGCCGCCAAGGTTGTCGATACTGTCCTTACGCCAGTTGGATTTTTGCAGCTTGTAACCGAGCATGGCTGCGCGTAGCCGCAAGTTTAAGATTGAGAGGGTGCTCATGCCGCGTCTTCCATGAAGAACGCGATGAGCTTGCTGCGCTCAATCACCCAGCGTCCGCCGACTTTTTTTGCCGGCAGAGCGCCGCTCGCCAACATGTAGTTTGTCTGTCGGTGGGTGCGCCCGATGATCCTGGCTATTTCTTCGACTTCCCAAATCAAATCGAGGGAATGATCTGTTTTTTCCGTGGTTGCCATATGACGGTAATCCTCTGTTCATATCCAGCAGATACATGTATCCAGCAGGTGGTATTTACAGTCAAGCGTAAATCGTATCTGCTGGATATGATTTCAGGGGAATGTGCGGCTATGGGTGCAAACAGAACAAATACCGATCAATTTCAGTTGCGGCTTCCTCCGGGTCTTCGCGACCGCATAAAGGCGTATGCCGATCGCCATAACCGCAGCCTCAATGCAGAGATTGTTCGCGTGCTTGAACGTGAATATCCAGAACAGTGGCCTCTCGATGTTAGGCTCACGCAATTACAGGTGATGGCCAACGCTTTAACAAAAGCGCTCGACGTGCCGAAACTCGACGAACTTGGAGCGGCGATCGAGGATATGCTGGGCGCTGTAGCCACCGGCCAAGTGTCTGGGGTTGATGTGGATACACGTCAAAAAGTGGCTGAATGGCTTGCTGATTGGCAAGGGTCATTGGATGTCGCAAACACTCAGAACTATGAAGATGCTTTGGATCCAGAGGAGCTGGAAAACCGCAACATATCGGGAAAAACAGCGAAAATAGTCGATGTCGATAAGAAAGCGTGAATGGACCACTCCTGGAGGCGTCAAAAAATCCGCTTGGGTGGTCGACTACAGTGACACCACCGGGAAGCGCCGGCTTAAGACCTTTTCCCGGAAGAAGGACGCCGACCAATTCGCCGCCACCGCCTCTGTGGAGGTCAGGGAAGGCATTCACGTCGCCGACAGCGCGTCTGTCACAGTAGCGACCGCCGGCAAGCTGTGGATCGCCTCTGGCGAGAACGCTGGCCTCGAGCGCTCGACGATCAAACAGCGCAAGACCCACCTCGACTATCACCTCGTGCCGCTGATCGGCGCCACGCTGCTGTCAAAGCTGACCGTGCCGGCCGTCCGCGAGTTCGAAGACCGAATGCGGATCGAGGGCCGATCGCCGGCAATGCGGAAAAAGGTTCTGACGTCGCTTGGATCGATCCTCGCAGACGCGGCCGAACGGGGCTTGGCGACTCGCAATCCTGTCAGGGATATCCGCGGCACGAGGAAGGGCCGCGACAGGCGCCAGGAGAAGCGCCAGAAGGGCCGGGTCGAGGTCGGAGTGGACATTCCCACCCGCGAGGAGATCAAAGCGCTCCTTGGCGCACTGGATGCACACTGGAGACCACTGCTTATCACCGCCGTGTTTACCGGCATGCGCTCATCTGAGTTGCGGGGACTGGCATGGAAGGAAGTTGATTTCAAGCGTGGCGAGATCACCGTAAATCAACGGGCCGACCAGTTCGGCGAAATCGGTCCACCGAAATCGGAGGCGGGGGTTCGAGTTATCCCCGTGCCCCCGATCGTCATCAACGCCTTGAGAGAACACAGGCTGCAGCAAAGCAAGTTGGCGCACCTGGTGTTCGGCAATCCGGATGGCGGTCCCCGCTCACATTCGAACATCGTGAACAAGGGGCTCAAACCAGCCATGAAACGAGCCGGGGTGACGGTCACCACCGGTGAGATTGACAAGGATGGAAACCCGATCGTCGAGGCGAAATATACCGGTCTCCACTCCCTGCGGCATTTCTACGCGAGTTGGCTGATCAATCGCAAGGAAGACGGCGGCCTTGGTCTGCCTACAAAAATGGTCCAGGAACGGCTAGGCCATGCATCTATTGTGATGACAATGGATGTCTACGGTCACCTGTTTCCGAGAACAGACGATGGGACAGAACTAGCACAAGCCGCGAACATTCTGCTCAGCTAAGTGGGCGTTCGATGCAACATGGACGCAACATGAACCCATTTTATGCAACGAAAACAGCATCGGGTGAAAGTCTGCAAATCCTCGTACCCCGGTTCAATTCCGGGCGAGGCCTCCAAATTTTCCCAGCAAGCACATTTTTGATTATCAAAGCTTAGCCCGTTTTTGGCGCCGATATTGATGCGATGCGTGCGAAGGCGGACCTTGTCTATATCTCTTAAAGGTCTCCCGATCCCTCCACGAAAATCCCTTGTGCCTGCATCCACGCCTTGAAAGCTTTCGCGGTGGCGACTAAGACGGTGCACGGACAATGGGCTTTGGATGGGGCGGACAGGATGATGGATTTCGAAAAAGCGCGGCTGAAGATGGTCGAGAGCCAGATCAGGACCACCGATGTCACCTCGCACTCCTTGCTCAACGCCTTTCTGGCGGTGCCGCGCGAAGTCTTCGTGCCGGACGAGCTCAAGCCGCTCGCCTATGTCGACAACGATATCGAGATCTCACCGGCGCGCGACGGCAACGCGAAGCGCTACCTGATGCAGGCTTCGCCGCTTGCCAAGCTGCTGCAGCTTGCCGCAGTCCGCAAGACGAATGTCGTGCTCGAGGTCGGTGCCGGCACCGGCTATGCGTCGGCGCTGCTGTCGCTGATCGCCGGTTCCGTCGTGGCGCTGGAATGCGACGAGGCCCTGGCGGCGAAAGCCCGGGACAATCTGTCGACGCTTGGGCACGGCAATGTCTCGGTCGTCACCGGTCCGCTCGAAAAGGGCCATGCAGCGGGCGCGCCCTATGACCTGATCTTCGTCAACGGCGCCGTCGAGCAGGTGTCGCCTGACCTTTTGGACCAGCTGCGCGACGATGGCCGGCTTGTCGCCGTCCAGGGTTTTGGCAACTCCGCCCGCGCCTCCGTCTTCGTGCGCGAGCGCGGTGCGATCTCGGCCAACACCTTCTTCAATGCTTCGGTCAAGGCTCTGCCTGGTTTCGCCAAGCCGAAGGAATTCGTGTTCTAGGCAAGGCTGGATCTTCGACGGCGATATCTGACGGGCGCTATCAGCGCCCGTTTCGTTTTGCGATGGCTGCGCGAATTTGCGGCGCTGGACAAGCAGAACAAAACTGTGCACCAGCCCGCATAGTTGATTCGCGGTGATTTTTTTCCCTCTTGGAGTATTCTAAGGTGACGACGATTCGAAATGCCGGCGGGCCGGGATGACAATCGTTTCTGCAGAATAACGGGGATGAAAATGGCTCAGTCCAATGTTGCGCGTGAACCGTCGATGGAAGAGATACTCGCTTCGATCCGGAAGATCATAGAGAGCAACGAGCCGGGTGGCGCTCCGTCCCTGTCGGCATCCCTGCCGCCTGTCTATGTCAGCCACGAAGACGATGCCGACATTCACTTGACGATCGACGATGAACTCGAGGCGATCGACCATGATGGCGTGCCGCCAATGGCGTCTGACCCGGATCCCCGTTTCGTTGCCGCCAATTCTGCGGGCCGCGAACCGGAGACCGCGCCGCGCAGCACCATGTCGCTTGCCGATGTCGCCGCCCGTGTCCGCGCCGCCTCCGACCGCAATTCCGCGCAGTTGAACCCGCAGCGCGAGACGCAGCCGTCGCGCGAAATGCCGCCGGCCATGGCGGCCCGCTTGGCAGAGGTGCGCCTCGGTGGGCACCCGATGCAGGCAGAGACCATCGAACCCGCGCCGATGGCTGCCGTGTCTATGGGTTTCGCCGCCGAGATGTCCGATGTCGTCGTGCCGATGCGCCCGATCGAGCCATCTGCCGATGTCGTCGGCGCGCATGCTCGCTCGCAGCCCCATGAAAACGAGAGCGGACCAGCGCGCGAGATGCCCCGATCGAGCCAGGCAGCGCAGCCCGAAGGGGCGGCGGCGCCCGTGGCGGAACGCGCAGCAGCCGCGCAGCCGAGCTATGCCGAACCAGCCGCCGCCTTCGTCGCGCCGGTCGAGCAGCATGACCGCTTCCTGCCGAAGCTGCAGGAGGAAGCCCATAAGATGCTGGTCTCCGAGGCAACCGGAGAGCAGGTGGCCCGTTCCTTCGACGAACTCGCTGCCGCACTCGGCGCCGAGCGCCGCTCTCTCGACGAAATTGCCCAGGACATGCTGCGGCCGATGCTGCAGGAATGGCTCGATGATAACCTGCCGACGCTGGTCGAGCGCCTCGTGCGCGAGGAGATCGAACGGGTGGCGCGCGGGCCTCGCCGCTAAGCCAAAGGTCCACCGTCCCGAACAGCCGCTCCCAGCGCCGGGGCGGCTTTTTTATTGACTTGCCGACAGGCATCCTATTTACCAACCGCATCACCGAACCCTCTAGATGCGGTCCAAAAATGCTCGAAAAGACTTATGATTCCGCCGCTGTTGAGCCGAAAATCGCCCAGAAATGGGACGAGGCGGATGCCTTTCGCGCCGGCGCCAACGCCAAGCCGGGTGCCGAGACCTTCACCATCGTCATCCCGCCGCCGAACGTCACCGGCTCGTTGCACATGGGCCATGCGCTCAACAACACGCTGCAGGACATCATGGTCCGCTTCGAGCGGATGCGCGGCAAGGACGTGCTGTGGCAGCCAGGCATGGACCATGCCGGCATCGCGACACAGATGGTGGTCGAGCGCAAGCTGAAGGAACATCAGCTGCCGGGCCGTGTCGCCATGGGCCGCGAAGCCTTCATCGACAAGGTCTGGGAGTGGAAGGACGAATCCGGCGGGTTGATCTTCAACCAGCTGAAGCGGCTCGGCGCCTCCTGTGACTGGTCGCGCGAGCGCTTCACCATGGACGAGGGGCTGTCCGAGGCCGTGCTCAAGGTCTTCGTGTCGCTCTACAAGGAAGGCCTGATCTATCGCGGCAAGCGGCTGGTCAACTGGGACCCGCAGTTCGAAACCGCGATCTCCGACATCGAGGTCGAGAACCGCGAAGTCGACGGCCACATGTGGCACTTCAAGTATCGCCTGGCCGGCGGCGAGACCTATACCTATCTCGAGAAGGATGCGGACGGCAACGTCACCTTCCAGGAAGAGCGCGACTACATCGCGATCGCCACCACGCGGCCGGAAACGATGCTGGGCGATGGTGCGGTGGCCGTTCACCCGTCCGACGAACGCTATGCGCCGATCGTCGGCAAGCTCTGCGAGATCCCGGTCGGGCCGAAGGAGCATCGCCGCCTGATCCCGATCATCACCGACGAGTATCCGGAACCGGATTTCGGCTCCGGCGCGGTGAAGATCACCGGTGCCCATGACTTCAACGACTACCAGGTCGCCAAGCGCAACGACATTCCGCTCTACCGGCTGATGAACGGTCGCGCCGAAATGCGCGATGACGGCGAGCCCTACGACGTCTGTGCCGCTCAGGCGCAGGCGATTGCCCGCGGCGGCGAGATGCCGACGGAAGCCGAAATCGACGATATCAACCTCGTGCCGGAAGAGTATCGCGGCCTCGACCGTCTCGTTGCGCGCAAGCGCATCGTCGACGCGATCAACGCCGAGGGCCTGGCGGTCACCGTCAAGGATGCCGAAGGCAACGATATTCCCTACGTCGAGAACAAGAAGATCATGCAGCCGTTCGGCGACCGCTCGAACGTCGTCATCGAGCCGATGCTGACCGACCAGTGGTTCGTCGATGCCAAGACGCTGGCCGAGCCGGCCATGGCTTCTGTTCGCGAGGGCCGCACCAATTTCGTGCCGAAGAACTGGGACAAGACCTATTTCGAATGGATGGAGAACATCCAGCCCTGGTGCATTTCCCGCCAGCTCTGGTGGGGTCACCAGATTCCCGCCTGGTACGGTCCGGATGGTCAGGTTTTCGTCGAGAAGACCGAAGAGGAAGCGTTGCAGGCGGCTATCCAGCACTACCTTTCCCACGAGGGTATCTGGAAGGCCTGGGTCGAGGAAAAGCTGGAGAATTTCAAGCCCGGCGAAATCCTGATCCGCGACGAAGATGTGCTCGACACCTGGTTCTCGTCCGCGCTCTGGCCCTTCTCGACGCTTGGCTGGCCCGAGCAGACGCCGGAGCTTGCCCGCTACTATCCGACCAACGTGCTGGTCACCGGCTTCGACATCATCTTCTTCTGGGTTGCCCGGATGATGATGATGGGCCTGCACTTCATGAAGGACGAGGCCGGCAATTCGGTCGAGCCGTTCAACACCGTCTATGTCCACGCGCTGGTTCGAGACAAGAACGGCCAGAAGATGTCGAAGTCGAAGGGCAACGTCATCGATCCTCTGGAGCTTATCGACGAATACGGCGCCGATGCGCTGCGCTTTACGCTGGCCATCATGGCGGCGCAGGGGCGTGACGTGAAGCTCGATCCGGCCCGCATCGCCGGCTACCGCAATTTCGGCACCAAGCTCTGGAACGCCACGCGCTTTGCCGAGATGAACGGGGCTGTCAGCGGCGCCACTTTCGTGCCGGAGGCTGCGGAACTGACGGTCAACCGCTGGATCCTGACCGAGCTTGCCCGCACGACGCGCGACGTGACCGAGGCGCTTGAGGCCTACCGCTTCAATGACGCAGCCAGCGTTCTCTACCGTTTCGTCTGGAACCAGTTCTGTGACTGGTACCTGGAGCTGCTGAAGCCGGTCTTCATGGGCGACGACGAGGGTGCCAAGGTCGAGGCGCAGGGCTGCAGCGCCTACGTGCTGGAGGAGATCTACAAGCTGCTCCACCCGTTCATGCCGTTCATGACCGAGGAGCTGTGGGCGCATACGGCCGGCGAGGGCGTTGTCCGGGACAGCCTGATCTGCCATGCCGACTGGCCGGCGCCATCCTATGCCGACGATGTCTCTGCCGATGAGATCAACTGGCTGATCGACCTGGTGTCGGGCATCCGCTCGGTCCGTTCGGAAATGAACGTGCCACCGGCGGCGACCGCGCCGCTGGTTTTCGTCGATGCCAACGCCCTGACCCGCGAGCGGCTGTTCCGTCACGATGCAGCGATCAAGCGGCTGGCGCGCGTCGAAGCGATCTCGGTCGCCGATACCTCGCCGAAGGGATCGGCACAGATCGTCATCGGCGAGGCGACGGCCTGCCTGCCGCTGGGCACGCTGATCGATCTCGACACCGAGCGCAACCGCCTCGAAAAGGCTATCGGCAAGGCGCAGACGGAAGCGGACCGTATCGTCGGCAAGCTGTCGAACGAGCGGTTCGTCGCCAACGCCAATCCCGACGTCGTCGCTGCCGAGCGGGCACGGCTGGAAGAACTGCAGGGCCAGCTGGCAAGTCTCAAGGTCGCGCTGGCTAGGCTCAGCGAAATCGGCTGATCAGAGAATCAATTGGAATAACGGAGGCGCGTGGCATGCCACGCGCTTTCATCTGCGCTTCACAAAGCCTTCCCTAAGGTTGTTTTCACCTCGACCAAATTCCCCATGGTTGACTGATGGGTTGCTTATTTTATAAGCGATCTGATATTCATCAGGTGTGACGCATTTGAGCTAAATAGGCTCCCGGCGGAAAAATATTCCTGGAAACCGCTCCCGAAACGCGTTTCTAGGCAAATATTCTAATCTTCGGTTTTTTTCCGGCGCATGGATGGGAACCGCACAAGCCACTCGGCTAAAATTGTCGGTGTCCTAAGTACTGAGCCTCATTGCCTATTTCGCCAGCCGCCCTAGGATCGCCGCGAAAATGGCGAGCTGGGGATATAGAATGATCGACCGCGCTTTGGCGAAGACCACTTTGGCTGTGGTCGCCTGCTTCAGCCTGGCAAATTCGGCCGCTGCCGGCGGCATCGAGCGCTACGGCTATGACATCGACCTGTTGTTCGACACGTCGCGCTACGTCATGGACGGGGGCGTCACCTATGTGATGCCGGGTCGCAAGATCACCAACGCACGAGACGTCAATCCCCGGGATGGAAACCTGAACAGCAGGCCGAATTCCGTCAGTGACGGCCCGACCTATGGCGTCCCGTATATCGGCTTCAAGATCGGCGTGACCGACGACGTCGACTGCCTGGCGGATTACTCTGAACCTTTCGGCGCTCACTCTAACCCGGGACTGAACTGGGCAGGGGCGAACTACAATGTCGAGGAAGAGATCCGTAGCCATAATTACGGGCTCACCTGTTCCTACAAGTTCGATCTCGGCCCCGGTCAGTTGCGATTGATCGGCGGCGGTTTCTATCAGGAGGTCTTGGGCTTCAAGGAGCAGCTGGTTGCCCCTTTGCCTGCGCCGCTTTCCTCGCTCTATAGCGGCATGGGGCGGCTTGAACTCAGAGACAATGGCTGGGGCTGGCGTTCGGGCGTCGCTTATGAGATCCCGGAATATGCCATGCGCGCCAGCCTGGTCTACAACAGCCAGGTCAAGTACGACAATCTCACCGGCACTGTCGATCTGACGGGCGTGCCGAAGTTTCTCTACCCCACCAATCCGGCCGTCGGTGCCGTGACCCCGGTCTACGGCTCGGCAACGGCACCCGATTCCCTGGAGCTGAAGCTGCAAACCGGTATCGCTCCCGACTGGCTCGCTTTCGGGTCGGCGACGTGGACGAACTGGAGCACGCTGCAAAGCGTGGCGTTCTGCCCGAAATCGACCCGTGGGGTCGTTGCATGCAAGCCCGGCGGTGCCGCCGAGCTTTCCTCCCTCGACCTCCTCTACAAGGATGGCTGGACGCTGCGTGCTGGTCTCGGCCACAAGTTCAATGCCCAGTGGAGCGGTGCTATCAGCCTTGGCTGGGACCAGGGCACCAGCCATGGCTACGGTCTGTCCTCCGACACCTGGACGCTGGGGGCCGGCCTGTCGTTTGCGCCGACGGAGCATATCGAATATCGGCTCGCAGGGGCCGTCGGCATGCTGACCTCGGGCAAGTCCGGAACCGTGACCTCGAACGGCGTCACCTATGGCGACGATGTCACCTACAGCTACGGCAATGATTTCGTCGGTGTCGTCTCCACCGCTGTGAAGATCAAGTTCTAGCACTACTTTGGCAGATTCAGGCAAGCCTGGTTTGAGATGATATGCGCTCTCACTTTTGGGGCGCGGTATGGCGGATTGGGATACGGAGCTTTCAGCATTTTTGCAGCCGTTTCTGGAGAAGCTTGGACACAAGAAACGGCGACAGATGTCTCCACTTTATGTGTCGGGGCTTATCGGTCCCGGAGACCGCAAGAGTATTGAGCCGATGGCGGAACGGTTCGCTCCAGGCCAGTACGACCGCCTCCACCATTTCATTTCCGACGGCCTTTGGGATGCTGTTCCTCTTGAGGCCGAGCTCGCGCTGCAGGCGGACAGGATCGTTGGCGCATCCGATGCGTTTCTGGTGATTGATGACACCGGCCTGCCGAAGAAGGGTGATCATTCGGTCGGAGTCGCGCCGCAATACGCCTCGATGCTGGGCAAGAGAGCAAATTGCCAGACGCTGGTGTCAGTGACGCTTGCGCGAGACGAGGTGCCGGTCCCGGTTGGCCTGCGTCTGTTCCTGCCGGATAGCTGGATCGGTGATCAGGAGCGCATGGCGAAGGCTGGGGTCCCAGACGACATGCGGACCTCTCGCACGAAGCCGGAGATTGCTCTTGCCGAGATCGATCGGTTGATCGTGACCGGTGTCCGGTTTGGCACAGTGCTGGCTGACGCAGGTTACGGCCTGTCGGCTGCGTTCCGAAAGGGCTTAAGTGAACGTGGCCTCACCTGGGCGGTCGGTATCCCCAAGCATCAGAAGGTTTATCCCGATGATGTCGGATTGATTTTTCCCGTCTCCGGTCATGGCCGTCCCCGCAAGCATTCGATCCCCGACACTCTTTCGGTTGCCGCCGAAACGATGTTGGCATCTGCAAGCTGGAAGAAGGTCAGTTGGCGCCGCGGCACAAAAGGTCGCCTGACCGCACGGTTTGCGGCATTGCGCATCCGGATCGCCGATGGCACGCCGCAGCGCATCTATGACAAGGGACAGCAGCACATGCCGGGCGAAGCGGCTTGGCTAGTTGGCGAATGGCGATCAAACGACGAGCGCAAATACTACCTGTCCAACTTGCCCGTCGATGCGACATTGAAAGTCCTGGCGGCCGCGATCAAGGCGAGATGGGTCTGCGAACAGGCGCATCAGCAGATGAAAGAGGAGCTCGGTCTCGATCACTTCGAGGGCCGATCGTGGCAAGGCCTACATCGGCACGCTCTGATGACGATGATCGCTTATGCTTTTCTCCAGCACCAGAGATTGCAAACTGCAAAGCGGGAAAAAAAAGAATCGACGAGTTCGCCGTGGGCCGCCTGAACCGACCTTGCCAGCCGTCCGTCGAGCCGTGATCAATGCGCTTGCTATACCGACAGCACAGATCCGATGTCCGCACTGTCAACAGCACTTTCAAAGCAAAAATTCAATTCTGCCAAAGTAGTGCTAGTCCGATCACCTCAGGATGCAGGTCGCTCGCTTGCGGGCGCTTTTGGCGTGACTGAACGGGCGGCCTCGGGTGACCCATTTTGTGACGAAATCGCAACACTCGTTTGCAACCGTTTGCCTTGCTTTCGGATGCCGTTGATCTGTCCATTTCCCGCCACAAAGACAGTGCACCGATGATAGCGGGCTCTGGGCGAGCCTATCTGAATACGTGCGTGGGGGGTCGCAGGGACAATTTCCGGAAGTGCTATCGATGTTGTCGCAGAATTGCTCGTGTTGTTTCGAGCTTTCCTGCATAAGCTACCGCAGCACAAAGAAATTCCTTTCTGTATCCGGTGGCCTTCACTGTTGTAAAAATGGCTCGGTGCGGCAAACTCAATGCTGAATTTCGGGTCTGATAAGTGCTTACGCTGGTTTGGTCACAATTTCGCGATACGGTTGAAAATGTGACGAAAGGCAAGGCGATGGATCTTCCCGGTAGGGGTAGCTCCCTCGTGGTGTCGAGGACGGGCGACGGCTGATCTGGGAACGGGGGCGTTTACTGGATTTGTCGGGACGTGAATGCGGGCCGGTGTATGCGGCTTGTGGGAGTTTATTCGGGCGCTGAACGGTGACGAGGGTTTTATCGTGGCGTTTCCGGATAGAGCGAAAGAAATCGACTGTGATGCATAGATCCGAGTTTCCATCAGTACGGGTTATGATGCTTGGCATGGCGCTGATCGTGCCGATGTCTGCTGCCTTGCCTGCCTTTGCTTTCGATATCAACGCCGGCGTCTCCAAGGAATCGGGACCCTTCGACCTCTTCAAGTTCGGCTTCAAGGCCTACAAAAACGGCCAGAAGGAAGAAGCCGTCGAAGCCTACAAATACGCGGCCGAGAAAGGCCATACCGGATCGCGCTGGGCGCTCGCCAACATGTATGCTGACGGCGACGGCGTGGCGCAGGACGATTTCGAGGCTTTCAAGATCTACAACGAGATTGCCCAGCAGGGCGTCGAGCCGGGCTCGGAAGACACCGGCTTCTTCATCAACGCGCTGCTGTCGCTGGCGAACTATTACAAGAGCGGCATACCCAATACGCCGATCAAGAGCGACCTGACCCAGGCTCGCCAGCTCTATTTCCAGGTGGCATCGACCTTCGGCATTGCCGAGGCACAGTTCCAGCTGGCCAAGATGATGCTATCCGGCGAGGGCGGTACGCCGAACGTCCAGCAGGCGAAGAAATGGCTGAACCAGGCCCGCAAGAGCGGCCACCCCGGGGCCATGGCCATCTTCGGCAACATCCTCTTCCAGGAAGGCCAGTCCACACGCGGTCTCGCCTTCATGACGGCGGCGCTCGACAAGTGCAAGCCGAAGGATTGTCCCTGGATGGAAGATCTACAGGAGCAGGCCTTCTCTGTCGCCACTGAAAACGACCGGCGCAACGCCGTCGTCATGGCCCACAAGCTGGATGTGACGGCTGCGGAATAGGGCCGGGGTATCCCAGCTGCAGCGTGGCAGGATCCAATTTCAGGCCGCGAAATCGAAATGGGCCACCACGGGCACGTGGTCCGACGGCTTCTCCCAGGCGCGGACGTGTTTTTCGACCGATGCCGAGGTCATCCGGTCGGCGGCTTCGGCCGACAGCATCAGATGGTCGATGCGGATACCGTTGTTCTTAGGCCAGGCGCCGGCCTGGTAGTCCCAGAATGTATAGAGTTTTGCAGCATCGCTGGTCGCGCGTAGCGCATCCGTGAGGCCCAGATTCTCCAGCCGGCGGAACGCCTGGCGGGTCTGCGGCAGATAGAGCGCGTCGTTGGCCCAGACCTTAGGGTCGAAGCAATCCTGTGGTTCCGGAATGACATTGTAGTCGCCGGCCAGAATGAGCGGCTCCTCAAGCGCCAGGCGCCCGACGGCAAATGCGTGCAGGCGCTCCATCCAGGCGAGCTTGTACGGATATTTCTCGGTATCGATCGGATTGCCGTTCGGGAGGTAGAGGCAGCCGACCCTGAGGTTGCGACCGCCCGCTATCGAGAACGTAGCCTCGATGAAGCGGGATTGCTCGTCGGCATCGTCGCCCGGCAGGCCACGCATGACGGCGTCGGGGACCTGCTTCGACAGGATTGCCACGCCGTTGAAGCCCTTCTGGCCATGGGTCTCGACATGATAGCCGAGCGCCTCGATCTCCGCCCGGGGGAAGCCCTCGTCGACCGACTTGATTTCCTGCAGGCAGGCGATGTCGGGACTGGAATCGGTCAGCCACTGGCGCAGATTGTCGATACGGGCCTTGATGCCGTTGATATTCCAGGTGGCGATCTTCATGGGCGAGGGACTCCTTGATGGCTCCTTTTACCGCCGGCAGGTCGGCTTGGCCATTGCATCGCGACAAAAGAAAAACCGGCCGACAGCTGTTGCCGTCGACCGGTTCGGTTGTGTGCGGTCTCTTTGATCAGACCGAGAAGCTGGTGCCGCAGCCGCAGCTGGCGACGGCATTCGGATTGTTGATCTGGAAGGACTGGCCGAGCAGGTTGTCGACGAAGTCGATCTGCGAGCCGGCCATGTAGATCAGCGACAGCTTGTCGATGAAGACGGTCGCGTCGCCCTTGGCAACGATGATGTCGTCATCCTGCGGACCTTCCGCCAGGTCGAACTTGTAGGAAAAACCGGAGCAGCCACCGCCTTCGACGGCGACGCGGAGCGCGCTTTTGCCGGCTTCGGCGCTGACGATCGCGGCGATTCGCTTGGCGGCGGAATCCGAAAGGGTTACACTTGTTTCGGTCATGCGGTCCTCCAGCCGGGGGCAAGGCCCGGAGAGAATGGGTTGCGGTCGGCGTTCAAACGCCTGATATCCACTGTGATTATCACGAAAGCCGTGGGGGCGACAGCAAACAGTTGGGAATTTCGCCCCGCTGCTTTGCCGTTGTCCGGAACTGTAGGTATGAAGGCGGAGAAGCGCCGTCAATGGCCAGGCGCCCATATGGATGGAATATGACGATCGACAGGCATGCATTGGGTTTCGGCACGGGTGAACGGGCGATCTATGCCGCCGATCCCTGGACGACGCGTGGCCGGCTCTATGCCGAATCCTCGAGCCCGACCCGCTCGGACTTCCAGCGCGACCGGGATCGCATCGTCCACACAACGGCTTTCCGGCGCCTGAAACACAAGACCCAGGTTTTCATCGCCCAGGACGGCGACCATTATCGCACGCGGCTGACGCACACGATCGAGGTGGCGCAGGTGGCAAGGGCGCTTGCCCGCGCGCTGCGGCTGGACGAGGATCTCGCCGAGGGCGTGGCCCTGGTCCATGATTTCGGCCACACGCCGTTCGGTCATACCGGCGAGGATGCGCTGCATGAGATGCTGCTGCCCTATGGCGGCTTCGACCACAACGCCCAATCGCTGCGCATCGTCACCAAGCTCGAGCGGCGCTACGCCGAGTTCGACGGGCTCAACCTGACATGGGAGATGCTCGAAGGCCTAGTCAAGCACAACGGACCGTTGCTCGGGCCCGATGGCCAGGGGACGCATGGTCCGGTGCCGCAGCCGATCCTCGACTATTGCGAGCTGCATGACCTGGAGATCGGCAGCTTTGCCAGTCTCGAGGCGCAGGCGGCGGCGATTGCCGACGACATCGCCTACAACACCCATGACATCGACGACGGACTGCGCTCAGGCTATCTGAGCTTCGAGATGCTTGAGGACATTCCGTTCCTGGCGGGCCTGATGGCCGAGGTCCGTGACCGCTATCCCGGTCTGGAGGCCAGCCGCTTTACCCACGAGATCATGCGCCGGCAGATCACCCGCATGGTCGAGGACGTCATCTCGGTGGCTCAGGCCAACCTGTCGGCGATCCGCCCGAGCAGCGCCCAGGACATCCGCAACGCCGGCCGCGTGGTCGTCGCCTTCTCGCCCGAGATGGCCGAAACCGACAGGCAGATCAAGGCGATGCTGTTCAAGCGCATCTATCGTCATCCGGACATCATGCGGATCAGGGCGGGTGCGGCTGAGATCGTCACCGACCTGTTCCACGCCTATATGGCTGATCCGCGCGAGATGCAGAGCCACTACTGGGTCGATCACATCTCGGGTCTGGCGGAGGCCGCGGGTGCCCGCCATGTTGGCGATTACCTGGCAGGAATGACCGATACCTACGCCATCAGTGCCCACCGACGCTTGTTTGACCAGACTCCGGATTTACGCTAGGCACCCGTCGCAGACGCATGGCTGACCGAAACCGCCCACGCTTGGAATTGATTATGAACCTATTCACAGACTTCGAAGCCAGAATTAAGCTCGCCCTTGAAGATATTGATATCATCAAGGAAAAGCGATCCGAGCTCGATTTCCGTCGCGTCGGTATCGAGCCGCCGCGCGATCCAAGTCATGGCGACGTGGCGACCAACGCGGCCATGGTCCTGGCCAAGGCCGTCGGCACCAATCCACGGGTTCTGGCCGATGTGATCGGCGCAAAGCTGCGCGAGGACGCCGACATCGCCGAGGTCTCCGTTGCCGGTCCGGGCTTCATCAACATCCGCCTGTCGGTCGGCTACTGGCAGCGGCTGCTGGCGGCGATGATCGCCAATGGCGAGACCTTCGGCAAGTCGACAGTCGGGGACGGCATCAACGTCAATGTCGAATATGTCTCGGCCAATCCGACCGGTCCGATGCATGTCGGCCATTGCCGCGGCGCCGTCGTCGGCGACACGCTGGCCAACCTCCTGGAATTCGCCGGCTATGGCGTGACCAAGGAATACTACATCAACGATGCCGGCTCGCAGATCGACGTGCTGGCCCGCTCCGTGTTCCTGCGCTACCGCGAGGCGCTCGGCGAGCAGATCGGTGATATCCCGGCCGGCCTCTATCCGGGCGATTACCTTGTCCCGGTTGGCAAGGCCCTTTCGGACGAGTTCGGCACCAAGCTGCGCAGCATGCCGGAGGCCCAGTGGCTGCCCATCGTCAAGGACAAGGCCATCGATGCGATGATGGTGATGATCCGCGAGGACCTGGCGGCGCTTAACGTGCGCCATGACGTGTTCTTCTCGGAGCGCACGCTGCACGACAATGGAGCGGCGCCGATCCGCACGGCCATCAACGACCTGACCTTCAAGGGCTTCGTCTACAAGGGCACCCTGCCGCCACCGAAGGGGCAGCTGCCGGAAGACTGGGAAGACCGCGAGCAGACGCTGTTCCGCTCGACCGAAGTCGGTGACGACATCGACCGGCCGCTGATCAAGTCTGATGGCTCCTATACCTATTTCGCTGCCGACGTGGCCTACTTCAAGAACAAGTACGACCGTGGCTTCAACGAGATGATCTATGTGCTCGGCGCCGACCATGGCGGCTACGTCAAGCGGCTGGAAGCGGTGGCGCGCGGCGTCTCCGACGGACAGGCGAAGCTTACCGTGCTGCTCTGCCAGCTGGTCAAGCTGTTCCGCAACGGCGAGCCGGTGAAGATGTCGAAGCGCTCCGGCGACTTCGTGACGCTGCGTGACGTGGTCGAGGAAGTCGGCCGCGATTCCGTGCGCTTCATGATGCTCTACAGAAAGAGCTCCGAGCCGCTCGATTTTGACTTTGCCAAGGTGACGGAACAGTCGAAGGACAATCCGGTCTTCTACGTGCAGTATGCCCACGCCCGCTGCATGTCGATCTTCCGCCAGGCCAGCGAAGCCTTCCCCGGCCTCGAGGTGTCGGTCGAGGAGATGGCGGCTGCCGTGCATGGCGCCATCGTCGATCCGACCGAGCTGGCGCTGATCGCCAAGCTGGCCGAATTCCCGCGGATCATCGAGAGCGCAGCCCAGGCGCAGGAGCCGCATCGCATCGCTTTTTACCTGTATGACCTGGCGAGTTTCTTCCATGGTCATTGGAATAAAGGTAAAGATTTTCCAGAATTACGATTTGTTAACGATAAAAACCGAGAATTGAGCATTGCCAGACTTGGGCTGGTGCACGCTGTCGCGTCGGTTTTGAAATCAGGGCTCGGTATTACCGGGACCGCAGCACCGGCTGAAATGCGATAAACGTCACCATTTACCCACATTGCGCTGGCAATAGCGTAGCAGTTGCGGGTGGATGAAGTAATGGCTGAAAAACAGTTGGCGTACCGCGCAGGCGGAAAAGATGAGTTCTTCGCGGACGATGATCCGCTGGCAGAACTCGCCCGCATCGTCGGATACGACAAGCGGCCATCCACACCTGTGGCTGCCAATCAGCGACAGGAACCCGCCTTCGATCTCGAAGATGAGCTTTTGCGCGAGTTCGAGCGCTACGACGCGCCTCGGGGCGCGCCGGCATCGCAGCCGGCGCCAAGCGTCGAGGCCAATCGTGCGCCGGACGTTTCCCCTGAGCCCGACCGCGGCGAAGACCTGCCGGCCGAAACGACTGCCGATTTCGAAGAGGCCTATGCGCCGCAGGCCCGTCACGAGCCGCAAGCTCCGCACGTGCCTGAGCCGCAGCCCGCCTACGAAAATGAAGGTGCCTACTCGGCGCCCGTTGCCGCCAACGATTCGACGCAATGGAACCCTGCCGAAGAAAGCTGGGATTCCGTCGTTGAGCCCGCGACCATGCCGGTCGATGAAGAGCTGGTCGTCGAACAGGCCGTTGCAGGGGCAGCCTCTGCGCCCCGCGATCTTGCCGACGAGCTTGAGATGTCGATCGGTGCTCCCGAGGTTCAGCCTGTCGCGCCGAAGACGCAACAGTGGGCCGCCGCCACGATCCGTCTTCCGCTGGCCAATTTCAATGCGCCGCGCCGCGACGCATCTACGATGCCGGCGCCGGAGCCGGTGATCGACATTCCGACATCGCAGCCTGCGCCGGTCGCCGGTTTCGAGTCGCCAATGGCGCTCGACTATCCGGCCGAGATCGACCGTCATGAGTCGGTCCAGCCTGAGGCTTCCGTCGTCGCAGCGCCCGAGCCGGTCTTTGCCGAGCCGGAGGAGGTGGCGGTTTCCAGCTTCGATCAGCCGTCCGCTGATCTCGACACCGAGTTCCGGGCCGCTGCCGCCGTTGCAGAACCGGTTGCCTCGCCGTCTTCAGGCTATCAGGGCCTTGATATCGACGATCTTCTGGCCGACGTCTCGCGCTATCCGGTCCCGTCGCGCGAAGAGATCGCCGCCCGCTTTGATTCCTCCTTGGCGAAACCGGTGGCGCCTGCCGCCCCCGAGGCGGCGCCTGCTGCGGCGATGCCGGCCGAGGTCCGTCAGCCCGATCCGGCGCCCGTGGCGCAGGCTGCGGCCGATGAAGGCATCGATGGCTTCGACGATCATGATTTCGACCTGGATCTCGCCGATATCGAACTCGAACTGGCCGAACTGGATTTTTCCGAGCCGAAGCCTGTGGCAGCGGCCGTAGTGGCGTCTCCTGTTGTGACCGAGCCGGTCGCGGACTGGCGTCAGCCGGCGCCGGCCGCTGAGCCGCGCTACGATGCGCCACAGCATCGCTATGAAAAGCCAATTGTTTCAAGCTTTGCCACGCAGCAGGACGAGCGTTACGAGGCGCCGTCTTTTGCTGCGCCCATGGCCGCCGCTGCCGTTGCCGCAGGCGTTTCTGCCCATGAACCTGCGCCTGTGGTCGACGAGGAGCAGGAGTTGCCCTTCGATCCGAATGAAATCGGCGAGACGGAAGACCGCGTCGAGAGCTTCGAGGGCATCCACGTTCCGGCATTGCCGCCGGCCGAGCCGGAAGAGCCCGTCAGCGCCGTTCCGGATTACGACTTCGACATCGATGCCGAAATGGCGAACCTGTTCAACGCTCCGGCCGATGCGACGCCGGAACCCGCCCGAGCGGCTCCCATCGCCGAAGCGGCGGTGACGCAGGGTTTTGCCGCTGCGGCTGCGCCTGTGCGCGGCGTGACGATGCAGGCGAAGGCCGGCGAGGGGCTCGATGAATTCGAGCGGGCGCTCGAGGAGGATTTCCGTCGCAGCTTCCGCGAGACGTCGAACCCGCCCGAGAATGTCTCGCAACTGATGTTCGAATCCTCCCACACTGCCAACGACCGCTGGCGTGCCCGCTCCATGCGCGGCTTGGCGATCGCCGCCGCTGCCGTGGTGGTGCTGGGCGGAGGTGCCTATGGCATGTATCGTTGGGTCGCGCACAGCGGCTCGCCATTGAGCTTTGCCTCGGGCGAACCTCGCGTCATTACCGCCGACAAGGACCCGATCAAGGTTGTGCCGGCCGATCCGGGCGGCAAGGTTGTCCCCAACCAGGACAAGGCCGTCTATGACCGCGTTGCCGGTGCGGCCAACCAGCCGCCGAAGCAGAAGGAACTCGTCACCTCGGACGAGCAGCCGGTCGACGTCGTCCAGAAAACGCTGATCCCGGAAAACAGCTTGCCTGACGACAGCGAGGGCAGCCTTGAGGCGGCCAACCAGTCGACGCCTGTCGGTGAGACGGAAGATCCGCGCCTGCTGCCGGGCCAGGGCAACGCCGCTCCCGTCAACGGCCAGGACAATTCAGCCGTTGCACCGCGCCGTGTCCGGACGATGATCGTCAAGCCTGACGGCTCGCTGGTCGCCCGCGAGGAAGCGCCACCGGTCGATGACAACGTCACGACATCGACGGCAACGGCAACGCCGACCCCTGCTGCCAATACACAGGTGGCGTCCGCCAGCGACAGCGATGGACCGAGCGCGGAAAGCGCACCGATCCGGACCGTGAAAACGACGCAGCTGGCCAACACGCCACCTGCACTGGCTGCTGCAACGCCGGCTGCCGATGCGCCTCTCGCGGCAACCACCGATACCGCGCCGATCCCGACCGTTCGTCCGACAAGACCGAACAGCACGACGCCTCCGCCAGCCGCGCAGGTCGCCGCCAAGCCACCGGTTGCAACACAACCGACCCAAGTCGCCTCGGCCAATCCGGCGACGCCACCGGTCAAGGCACCGGCTGCCGTTTCGACAGGCGGTTATGTCATGCAGATCGCGTCGCTGCCTTCGGAAGACGAAGCCAAGCGCTCGCAGGCCAACATGTCGGCGAAATATGCCAGCGTTCTCGGTGGACGGCCGATGGAGGTCCGCAAGGTGGATATCGCCGGCAAGGGCACCTATTACCGCGTCCGCGTCGCCGCAGGCTCCAAGGACGATGCCGCCGCTCTCTGCACCAAATTCCGGGCCGCCGGCGGGACCTGCCTGATCTCGAAGTAAGGGATCGATCCAACCATCTGCGAACGGCGGGCCTCGGCCCGCCGTTCTTTTTTGTGCAAGAGCCCAGCCTGCCGCTCGTCATCGTCAACCGGCGTCTCTATTGTTTTTGACATGACCGAATCAAAAGCAATGATCCTGGGCTGCAGCGGCCTGTCCATCACTCCCGAAGAGCGCGCCTTCTATGCGGGCGAACGGCCCTGGGGCTTCATTCTGTTTGGCCGCAATATCGGCGAGCCGGCGCAGATCAGCGATCTGGTGGCCGCGCTGCGCGACAGCGTCGGCGCGGATGTGCCTGTCCTGATCGACCAGGAAGGGGGCAGGGTTCAGCGTATCCGCCCGCCGATCCTACCGCATTATCCCTCGGGACAAGCGCTGGGCGACATCTATCGTCGCGACCGCGAGGCCGGGCTGCGGGCCGCTTGGCTGATGTCGCGGCTGCATGCTTTCGACCTCCTGAAGTTTGGCATCAACATCGACTGCCTGCCGGTGCTCGACGTGCCGATCGAGGGCAGCAGCAATGTCATCGGCAATCGCGCCTATGGCGGCGATCCCGTCATCGTCACCGAGATGGGGCGCGCGGCAGCCGAGGGTCTGAAGGCTGGCGGCGTGCTGCCGGTCATGAAGCATGTGCCGGGACATGGTCGTGGTTTTGCGGATTCGCACCACGAGCTTCCCGTCGTCACCGTTTCGCGGGCTGAACTCGAAGCCCATGATTTTCCGCCATTCATGGCATTGAAGGACGAACTGATGGCGATGACCTGCCATGTCGTCTTCACCGACATCGACCCTCAGAACCCCGCCACCACCTCCAAGATCGTCATCGACGAGATCATCCGCGATTATATCGGCTTCAGGGGCCTGCTGATCTCCGACGACACGTCGATGAATGCGCTCAAGGGCACGATCGGCGAGCGCGCGGCGAATATCGTTGCGGGCGGCTGCGATATCGTGTTGCATTGCAACGGCCTGATGGATGAGATGCAGCAGGTGGTGCGCAATGTTCCGGTTCTCGCAGGTGCCGGTCTGGAACGGGCCAGGCGTGTCGAAGCGGCCTTCGGCCATAGCGATGGCGCCGACGAGGCTGCCATTCGTGCCGAGTTCGACGGGATGCTGGCGATCGCCTGAGTGGGCGGTCATCAAGGGGGTTTGAGTGAGTAGTGGTAAGGCGACGGATCTGACCAAGGCGGCGGCAACGCCGATGGATCGCCTATGGCAGGAAAACACCGCCGACCGGGACCCACACGAGCCGGCGCTGGTCATCGATATCGCCGGCTTCGAAGGACCGCTCGATCTGCTGCTGCATCTGGCTCGAAACCAGAAGGTCGATCTGTCACGGATCTCTGTGCTGGCGCTGGCCGAGCAATATCTTGTCTTCGTCGAGACCGCGCGGCGGGTGCGCATCGAGCTTGCTGCCGATTACCTTGTCATGGCCGCCTGGCTCGCCTTCCTGAAGTCGAAGCTGCTGATTCCCCAGCAAAACAAGGACGAGGGTCCAAGCGGCGAGGAAATGGCAGAGGCGCTGGCGTTTCGCCTGAAGCGTCTCGAAGCCATGCGCGATGCGGCCGCCAATCTCGTCAACCGCAACCGGCTTGGTCGCGACATATTTGCCCGCGGTGCCCCGGAGCACATACCGGACCAGCGACAGTCGGCGTTCGATGCCAGCCTCTACGACCTGCTCAACGCCTATGCCGGACTGCGTCAGCGCCAGGCGATCACGCAGGTGACGATCGAGCGCCGGACGGTGTGGTCGCTGGTCGAGGCGCGCGCCATCCTGACGCGAATGATCGGTGACGTGCCGGAGTGGACGGCGCTGGAGCACTATCTGCTGCGCTACATGACCGATCCGAGCGAAAGGGTGACGGCCATCGCCAGCGCCTTCGCCGCCTCGCTGGAACTCGTGCGCGAAGGCAAGATGGAAATCCGCCAGGAGGCTGCCTTCCAGCCGATCTACATGCGGCGCGGACCCAAGCACAGCGTGCTTGACGCGGGGGAATAGGAGTGGGCGTGTCGGAAGCGGAAGATCACGATGAGGCGAGCGGGCAGGCGGTTGCCGATGCGGCGCGCCTGCGCGAAGCCGAACGGATTGCCGAAGCGCTGATTTTCGCCTCGGCGATGCCCGTCTCCGAGACCTATATCCGCGACCGCCTGCCGGCTGGCATCGACGTACGTGCCTTGATGCTGCGGCTGCGCGAGGATTATGCGGGGCGGGGTGTCAATCTCGTCCAGGCCGACGACGCCTGGGCGTTCCGGACTGCCGCCGATCTGTCCTTCTTCATCCGCCGCGACGAGAACGAGGTCCGCAAGCTGTCGCGGGCGGCGCTCGAAGTGCTGTCGATCGTCGCCTACCACCAGCCGGTGACGCGCGCCGAAATCGAGGACATCAGGGGCGTGCAGACCTCCAAGGGCACGCTGGATGTGCTGATGGAAGCCGGATGGGTGCGTTTTCGCGGTCGCCGGCGCACGCCGGGCCGGCCGGTGACGCTCGGGACCACACGGGATTTCCTCGACCATTTCGGGCTGGAAGAGCTGCGGGATCTGCCTGGTCTCGAAGAGTTGAAGGGCGCGGGCCTGCTATCCGGCCGCATTCCGGCCAACTTCAATATGCCGTCGCCTGTCATGAGCGACGAGTTGACCGAGGACGAAGATCCCATCACCCAGTTGGATCTCGAGGAACTCGGACTGCTGGCGCCGACCGGCGCGCCCGATTGACGTTGGCGATCAGAGGCTTGCGCCGCAAGGCGGGTTTTAGGCGGCGATTTGCCAAGACTTCGTCTGCAACCGGGCTAGGACACTCGTCGGCCGCGACAGTCGGGCGGTTATCGGCATCAAGTCTGCGCGACGGGTGATTTTGGTGTTTGAAAATGGGCGGCAAACCGCTTACATCCTACGGACATAACACAAGGGGTATCGCAATGGGTTCTTTTAGTATGTGGCACTGGCTGATCGTTCTGGCCATCGTGCTGTTGTTGTTCGGCCGTGGCAAGATCCCGGAACTGATGGGCGACGTCGCCAAGGGCATCAAGAGCTTCAAGAAGGGCATGACCGACGAGGACGAAACGGCAGCGACGCGCGACGCGCAGCGCGGCGATCCCATCCGTCCGGAAATGGGCCGCACTGTCGATCACAAGGCCGACGAAACGAAATAACCACGATGGGGTGCATGGCGGCCTCTTCGTGCCGTGCCTGCCCAGGAGCCTTTCATGTTCGATATAGGTTGGAGCGAACTGCTCGTCATAGCGGTTGTTTTGATCGTTGTCGTCGGCCCGAAAGACCTGCCGCCCATGCTGCGGACGTTCGGCAAGACGATGACGCGTTTCCGCAAGATGGCCGGCGAGTTCAGGGCGCAATTCGACGACGCCCTGAGGGAAGCCGACCTCGATGACGTCAGGCAGACCATAGCCGATGCCCAGAAGCTGAATCCCGCGCACAGTCTGCGGGAGGCGATGAACCCGCTCCGGCAAATGGGTAACGACATCAAGGCCGATCTGCAGCGCTCGACGTCAGTCGAGCACACTCCGGACACGCAGCCGGCAGCCATTGCCGCCGGCACACCGTCGCCCGAGCCTGCCGCATCGGTGGCCGTGGAGACCGCCGAAGCGTCGAAAGTGATTGCTCCGCCGCCCGAGGTGGTGTCGGAGGCGGTCACCAAGCCAAAGCCGCTACGCAAACCGCGCACGAAGCCGGAGCTTGTTGTCACCGAGGTGCCGGCGCCGGACACGGTTGTCGAATCTATCCCGGCTCCCAAGGCGCCGCGCAAGCCGCGCGTCAAGGCGGAAGCGCTTGTTGTCGATGCCTCCGTGCCCGTTGTCACCGAAGTGCTGTCGCCCGTAAAGCCTGTTCGCCGGTCGCGCGCCAGGGTCGAGACGACACAGCTCTCGGAGCCCTCCGTCGTCGAGCCTGCGCAGGTGGGGCTGCCTGCCGACGACAAACCGAAGCGAGCCGCGCGCAAGCCTGCGGCATCGTGCGCTTCGACAGAATCACCCACCGGTTCGCCGCCTTCAGCGCCTGTCACCAAGGAAAATGATGCATGACCAGTGACATCGGCGATAAGCCGCAGCCGCTTATCGAACACCTCATGGAGCTGCGCACGCGGCTTATGTGGTCGATCGCGGCCTTCTTCGTCGCCTTCGTTGTCTGCTTCACCTTTGCCAAGCAGCTGTTCAATTATCTGGTCTATCCCTATAAATGGGCTGTCATCTGGGCTCACCTCGATGTTGCCAAGTCGCAGCTGATCTACACGGCGCCGCAGGAGTTCTTCTTCACGCAGGTGAAGGTCGCCATGTTCGGCGCGCTGGTCATCGCCTTTCCGATCATTGCCGCACAGGTCTACAAGTTCGTCGCCCCCGGCCTCTACAAGAACGAGCGTAACGCCTTCCTGCCGTTCCTGATCGCCTCGCCAGTGCTTTTCCTGATGGGGGCGGCGCTGGTCTATTTCTTCTTCTGCCCGATGGTGATGTGGTTCTTCCTGAAGATGCAGCAGTCGCCGGCCGATGGCGAAATCGCCATCTCGCTGATGCCGAAGGTCTCGGAATATCTCAGCCTGATCATGACGCTGGTGTTTTCCTTCGGTCTGGTGTTCCAACTGCCGGTCATCACCACGCTGCTTGCCCGCGTCGGGTTGCTGACATCGACCTGGCTGGCCGAAAAGCGCAAGTTCGCCATCGTGCTCGCCTTCGTCGTCGCCGCCGTGCTGACACCGCCGGACCCCATGTCGCAGATCGGCCTTGCCGTGCCGACCATCCTTCTCTACGAGATTTCCATCTACGCCGCGCGTATGGTGGAGCGCAGCCGCAAGCGCCAGGTCGAGGAAGATACTGAATCTCCTTCGGCCCTCGCTCCACGCGACGACGACTGAGTTTTACGCCGCATTTCCGCGGATAGCCCTTAAACTCCGGCTGGAGGCTTGGTCAGGCCCCGGCCGGAGCTGTTTTCACGAAGCGACCGGGAACGACGATGCTCGATATCAGATGGATCCGCGACAATGCCGAAGCCCTCGATGCGGCGCTGGCCAAGCGCAGCGCCGAGCCGCAGGCGCAATCGATCATCGCGCTCGACGAGAAGCGCCGCTCCGTCGTCCAGGCACTGCAGGACATGCAGTCGCGCCGCAACGCCGCCTCCAAGGATATCGGTGCGGCGATGGCCCAGAAAAATAGCGAGCTTGCCGAGAAGCTGAAGGCGGAAGTTGCCGAGATCAAGGTCGCCATGCCGGCGGCGGAAGTGGAGGAGCGCGAGCTCACCGCGGCGCTGACCGATGCGCTGTCGCGGCTGCCGAACATTCCGTTCGACGACGTTCCCGTCGGCAAGGACGAGCATGACAATGTCGTGGCCCGCACCTTCGGCGAAAAGCCGCGCTGGAACCACGCGCCTAAGGAGCATTTCGAGATCGGCGAAGCGCTCGGCTACATGGATTTCGAGCGGGCTGCCAAGATTTCCGGCTCGCGCTTCACGGTGCTGACGGGACCGCTGGCGCGGCTCGAGCGGGCGCTCGGCCAGTTCATGCTCGACCTGCATGTCGGCGAGCACGGCTATACCGAAGTCAGCGCGCCGCTGATGGTGCGCGACGAAGCCATGTACGGCACCGGCCAGCTGCCGAAGTTTTCCGAAGACCTTTTCCGCACGACCGATGGCCGTTGGCTGATCCCGACGGCGGAAGTGCCGCTCACCAATCTGGTCTCGGGCGAAATCCTCGAACAGGACAAGCTGCCGCTGCGCTTCACGGCGCTGACGCCATCGTTCCGCTCGGAAGCGGGATCGGCCGGCCGCGACACGCGCGGCATGCTGCGCCAGCACCAGTTCTGGAAGTGCGAGCTTGTGTCGATCACCGATGCCGACAGCGCCGTTGCCGAACACGAGCGGATGACGGCCTGCGCCGAGGAGGTGCTGAAGCGCCTGGGCCTGCATTTCCGCACGATGACGCTCTGCACCGGCGACATGGGCTTTGGCGCCCGCAAGACCTACGACATCGAGGTCTGGCTGCCCGGCCAGGATGCCTACCGCGAAATCTCGTCCTGCTCGGTCTGCGGCGATTTCCAGGGCCGCCGGATGAATGCCCGCTATCGCGGCAAGGATGATAAGGCGACCACCTTCGTCCACACGCTGAACGGCTCCGGCACTGCCGTCGGCCGCTGCCTGATCGCGGTGCTCGAGAATTATCTCAACGAGGACGGCTCGGTGACTGTGCCCGAGGTTCTCGTGCCCTATATGGGTGGATTGAAGACGATCGAGCGGGCAGCTTAGGCGCGGGCAGGGCATTGGAAGTTTTGTCGACCAATCATGACGGATCCCGTCGGGCGCTCCAGCTTCCGCCCGAAGCCGGCCGACGGGTATCTTTTAGCGCATCCTGCGCAGGCCCCGCCCTTCGTCGACAAATACCCATCCTGGTAACATCTTTTAAACCCGATGCCGCCAAGGATCGCGGAAAGGCCCCCATGACGCGGGCGCTTGGTGATGGAGTATCGGTTTGACAGCTCGGCTTCTTGAAAGGGAAGGCTTCGCGGCAGTGGTGCTGCGGCTGCGCGCCGAAGGCATTTCGGACATCGATCTGCTGACCGCCGTCGAGCAGACGCCGCGCTCGCTGTTCGTGCCGCCGCAGGCGGTGGCCGATGCCTATACCAGCCGAACCATCCCGATCGAATGCGGATCGTTCATGGAGGGCATCGACTTGGTCGTGCGTCTCCTGCACCATCTCAAGGTCAGACCCGGCCACCGGGTGCTCGAGGTCGGTACCGGCAGCGGCTTCACGGCGGCCGTCATGGCCCGGCTTGGCGAGCGGGTGCTGACGGTCGACCGCTACAAGACGCTGACGGTGGCGGCGCAGAAGCGCTTCGAGGGTATGTCGATACGCAACATCATCGTGCGCCAGGCGGACGGCAGCGCCGGCATGCCGGGCGAGGGCACGTTCGACCGCATCCTGGTGACCGGCGCCTTCCCCACCATGCCGCGCTTCTATGCCGACCAACTGGTCTCGGGCGGCTCGATGATCACGCCGGTCATGATCTCCGACACGGTCTGCCGCATGGTGCGCCTGACGAAGACCGGCAGCCGGTTCGAGCGTGAGGAGCTTTTCGAGGCTCCCTACCTGCCGATCATCCCGCAGGTCGCCTCCTACCTCTGATCAAGCTGCCGGGCCGCGTCTTCAGCGCCGCGCAGGCGCAATGGGATCGCTATGGTTAGCAATATGTCAAAAAAATCCATATGACTCCAGCGCCTTAACGGCATGGTAAGATTAACGCGCTTTAATGGTCCTCACAGATGGTAGCGTCTTAAGTGGGTCGAGTCATGCGTTTCAGTGTTCCGTTAAATATCAACAAGACCACAGGCAAGGTTCTGGTTGCGGCATTTCTTGCAAGCGCCGCAACAGGCTGCAGCTCCGACGCTTCGCGCTTTGGCGGGATGTTCGGAAGCTCCGGCTCCGACAATATCACCACGAACTCAATTCCGCGGAGGCAGCTGAGTGGCCTTCCAGCCGACCCGGTGCCGCGCGCCAATGTTGCCTCCGGGCAGTCAGATTACGGCGACGGAAATTCCGCGATGAACCAGCCCTATCCGTCGCAGCCGCAGACCTACAAGCCGGCCTATTCCAGCGCCCGCATCGCTTCGGCTCCTCCGGTCCAGCGGTCTGAGCTGGCAGCGCCGGCCGGCATCGCTACATCGGATCATCTGTCAACCCGCCCGCCGCGCGAAGAGCAGCAGGCGATGGCTCAGCCTTATCCGGCCAACCGTGGCGAGCCGCCTCATGCGCTGGCGCCGCCGCGCATGTCGCCGGACCGGACCCTCGCGACAGGCACCACGCCCGGCAAGCCATCCGCCTGGACAGGCGACAATGCGCCGAGCGTCACGCTGCGGCCGGGCGAGAGCACCAAGACGCTCGCCAGCCGCTACGGCGTGCCTGAAAAGGAAATCTTGCGCGTCAATGGCTTGCGCAATTCCGCTTCCGCGCAGCCGGGTACCAAGATCATCATCCCGACCATGAATGGCGGCGCCAATGTCGTGAAGGCATCGTCGCAGGCAACGGATCTCGACAAGAGCGGCAACCAGCCGACGCCGATGAAGGCGCCGGAGCAGGATGCCGCTGTCCTGCCGAACGGCAGCACTGCCCGCGACAAACAGCAGATGAGTGCCGATAACGGCGCCGGCAAGCTTTCCGCCGGTGATGGCAAGGGTCCGACACCCGGCACCTATGTCGTCAAGCCGGGCGATTCGCTGTCCAAGATCGCCAAGGCGACCGGAACGCATATCGACGCCCTGAAGCAGGCCAACACCATCGGAAAGGGCGGCATCCAGGTCGGCCAGACGCTGAAGCTGCCGCATGGTGCGGCCTCGCCGGCTGCCGACCAGCTGAAGACTGCCTCGATCGCTCCGGAGAAGGCACCGGTCAAGGCCGCCGCTCCGGTTGCGGCTGAAGAGCCGACCAAGGTCGCATCTCTGCCGACCCAGTCCGTCAGCGACGCCCAGAAGTCGGATGCCGGCTCGGCCGCACCGGAATCGACCGGCATCGGCAAATATCGCTGGCCGGTGCGCGGCGCTGTCATCGCCGGCTATGGTGCCAATGTCGAAGGCAGCCGCAACGACGGCATCGATATCTCGGTTCCGTCGGGTACGCCGATCAAGGCCGCCGAGAATGGCGTCGTCATCTATGCCGGCAACGGCCTGAAGGCGCTCGGCAACACGGTGCTGGTGCGCCACGACGACGGCACCGTGACCGTCTACGGCAACGCCGACGCCCTCAGCGTGACGCGCGGCCAGAAGATCCAGCGTGGCCAGACCCTGGCGACGTCAGGCATGAGCGGCAACGCCAAGCAGCCGCAGATGCACTTCGAAGTCCGCAAGAACGCATCGCCGGTCAACCCAATGACATTCCTCGAATAGGTAGTGCATCTCGAGGCGTCTGCAAAAAGCCCGGTCATGCCGGGCTTTTTGTCGTTCAGGGCTTGCCTTGCCTCGGCGTGCGGGGTGTTTTTCGGGGGGTGGTGGAGCCGGAAGCGGCCGTTTGTCAGTCAGCCTTACAGTCCAGCTGTTTCAGTGGCGGAGTTGTGGGCGCTGGCCGGACTTCATGGCGGCGGCGCCGTGTTCACTTAGGACGTAGCTCGCTGCGTCGTCGATAAATGTGGGATGCTGGCGCACCCGCCGCGCGTTGCGGCTCGACGCTGGCCTGACACATCAAGCGGCCTGGCGGCTTCTCTTCTGCGGTTGGGCGGCCTGGGATTCGAGCATCTTGAGGGCGTCGTTGGCGGGGACGGCCTTGCCGAAGAGATAGCCCTGGCCGAGGTTGCAGCCCATCCGGGTCAGCGCCCGCAACTGTTCGTTGGTCTCGATGCCTTCGGCGGTCGTCAGGATGTCGAGGCCCTTGCCGAGGCTGATGATGGTTTTCAGGATCTTCCCGTTTTTCTTGATGTCACCGCTCCCCGACACGAAGATGCGGTCGATCTTGATCTTGTCGAAGCTGAAACGCGACAGCTGGCCGAGGCTGGAATAGCCGGTGCCGAAGTCGTCGAGCGCAATGCGTATGCCGGCGTTCCTCAGGTCATCGAGGATGCGCTCTGCCGCGACGAGATCCTGAACGAGGGCGGACTCGGTGATTTCGATTTCCAGCCGCGATGGCGGAACGCCCATCTCCGAGAGGATCGTCAGGATCCGGATGCCGAGCAGTCCGTCGTGCAGCTGTGTCGGCGAGAGGTTGAACGAGAGGATGACGTGGTCCGGCCAATCGCGCGCGTCGGCACAGGCCGTGCGGAACAGTTTTACCGTCAGCTCGGCAATCAGTCCTGTGCGCTCGGCCAGCTCGATGAAGCTGGTGGGCGGGATGAAGTGTCCGGGCGAGGGTTCCCACCGCGCCAGTGCCTCGAAACCGTTGATGCGGCCGGTCTTGAGGTCGACGATCGGCTGGTAGTGCGGCGTGATCGCATTCGCATGGACCGCCTGGCGGAGCTGCTTCTCAAGCTTGGTGCGTTCCTGCCATCGTTCGCGCATCTTGCCTTCGAAAACGCGAACCGTCTTGAAGGGATCGTTCTTGGCGGCTTCCATCGCGACTTCCGCGCAGCGCAGGACATCGCTCATGGAGGCGCCGTCATCCGGAAAAGTGGCATGGCCGGCCGAGATGGAGATATCCATGGCCTGCCCGTTGACGATGACCGGCCGTGCCACGGCCGCCACCAGCTTTTCGGCGACAGCCGCCATATCCGGTTCGCCATTGCGGTCGATCAGCGCAACGAACTCGCGCCCACCGGTCCTGAAGACATTTTGATAGGCAAAGATCTGCTTCAGGCGCTCTGCCATTTCCCGGAGTACGTCATCGGCTGCCTGATGGTCGAAGAGGTCCTTGATCTTGTTGAAGCCGTGGAGTTCGAAGGAGATAATGCCGACAGAACCGCTATCGCCCGCGCAACCGATGCGCTGCTGCAACGAGCGACGGTTGAGGAGCCTCGTCGTCTCGTCGTGGCCGCTCATCCATTCCGCGTCCTGCTCCGCGTGCTTTCGGCGATTTATCTCACGGCGAAGTTCGTGCACGCGGCGGGCGGAATAGATCAGACTGACGAGCCCGGTGACCGATGCGGCGAGCAGTATATCGTCCAATTCGTAGCTGTCGTATTGCGCCACAAGCCTGGATAGCTTTTCGAAGACATCGAAATTTGCCCCCAGCCCCCATATGGCCCCGCCTACGCCTATGAGTGCGACTGCCTCGTGGCCGGCTTTGCTACGAAAAAACGACATAGTGCCTCCATGCGCTGGCTGGTCATAGCCTTTCATGAGGTCAGTCATTTTCCCCATTCGGACCGTAGCGCGGCAGGCTGAAGTATTTCCTAATTAGCACATTAAAATTTATGATATTCGATATTCAAGCATATGCGAAAACGTGGAATCGATGGGGTGACCATTCGGTCCGTGTCTGCGGATGTTTCGAATTGCCTCAGCGAATTCAATCGCGCTCGAGCGTAATTCGCTGCCGACCGGCGAGATCCTGGATATATTGCCAGGCCACGCGCCCCGAGCGTGCGCCTCGCGTCGTCGCCCAGGCGAGCGCCTCGTGGTGCATTTCGGCACGATCGAGCGCAAGCTTGAAGTGATCGGCGTAGCCGTCGATCATCAGCAGATAGTCTTCCTGGCTGCATTTGTGGAAACCGAGCCAAAGGCCGAAACGGTCCGACAACGAGACTTTTTCCTCGACTGCCTCAGAAGGGTTGATGGCCGTCGACTGTTCGTTCTCCATCATGTTGCGCGGCAGGAGATGACGGCGGTTGGAGGTGGCATAGAACAGCACATTGTCCGGCCGCCCCTCGACGCCACCGTCGAGGGCTGCCTTGAGCGACTTGTAGGCCGTGTCGTCATGGTCGAAGGACAGGTCGTCGCAGAAGATGATGACGCGCAGCGGCGCCCCCTTCACCAGGTCGAGCAGCAGCGGCAGTGTCGAGATATCCTCCCGGTGCACCTCCACCAGCTTCAACGGCACGCCGGTTGCCCGGCCGACATCGGCATGCACCGCCTTGACCAGCGACGATTTGCCCATTCCCCGCGCGCCCCACAGCAGCACGTTGTTGGCGGCATAGCCCTCGGCAAAACGCAGCGTGTTCTCATGCAGGATATCGCGCACATGATCGACCCCCCGGATGAGGCCGATCGCCACGCGATTGGGCCTCGGTACCGGCTGGAGATGCTGGCGCGCAGGAGCCCAGACAAAGCAGTCCGCGGCGTCCCAATCATTGATGGCGGGCGGAGGGCCGGCCAGCCGCTCGACGGCCGCCGCAAGGCGGCTGAGTTCGCGCAGGATCAGCAGGTTTTGGTCTTCGGTCACCGTGGTTCCTCCGGAATGGCAGATGGGGCTGAGCCGTAAAAAATCATTTCGCTGCCGGGTAGCATGGCCTTTCCGCAGCCGAAAGGTTAAGACCCTTGGAAAATGGTACGCTGAGCGGCTGTTTTTGTTGCATATACACCGATCACAATGATATCCCGCGCGGTATAACGGGTTGTTTTCCGCCCGGGTCTTGAGGAGCTTCCGATGTTTATCACCAACGCATACGCCCAGAGCGCCACCGATTCCGCCATGGGCGCGTTTGGCGGTTCCGGCATGGAAATGATTTTCCTCTTCGTCCCGCTGATGGTCGTCTGGTATTTCCTGTTGATCCGGCCGCAGCGCGCCCAGGCCCGCAAGCGTGACGACGTGCTGAAGAATATCCGTCGCGGCGACCAGATCGTCACCGGCGGCGGCATCGTCGGCAAGGTCGTCAAGGTCGTCGACGACAAGGAATTGGAAGTCGAAATCGCCGAAGGCGTCAAGGTCCGCGTCGTCCGTACGGCGATCTCGGAAGTGCGCGTCAAGGGTGAGCCGGTCAAGGCAGACGCAGCCTAGCAGCAGAGACCGACGACGGCCAAGCGGCCGCGTCGCGATGAAGCGCCAAAGTCGAGAACGCCATGCTGCAATTCTCCCGCTGGAAGACAATCCTGGTCTGGCTTGCCGTTTTCATCAGCGTCGTCGTCGCCTTGCCCAATCTGTTCAGCGAGCGCCAGCTCGCGCGGTTTCCGAGTTGGCTGCCGCATCACAAGGCCGTTCTGGGCCTTGATCTGCAGGGCGGATCGCGGATCTCGCTGAAGATCGAGCGTGACGAGATCGTTGCAGCACGACTTCAGGCGACCATCAACGATGTCGCCCGCCGCCTGCGCGACGCCAAGATCGCCACATCCGATCTCAGCGGCACCGTCCAGACCATCACCCTGCATCTTGCCGACGCCGGCCAGATGCAGGCGGCGACGGATGCGCTGAAGCCGCTCACCGACAGCATTGGGACCTCCTCGACCGGCGGCGCCATCCGCGAGGCAGCGGTGACATCGGGCAATGACGGCCTGATCACCGTGGCATTGACCAATGACGGCATCAATTTCCGCGTGTCGGCTGCCGTCGACCAGTCGATCGACGTGGTAGAAAACCGAGTCAAGCAGGTTGGTCGTCGTGAGCCGCTGATCGAGAAACAGGGCATCGATCGGTTGATCGTCGAGGTCCCAGGGCTCACCGACCCGCAGCGCCTGAAGACGCTGCTGAACCAGCCCGCCAAGCTTACCTTCAACATGCTGGATACCAGCATGCCGGTGCAGACCGCGATCGATACGCAGCCGCCTGCCAATTCTGAAGTCCTCTATTCGCAGGACGACCCGCCTGAGAGTTATCTGGTGGTCAAGCGGCCTGTTGCCAGCGACCAGAGCATCGTCGGTGCCGAGGCAATACTCGATCCGGCCACCAAGCAGAATGTCGTCACCTTTCAGCTCGACGACAAGGCGACCCAGGCCTTCGCCCAGGCGACCGCCAAGAATGTCGGCAAGCCCTATGTCGCCGTGCTCGACGATCAGGTCATCTCGGCGCCGCTCATCAAGCAGCCGATTACCGACGGCAAGGGCATGCTGGCCGGCAACTTTTCGCCCGAGGGTGCGGCCGACCTTTTGATCCTGCTTCGCTCCGGCTCGCTGCCGGCAACGCTGACCGTTGTCGAAGAGCGCACGATCGAGCCCGGCCTCGGTGCGGATTCGGTGAAGGCCAGCGTCATTGCCGGCATCGTCGGGGCGCTCGCCGTGGTTGGCTTCATGGTGTTCTTCTACGGCTCGCTCGGAGGCTTTGCGACGGCCGCGCTGGTGTTCAACATCATTCTGATCATGGCTGTGCTGAGCTTCTTTCAGGCGACGCTGACCTTGCCTGGCATCGCCGGAATCATCTTCACCATGGGACTAGCGGTCGACAGCAACGTGCTGATCTACGAGCGCATCCGCGAGAAGCTGAAAGCCGGCACACCCTTCGTGCAGGCCTGCGAAAGCGGATTTGCGCGCGCTTATACCACGATCATCGATGCCAACGTGACGACGCTGATCGCCGCCGCCATCCTGTTCTCGATGGGCAGCGGGCCGGTGCGCGGTTTCGCCGTGACGCTCGGCATTGGCATCATTGCATCGCTGTTCACCGCCTTCACGCTGACCCGCTGGCTGATCGCCACCTGGATCAAGCGCCGGCGTCCGAAACATCTGCCGAAGGGCGTGCGGACGGCGATGTTCGACGGCGCCCACATCCGCTTCATGGGCATCCGCCGCTACACCTTCACCGTCTCGGCGGTGCTGTCGCTGATCGCGATGGTTGGATTCTTCTCCGTCGGCATGCATCTCGGCGTCGACTTCACCGGTGGTTCGCTGATCGAAGTCCGGGCGAAGCAGGGCAAGGTGGATATTCCGGACATCAAGACGCGGTTGAGCCAGCTCAATATCGGCGACGTCCAGGCGCGTCCGATCAACAATGCCACCGGCGCGCTGATCCGGCTGCAGTCGCAGGATGGCGGCGAGAATGCCGAGCAATCGGCGGTGACGCTGGTGCGCGGCGAATTGCAGGACGCCTATGAGTTTCGCCGCGTCGAGGTCGTCGGACCGGCGATCTCCGGCCAGCTGACGCGGGCAGGGACCTTCGGTGTGCTCGCCTCGCTTGCGGCGATCTTCATCTATATCTGGGTGCGATTCGCCTGGCAGTATGCGCTCGGCGCCATCATCGCCACGCTTCACGACATCATCCTGACATTCGGCCTGTTCGTCGTGACAGGCATCGAGTTCAATCTGACGAGTATCGCCGCAGTGCTGACGATCATCGGCTATTCGCTGAACGATACCGTCGTCGTCTACGACCGGACCCGCGAGAATCTCAGGCACTACAAGCAGATGCCGCTACCGATCCTGATCGATGCATCGATCAACCAGACGCTATCGCGCACTGTGCTGACGGCGGCCACCACGCTGCTGGCCTTGCTGGCCCTGTCCATCTTCGGCGGCGAGGTCATCCGCTCCTTCACCTTTGTCATGTTCTTCGGCGTTGCCGTCGGTACCTTCTCGTCGATCTATATCGCCGCACCGGTGCTGATCGCCTTCAAGCTTCGGCCGAAGGGCGTTTCGCCGGACCCCGCGCCCGATCTGCCGCCGGCCGGCAAGGCGGTGGCCTGATGGCGCGTGGCATCGAAATACGCTCGGCGCATTTTCCCGGACGCGCGCCGATCGACGTCTATGGCAATGGCGGCTTTCGCTTCGCCGACATGTCCCATCGCGGCTCGCTGCTCTGCCTGCCTTCGGGCATTTACGGCTGGAACGCTGTCGCAGGCGACGCGCTGACGCCGGCGCTCTTCCAGAAGGTGCTCGACGAGGCGGCGGAGATCGAGTTCCTGCTGGTCGGAACCGGCACAGACATGCTGCCGCTGCCGCAGGAGCTTAAGACAGCCCTTCGCGCAGCCGGCATCTCGTCTGATCCAATGAACACCGGTGCGGCCGTTCGGACCTTCAACATCATGCTGTCCGAATCGCGGGCAGTGGCCTGCGCGTTGATCGCCGTCGATTAGGATTGAGTATGGCGGCGACCGAAGGACAGCGCAGCAACCCCGACATCTGTCTCGCCACGCTCCGAGAAACCGATCGCGACCGCTATCTGGCGTGCCTGCTGGCGCCGGAAGACAAGCGCCGGTCGCTGGCAGCACTCTATGGCTTCCATGCAGAACTCGCCCGTATCCGCGACCTCGTGCACGAGCCGCTCCCCGGAGAGGTGCGGCTGCAATATTGGCGCGACCTGCTTGAGGGCCAGTCGCATGGCTCGACGGAGGCCAATCCGCTTGCCTCCGAACTGCTGCGGGCGATCGAGGCCCATCGGCTGCCGCGCGCGACGTTGATCAACATGATCGATGCCCGGATTTTCGATCTCTACGACGACCCGATGGAAAACCGCAATGCGCTGGAAGGCTATGCGGGTGAGACCGCTTCCGCGCTGATCCAACTGGCCGGGCTCGTTCTGTCGCCGGAGGATGCGATGCAGTCGAGCCATGCCGCCGGTCATGCAGGCGTAGCACAGGCGATTGCCGGCTGCCTGCTGCTGATGCCGCTGCATCGCCATCGCTGCCAGCTCTATCTTCCGCTCGATATCCTGACGGCCGTTGGGCTTGACCGACAGGCCTTCCTCGACGGCAAGGACGTCGCGCGGATCGGTGCTGCGATCGATGCCTTCGTGGGGCTCGGCCATGAGCATCTGGCCAAGGCCCGGGCGTCTGGACCCGTTCCAAAGGACTTGGTGCCTGCTTTTCTCCCGGTGGCGCTCGTCGGTCCAACGTTGCGAAGGGCGCGCGCGCTCGGCGCCGGCGTGCTCGACCAGCCGTTCCAACCGCCGCAATGGCGCCGGCAGCTCAGCATGGCAATCGCCGCCGTGCGCGGAAAATTTTGACGCTGGTCAAACTCGCGCAAGTCTCGCGCGTTATCGGCGATGCAGCGCCTCACGTTCCGAAGGGAGAATCGCCATGGCTATTGTTATCTGGTTGGTGATCTTCGCCGCGATCATCGGCTTTGGTTTCTTCGCGACCGGCATGGTGGCGCGCGACAGGGAAGACAGCCTCAACGACGTCGGCCTTGCCATTCTCGAATTCGGCCGCGCCTTCCCGCTGGAAGCGATCCGGCAGTTGCAGAAGACCAGCGATGGCAAGGCCCTGTTTGTCCGGCTGCACGATAACAAAGCCGGCTTCATGAAGGACAGCGGCAGGCATTTCGCCTGTCACCTGATTGAACCGGGCCGCGCCCGTGTGCGCGACGCGGCGGACAACCGCCGCATCACCATCGATTTCCTCGATGCGCCGCATCATAACGGCACTTACGCGTTCCCGTCAGCCAAGGAGGCTGCCGAGGTCTCGCTCTGGCTGCTCGGCAACTACGTCGCCACCGAAGACCTGGCGCTGCCAGACACGACAGCTGCCAATCAGGCCTGAGCGGCTTCTTGTCCGGCGACTTCGAGTGGCGGTTGCGCGACAGGCTCCGCAGCAGGTGGTAGGCCAAGCCAGGCCCTGCAATCGGCCAACGCCCGTTTTGCCACCAGCTGGCGCTTCATGATCGTCTTGTCCTTGCCGCGAAAGCGCTTGATGCCTTCGGGCTTGACGATCGAACCGGGCTCGAGTTCCGGGAACAATCCGAAATTGATGTTCATCGGCTGGAACGACCGCTTGCCGGGCTCCTCGTCGCTGACGATATGGCCGCCGGTGATGTGGTTGAGCAGGGCGCCGAGTGCTGTCGTTGCGGGCGGCAGGTTCGGCGTCTCGCCCTTTCGTTCGGCGGCGGCAAAGCGGCCGGCGAGCAGGCCGATGCTGGCGCTCTCGACATAGCCCTCGCAGCCGGTGATCTGGCCGGCAAAGCGAAGCCCCGGCCGCGACTTCAGCGCCAGCGAGTGGTCGAGCAGGACGGGCGAGTGGATATAGGTGTTGCGGTGCAGGCCGCCGAGGCGGGCAAACTCCGCATTCTGCAGGCCTGGAATCAGCCGGAAGATCTCCGCCTGCGCGCCGTATTTCAGCTTGGTCTGGAAACCGACCATGTTGTAGAGCGAACCCAGCGCGTTGTCCTGGCGGAGTTGGACGACGGCATGGGCCTTTACGCCAGGGTTATGGGCATTGGTCAGCCCCATCGGCTTCATCGGCCCGTGGCGCAGCGTTTCGCGGCCGCGTTCGGCCATGACCTCGATCGGCAGGCAGCCGTCGAAATAGGGCGTGCCTTCCCATTCCTTGAAGCCGACGGCGTCGCCGGCGACAAGGGCATCGATGAAGGCGTTGTACTGCGCCTCGTCCATCGGGCAGTTGATGTAGTCCTTGCCGTCGCCGCCGGGGCCGACCTTGTCGTAGCGCGACTGGAACCAGCAGATGTCCATGTCGATGCTGTCGCGATAGACGATCGGCGCGATGGCGTCGAAGAAGGCGAGCGCATCGGCGCCGGTTTCCTGCTGGATGGCTGCGGCAAGGCCGGGCGCCGTCAGCGGGCCGGTGGCAATGATCGCCTGGTCCCACTCCTTTGGTGGCAGGCCGGTGATTTCCTCGCGCACGACCGTGATCAGCGGATTGCCTTCGACCTCGCGGGTCACGTCGGCGGCAAAGCCGTCGCGGTCGACCGCGAGCGCGCCGCCGGCCGGCACTTGGTTGCGATCGGCGCAGGCCATGATCAGCGAACCGGCCAGCCGCATTTCCGCATGGATGACGCCGACGGCATTGCTGGTGGCATCGTCGGAGCGGAAGGAGTTGGAGCAGACGAGTTCGGCGAGGTCGTCGCCCTTATGGGCGTCGGTGCCGCGAACGCCGCGCATCTCGTGCAGGATGACGGGAATGCCGGAGGCTGCGATCTGCCAGGCGGCTTCAGAGCCGGCAAGGCCGCCGCCGATGACGTGGATGGGGGAGGAGGTTGTTTTCATGGGCGGGTCCATAGCACGGCGAGGTGCCTGTTCCAATCTCCCGGAATCAAAAACGGCGCCACCAGGGCGCCGTTTTTAAAGGAACGTTCCGTCGAAGATTAGCGGAACGAACGGTTTGCGATGTTGCGGATTTCGTAGCGGCTGATGCCGATGTCGGAGAGCGTCTGGTTCGACAGGCTGCCGAGTTCGCTCAGGGTGCGGCGATAGGAAATCCAGCTCTTTGCAATACGGATCGGGTTCATGGTCATATCCTCAGGTCGATCGGGTGGCGAACGGCGTGATTGCCGTGTCAGCGATTGACCCTCATATAGGCGATCGACCGGGAAATGTGCAGTGCAATTAAAAGGCTTCTGCCATGCGTTTGTGCAATGTGCCGCATAAATATCAGCCGTGAGCTAAAATTTAGGCGGCTTGCAGATATCTGCTTTTGGCCCTCTGGTCCGACGAGAAATCAAAGTAATGGGCAAAAGAGAACGCCCGCCGCGGAGGTCCGCAACGGGCGTTGTAAGGCGATCGCGATGGGCGATGCCAGGGTCTTGTTAGCGACCGGTGGCTTCGCGGGCAACGCGATGGATGTCGGAGCGGTCGATGCCGAGGTCGTGCAGTTCGCGGGTAGTCATGCGGCCGAGTTCGTTGACGGTCTGACGATACTTGCGCCAGTTGTTGTACGAGCGAGTGATGTTCATCGTAATCCCCTTTCCGAGGGTTGCTTGCCAGCCGCTCTTTGCTGCGCTGGCTTCCGTTTGATGAGTTGGAATATAATCGATTGAGATGATTTAAAAAGCGCTGATGCATCATGACACCCATGCGCTGCATGCATCTCTCGCATCATATTTCATCCTCAGTGGTTATAAAATGAGCGCATTTGTGAAGATTCTGTTGCGACTAACAGCTTCGTTCGCCGGCTCGTTAAGGTTTGCCGTGCTGGACGACGCGCAGGTGCTGTCAGGGGCGCCGCGTGGCCTTGGTTATCGTCGAAGGCGCTTAGTCGGGGGGAACGACGTCCGCCGATGGAGGAGAGCGGCGGACGTCGTTTGCTGGGATTGGCTGGGGGGGAGGCGCCAATCCGTCGGGGCCGATTGCCTGTGCCGCCCCGAATTCACTCTGCCGCTTCATCCGCGCTGAGAGCGGAGGGCGGCGCTGCTGCGGAGCACGAATCCTGCGAATCGCGTGCTGTGCGGAAAAGCGCGGTCAGCCATGTCTATAGTGCATGCCGGCGATGCGCGCGTTTTTCCATTAGGCGATCTTAATGTACGGGATTTAAAACTCCGTTAAAGCGCGATGGGCGGCCAGTTCTGCTGTTCCGCGGGTGATCCCGAAGAACGGCGTGAATGGCGTTTGCCTCCGGTTCGGTTTGCCCGATATATAGGTGAGGGGCGGGTGCGTCCGGCAGGGCAAGGGGAAGAGATGTATCGCGGCAGACTTCAGCGGGATATCGAGATTTGGGTGGGTAAAGGCCTGCTGGAAAAGGGGCAGGCAAGCGCCATACTAGCCGACTATGACAGCCGGCCGGCAAGCTTCAGTCTCGGGCGGGTGCTTGCGGTGCTGGCGGCGCTTCTGGTGGCTGCCGCAATCCTGCTGCTGGTGGCTTCCAACTGGGAGGCGATCCCGCGTCTCGTTCGAGCGATCGGCTGCCTCGTGCTGATCTGGGCCTTCTATCTGTCGGGCGCCGCCTTCGCCAACCGCGACCAGCCGCAACTGGCGACTGCCATGCTGCTGCTGGCGACGCTGAGTTTTGGTGCCGCCGTTTCGCTGGTGGCGCAGATGTATCATCTGTCGGGTGACGAGATGACCATGGTGCTGCTGTGGTTCGGGCTGGCCTGCCTGTCGGCGGCGCTGTTTCGCTCCGGCAGCCAGGTCGTGGTGGCCGGCTTTCTGGCCTGGCTCTATTTCGGGCTCTACCTCGAGGCACACGTCTCCGACTGGATCGGCTGGGCGCCCTATGCGCCGCCGATCATGGCCGCCCTTGTGCTGGCGCTGATCTATTACACCGGCGCCGGCCGGGCCCGGCATCTGGTCTATCTGCTCGTCATCGGCTGGCTGACCTGGATCTATTCGCTGAACCAGGGGCTGGGGATGGCCGTGCTCTATACTTCCATCGGCCTTGCCGCCTTTCTCACCGTCAGCCTGCCGCTGCCACCCCTGGCGGGGCTGTTGCGGACCGCTGGCGCAGCGCCGGCCTTTTATACATTCCTCGTCGTCGCCATCGGGCTCCTGATGCTGCACGTCGAGATCATCAGCGGCCCGAGGCTGGTGGCGCTGGGTGTGGTTACGCTGGCCATTTCCGTCGGCGCCATCGGCATCCGTGGCCGCGACAATGGCGCGGTGCGCTATCTCGCCTATCTGGTGTTTGCCGCCGAAATGCTGTTCCTGGCCTCCGAGACCCTCGGCTCGATCATCGGCACCTCGGGCTTCTTCCTCGTCTCGGGCCTGCTGGTCGCCGTCGTCGCCTGGCTGGTCATCCGCCTGGAGCGTCGCTTTGCCGGAAGCCGGAAGCCGGAGATGGCAGCATGAGTTATCTCAGCGACACCGTTCATCCCCGCCGCGCGCTCGGCCGGCGCGCCTTTATCGCCGCCATCGCGCTGGCGCTGCTGCAGACCGGCATCCTCGCCACTATGGTGACAAGTCACGCGGTCATCCTGCGCAATGGCGCAGAAGTCCTGTTGAAGGCGGCGCCGGTCGATCCGCGGGATCTCCTGCGCGGCGAATACGCCATCCTCAACTACGACATCTCCAGCGTGCCGGTGGAGACGCTGACCGGGGCGCGGCCGCAAGGCAAGGGCGAGCAGCGCCTGTCGGTGCGGCTGAAGAAGCAGGCCGACGGCTACTGGGGCATCGCCGAATCATCCTTCGGGTCGTTGGCGGCGGAGGAGGGCTCGGTGGTGCTTATGAGCCTGCCCTTCGACTATCGCCCGTCGGATTACACGACCGCCATACGGGTCGATTACGGCATAGAGAGCTACTATGTGCCCGAAGGCGAGGGGCGGCATCTCGAGCAGGCGCCGGCGGAGGGCCGGCTGGCTATAGCCGCCAGCGTCTCTGCCGCTGGCACGGCACAGATCAAAAGCCTGCTTCTCGACGGCAAGCCCGTCTATGACGAGCCCTTCTACTGACTGTTTTCGCAAAAATCGGCCATTCCCCGCTCCCGGACGCACAAGTGTCATTTTTCCTTTGCGCGGTTTGAATCGGGTGATATAGAGACGCCGCGCTCCGGAAGGCCTCATGCGTAGGCATTGCTATGCGGTTTTAGGGACGCGGGTATGGTGAAATTGGTAGACACGCCAGATTTAGGTTCTGGTGCCGCAAGGCGTGGGAGTTCAAGTCTCTCTACCCGCACCAAGGCTGCTTTGCTGCCGGGGGAGGCTGATACAGTCTGACCCAAAAGCTTAGAGAGAAGACGCGCCATTTTGCCGTTTGCAAAATGTCAGAGAATTGCATGAAAAGCCACGCCCGGTCGTCGGTCCGGCGTCGTGCTCATTGAAACGAACGGCTGTCTGGGCACGGCCGCTACGAATTGAAGGTAAGAAGATGCAGGTTATCGAAACGCTGGCCGAAGGTCTGAAGCGCGAAATCAAGGTCGTCATTCCGGCCAAGGACATGGAAGGCCGCATGAACGAGCGCCTTGCCGAGGTCAAGGACAAGGTCAAGATCAACGGCTTCCGTCCGGGCAAGGTGCCGCCTGCGCATCTGAAGAAGATGTACGGCAAGTCGATCATGGCCGAGCTCGTCAATGAGATCGTCCGCGACCAGCCGGCGCAGATCCTGACCGGCCGCGGCGAAAAGTCCGCCACCCAGCCTGAAATCGCCATGACCGAAGACAAGGACGAAGCCGAGAAGATCCTCGCTGCCGAAGCCGACTTCGAGTTCACGCTCTCCTACGAAGTCATCCCGGCCATCGAACTGAAGCCGGTCGGCGGCATCAAGGTCACCCGCGAAGTTGCCGAGATCGGCGAAGACGAAGTGACCGAGCAGATCATGAAGATCGCCGAAAGCGCGCGCAGCTACGAGACCAAGGAAGGCCCGGCTGCCGATGGCGACCGCGTCACCCTCGATTACCTCGGCAAGGTCGACGGCGAAGCCTTCGACGGCGGCAAGGACGAGAATGCCGAGCTGATCATCGGCTCGAACCGCTTCATCCCCGGCTTCGAAGAGCAGCTGGTCGGCGTCAAGGCCGGCGACGAGAAGGTCATCACCGTTACTTTCCCGACCGAATATCCTGCCAAGAACCTGGCCGGCAAGGAAGCCACCTTCGACCTCGTCATCAAGGACGTCGCTTCTGCGGCTGCAACCGAGATCAACGACGAACTGGCCACCAAGCTCGGCCTCGAATCGGCCGATCGCCTGAAGGAAATCGTTCGCGGCCAGATCGAAAGCCAGTACGGCTCGGTCACCCGCCAGAAGGTCAAGCGTCAGATCCTCGACCAGCTCGACGAAATGTACCAGTTCGACACCCCGCAGAAGCTGGTAGAAGCCGAATTCGAAAGCATCTGGCGCCAGATCCAGACCGATCTCGGTGAATCAGGCAAGACCTTCGAGGACGAAGACACGACGGAAGAAGCCGCCCGTGCCGAATACCTGAAGCTTGCCGAACGCCGCGTCCGCCTCGGCCTCGTTCTCTCTGAAATCGGCGAAAAGGCCGGCATCGAAGTGAGCGAAGACGAGCTGCAGCGCGCGCTCTACGAACAGCTCCGCCAGTTCCCGGGCCAGGAAAAGGAAATCCTGGAATTCTTCCGCAACACGCCGGGCGCCTCCGCCAACCTGCGCGCGCCGATCTTCGAAGAGAAGGTCATCGACCATCTGCTTTCGGAAGTCGACGTGACGGACAAGACGGTCACTAAGGAAGCCCTGCTCGCCGAAGACGACGACAGCGCTGACGATGGCAAGAAGAAGGCCGCCCCGAAGAAGAAGGCTGCCAAGGCCGAGGCTGCAGAAGCCGAAGGCGAGGAAGCCGCTCCGAAGAAGAAGGCCGCTCCGAAGAAGAAGGCTGCCGAGGACGCTGCCGAGTAATTTCGGCGCTCTTTGCGAAGTTTGAAGGCCCTGCCGGTGACGGCGGGGCCTTTTTGCGTCTGGGGGATGGTTCGCGGCTGGGGGCGATGGCGTCCTGGTCGCGGCACCCCCCCTCTGTCGGCGACGCCGACATCTCCCCCACAAGGGGGGAGATCAGCCGAGAGCGCTGAGTCTTCTCACAAAAGGGTGCTGCGATCTCGCGGTTGCATGGGACAAGACAGGCGCCAGCCGATCTCCCCCCTTGTGGGGGAGATGTCACGCAGTGACAGAGGGGGGCGGGCTTACTCCGGAGGTCGTTTCATGGGCTGCGATTGAGCTTGGGGCCAATGGCACCCTGGTCGTGGCGACACCCCCTCTGTCGGCGACGCCGACATCTCCCCCACAAGGGGGGAGATTAGCCGAGAGCGCCGGGTCTCCTCACAAAAGGGTGCTGCGATCTCGCGGCCGGATGGGACAAGACAGGCGCTCCAGCCGATCTCCCCCCTTGTGGGGGAGATGTCACGCAGTGACAGAGGGGGGCGGGCTTGCTCCCGAGGTCGTTAGGACCTGCCACAGGTTTGGGCCGGATACCCGACTGCGGCGCGCAGGGCTATCGGCTGCGGCGGGCCAAGCTGCGTCCAGACGTGCGGGGACAGAGCGGCGTTTGGTGCGCGTTGCACTTTGCATGTCGCGCCGCGCCTGACAAACGGGCGGGCGGGGACAAGAACGATGCAATCAAAGATCGATCGCTCAGCCATCGCTGGCAGAACCAGAAGGGCTGGCAGGAGCGGGCGAATAACGGGATGTTCCTGATCGAGCTCTGCGGCGTGCTCGACGTGCCGTATCCGGACGCTGCCCGCGCGCTGTACGAGACCAACGACTATGCCTTCGAGCGGGTGGTCAAGGAGGTCGGGCGACGGGGCGACGTTGGCGAGGCGGATCGATCTCTCCGAGCGCGACTGCTAAGCCGTCACTCCGGCCGCACTCCGTGTTCGGTCTTTCAGCTCATCGCTTCGATGATCTTGCGCGCGTTCTCCGCCAGCACGCCGCCGTCTTCCATCTTGCCGGAATGGGGCTTCAATGCCGTGCCTTCGTGGCGCGGGATGATATGGAAATGCAGGTGGAACACCGTCTGGCCGGCCGACGGCTCGTTGAACTGGGCGATGTAGATGCCATCGGCGTCGAAGGCGTCCTTGACCGCATTGGCGACCTTCTGGACGACCCTGATCACCTGCGACAGCGCCTCCGGCGAGGCATCCAGCAGATTGCGCGAGGGGTGCTTGGGCAGCACCAGCGTGTGGCCGGGTGCCTGCGGCATGACATCCATGAAGGCGACGCTGTGATCGTCCTCGTAGACCTTATGGGAGGGGATCTCGCCGCGCAGGATCTTGGCGAAGATGTTGCTGCTGTCATAGGCTGGACTGGTCATCGATTTGCTCCTCACTTGAACGTCTGGCCACCCGGGGATCATCGGTGCCGTTTAGTTGTCCTGGCGCTCGCCCTTGCGGAACGGGCTGTGCTCGGACAAAATCTCGCCCATCTGCTCCACCTCCTGCCGCTCGCGCTCGAGATAGTCGCCGACGGCGCGGCTGAGGCCGGGGTGGGCGATGAAGTGCGCCGAATGGGTGGTCACCGGCAGGTAGCCGCGCGCCAGCTTGTGCTCTCCCTGGGCGCCGGCCTCGACGCGGTTCAGCCCCTTGGCAAGGGCAAAATCGATGGCCTGGTGATAGCAGACCTCGAAATGCAGGAAGGGATGATCCTCGATGCAGCCCCAGTGGCGGCCGTAGAGGGCGTCGCCGCCGATGAAATTAATGGCGCCGGCGACATAGCGGCCGTCGCGCTTGGCCATGATCAGCAGGATGTCGTCGGCCATCCGCTCGCCGATCAGCGAATAGAATTTTCGCGTGAGATAGGGGCGTCCCCATTTGCGGCTGCCGGTGTCCATGTAGAAGGCGAAGAACTGGTCCCAGATCTCCTCGGTCAGGTCCTTGCCGGTCAGCCAGTCGATGGTGATGCCGCCCTCGAGCGCCGCCCGCCGCTCCTTCTTCAGGCCCTTGCGCTTGCGCGATGCGAGGGTCTCGAGGAAGGCGTCGTGGTCGGAATAGCCTTCGTTGATGAAGTGGAACTGCTGGTCGGTGCGGTGGAGATAGCCGTCTGTCTCGAACACCGCGATCTCGTCCTTCGGCAGGAAGGTGATATGGGCCGACGATATCCCTGTCTGGCGGGTCAGCTCCTTCAGCCCTTCGGCGAGCGCCGGCTGGATCATGTCACGGTCGTTGCCCTCGGCGACCAGAAGGCGCGGTCCGGTTGCCGGCGTGAACGGCACGGCGCATTGCAGCTTCGGGTAATAGTCGCCGCCGGCGCGCTCGAAGGCGTCGGCCCAGCCCTGGTCGAAGACATATTCGCCCTGGCTGTGATTTTTCAGGTATCCGGCGACCGCACCGAGCAGGATGCCGTCCGCCGTCTCCAGCAGCAGGTGATGGCCGAGCCAGCCGGTCCTCTCAGTCGCCGAGCCGGATTCCTCGAGCGAGGAAAGATAGGCGTGCGAGACGAAGGGGTTATAGGGCAGCGCGCTGGCGGAGCGGGAGGCTCCGGCGAGCCGCGACCAGCTCGTCGAAGGGATGGATTTGAAAGAACGTTCGGCGCGAAAGATCAGTTCATCTGCCATGAATAAAGGTGGGGCTCTCCCTGGGGTCAAAACCTTCGAAGGTCATCTGGTCGGCATTGTCGAAGGTCCGCTTGACGCCGGCCTCGTCGCGGACGGTCCAGGTGATCACCGGTATGCCGCGCTGCCGCTGCGCCGTGATGAAGGCGTTCGGCAGGTCGCCATGGAAATAGGAAATGAAGTCTAGACCCAACTGCATGGCTTCGTCATGGGCAAAAAACGTCTCGGGCTTGAAACCGTCCGCTGTCAGGCCAACCGGGTAGGGCGGGTTTAGCGCCTTGAGGTCCTTCAAGAGCCAGTGATCGAAGCTCATCAGCGCCACTGGACCCTTGTAGCCTTCGAGCACCTCCAGCACCGTCTCGGCAAAACCCGCATCCTCGCCGATCTTGCCCTTCAGTTCGAGCACCAGCGGCACCTTGCCGTCGGTAAGCTGCAGCAGCTTCTTCAGCGTCGGGATCCTGTCCTTCGTGCCGCCGACCGACAACAGCCCGAGCTCCTGCGAACTGCGGTCCCTGACGGCGCCCGGCAGGTTGCAGAGGCGCTGCAGGTCGTCGTCGTGAAAAACAACCGGCACGCCATCCGCCGCATAGTGCAGGTCGCACTCGATGGCGAAGCCCGCCTCGATGGCACGGGAGAAGGCCGACAGCGTATTTTCCCAGATCGTCTTGTTCATGTCGTGATAGCCGCGATGGGCAATCGGTTGGGCAGTCAGCCAGGCGAAGTCGTTCATTCGGCGATTTCCATGACGGCATCGATCTCGACGGCGGCGTTGAACGGCAAGGCCGCCATGCCGACGGCGGCGCGGGCATGCTTGCCGGCCTCGCCGAGCACGGTGGCGAGCAGGTTCGACGCACCGTTGATGACCAGATGCTGCTCGCCGAACTCAGGCACCGAGGCCACGAAGCCGTTGAGCTTGATCAGCCGCTTGATCCGGCCGAGATCGCCGCCAAGTGCTGCGCTCGCCTGCGACAGGATGTTGATGGCGCAGAGCTCGGCCGCCCGCTGGCCGGTGGCCACGTCGACATTGCGACCGAGATGGCCGGTCACGGCGACCTTGCCGTTCTCCATCGGCAGTTGCCCGGAAATGGTGAGCAGATTTCCGCTGATGACATAAGGTACGTAGTTGGCGGCAGGGGCCGCGGCCTGGGGCAGGGTGATGCCCAGCGCGGTCAGGCGACCGTTAATCTCGTCGGACATTTTCGTCTCCCGTTTTGTTGTATGTTCTTCAAAAATCCGTCATCAAGGCGCAGCCGCATGCGACGCTGCCTTTGTTTAACCGAAAGCGTTCTTATAACATCATGGGCGAGTCCAACAGGAGATAATGCATGTTCCGTTCGAACCTTGCCGCGGTTCTCCTTGGCGGCGCGAGCGCTTTTTGCCTGCCGCTGGCGGCCGAGGCAGCCGGGCCAAGCGGGCTTGTCGCCCATCGCGCCATCTACGATCTCGAGCTCAAGGACGCCACTGATCGCTCCGGCATTGCCGGCATGTACGGCCGCATGGTCTATGAATTCACCGGCTCGGACTGCACCGGCTTCACCACCAATTTCCGCTTCGTGACGCAGATCGATACGGGCGACGCGACACGCATGAGCGACCAGCAGACGACCACCTTCGAGGACATCGCCAAGCGGACCTTCAAGTTCGAGACCAAGTCGTTTACCGACGATGCGCTCGACAAGGATGTCCGCGGCGCTGCTGCCGATGGTGCCAAGGGCGTCAAGGTCAACTTGACGCAGCCGTCGGCCAAAGAGATCGATCTGGCCGAAAGCCGTTTTCCGACCGAGCACATGCTCGACATCATCCAGAACGCCAAGCTCGGCAAGACCTTCTTCGAGGCGCACGTGTTCGATGGCTCGGACGACGGCGATCGGGCGCTGGTCGCAACCACGGTGGTCGGCAAGGCCGAAACGCCGAAGCTCGACGATGCCGATGCCGACAAGGCGGGCGCCTTCTCCAAGACATCCTTCTGGCCGGTGACGGTTGCCTACTTCAACGAGAAGTCCCATGGCGACGCGACGCCGGTCTATCGCATGTCGTTCAAGCTCTATGAAAACGGCATCACCCGAGACCTGACGATGGATTACGGCGACTTCGTCCTGACAGGCAAGCTGGCGAAGCTCGAGATGCTGGACGCCAAGGCCTGCAAGTAGGGCGTCACACCCACGGTATCGTCCTCCTCGGGCTTGTCCCAAGGATCTAACCCACTTCAATCGAATGGGAGCTATCCGCAGATCCCCGGGTGCAAGCCCGGTGATGACGACGTTCGGTCGAGTGGGCCGGTCCAGACTTCGCAGGCTGCTGTGCATTTCTCACGGCGTCACGCTTGCTTTTCCCGTTCGTTAAGGGTATGGGCACCCCTATTCCACACGTGAGGCAAGGGATTGTCCGGGAGAAATCCGGACCGTTCCACCCGGTGGTATCTTCTTCGAAGATGCTGTTCGCCTTGCGGAGGTTCAACCGGATAAGGAGTAACTTAGGCATGGCATTGCCCGATTTTTCTATGCGCCAGCTTCTCGAAGCCGGCGTTCACTTCGGCCACCAGACACATCGCTGGAACCCGAAGATGAAGCCATATATCTTTGGCGACCGCAGCAACATCCACATCATCGACCTTCAGCAGACCGTTCCGCTTCTGAGCCGCGCCCTGCAGGTTGTCAGCGACACCGTAGCCCGTGGCGGCCGCGTCCTGTTCGTCGGCACCAAGCGCCAGGCATCGGAAATCATCGCTGATTCGGCCAAGCGTTCGGCCCAGTACTACGTCAACTCGCGTTGGCTCGGCGGCATGATGACGAACTGGAAGACCATCTCCAATTCGATCCAGCGCCTGCGCAAGCTCGACGAGATCCTCAATGGCGACGCCCAGGGCTTCACCAAGAAGGAACGCCTGAACCTCGAGCGCGAACGCGAAAAGCTGGACAAGGCTCTCGGCGGTATCCGCGACATGGGCGGCACCCCTGACCTGATGTTCATCATCGACACCAACAAGGAAAAGATCGCCATCGACGAAGCAAAGCGTCTTGGCATTCCGGTTGTTGCGATCATCGACTCGAACTGCGATCCGGACCAGATCGACTACCCGATCCCGGGCAACGACGACGCTTCGCGCGCCATCTCGCTCTATTGCGAACTGATCTCGCGCGCTGCCATCGACGGCATCGCCCGTCAGCAGGGCTCGTCGGGCCGCGATCTCGGCGCTGCTTTCGAAGCACCGCTCGAGCCGACCCTCGAAGAAGAAGCCGCTGCTGCTCCGCAGGCTTGATCTACCAAGCGGCGGGCGGGTTTAGATCCGCCTGACCGCGACTGAAATACCGGGAAGGCCGTTGGTGACTTGAGGAAGTTTCAGCGGCCTTACCTGTTTCAGGCGGAGGCGCCCTCAGGCGATCTTCGCGCAAATATTTCCACATGGCGGGCCTTCATAACGCTGTCATGCATAGGGGTACATTTCGTCCCTCACACCGGGTGCCGCGTCGGCTGATGCCGTCAGCGCACCGTACCAACCGACAAGAGGCAAAAAATGGCTGAAATCACGGCTGCACTGGTAAAGGAACTGCGCGAGAAGAGCGGCGCAGGCATGATGGACTGCAAGAAGGCGCTGACCGAGACCGCCGGCGACATGGAAGCCGCCATCGACTGGCTGCGCGCCAAGGGCATCTCCAAGGCCGACAAGAAGTCGGGCCGCACGGCTGCCGAAGGCCTGATCGGTGTCTCGTCCGCCGGCCATAAGGCCGTCCTCGTCGAAATCAACTCCGAGACCGACTTCGTTGCTCGTAACGACGCGTTCCAGGACATCGTTCGCGGCGTCGCCGCCGTTGCGCTGTCTACCGACGGCACGGTCGATGCCATTGGTGCAGCGACCTATCCGGCCACTGGCAAGTCCGTCACCGACACGATCAAGGACGCGATCGGCACGATCGGCGAAAACATGACGCTGCGTCGTTCGGCCCTGCTTGAGGTCGAGCACGGCGTCGTTGCCACCTACATCCACAACGCAGCCGGCGATGGCATCGGCAAGCTCGGCGTTCTCGTCGCGCTGAAGTCGGTCGGCGACAAGGCCGTGCTGACCTCGATCGGCCGCCAGGTTGCCATGCACATCGCTGCGACCAACCCGCTCGCCATCCGCTCGGAAGAAGTCGATGCCGCTGTCGCCGAACGCGAACGCAACGTCTTCATGGAACAGGCCCGCGAATCCGGCAAGCCGGAAGCCATCATCGAGAAGATGGTCGATGGCCGCATGCGCAAGTTCTTCGAGGAAGTCGCCCTGCTGTCGCAGGCCTTCGTGATCAACCCGGACCTGACGGTCGGCGCTGCCATCAAGGAAGCAGAGAAGGAAGCCGGCGCCGCCATCGAGATCACCGGCATGGCTCGCCTGCTCCTCGGCGAAGGCGTCGAGAAGGAAGAGACCGATTTTGCGGCCGAAGTGGCTGCTGTCGCCAAGGGCTGATCGACCGGTCTGCTTACTGCGGGAAAACCTGGGGCATCGCGTGACAACGCGGTGCCCTTCGTGTATCCGGCTTTTTACGATCAATACGAGGAGCGACCATGTCCGATCCGATTTACAAGCGCGTCTTGCTCAAGGCGTCTGGTGAAGCTCTGATGGGCAGGCAGGGTTTCGGGATTGACGTCGAAGTGGCCGACCGCATTGCCTCTGATATCGCCGAAGCCGTCAATATGGGCGTCGAAGTTGGCGTGGTCGTCGGCGGCGGCAACATTTTTCGCGGCGTCGCCGTTGCCTCCAAGGGTGGAGATCGGGTGACAGGCGATCACATGGGCATGCTCGGCACCGTCATCAACGCCCTGGCGCTGGCGACATCGCTGCGCAAGCTCGGCATCGACACGGTAGTGCTTTCGGCCATCGCCATGCCGGAAATCTGCGAGAGCTTCTCGCAGCGCGCGACGCTTTATCATCTGTCCATCGGCCGCGTGGTGATCTTTGCCGGCGGCACCGGCAATCCCTTCTTCACCACCGATTCTGCCGCTGCGCTGCGGGCCGCTGAAATGGGCGCCCAGGCGATCTTCAAGGGCACCCAGGTTGACGGCATCTATTCCGCCGACCCGAAGAAGGTCCCGGACGCAACTCGATTTGACCATCTGACCCACAGCCAGGTCCTCGAAAAGGGGCTTGCCGTGATGGACGTGGCCGCCGTTGCGCTGGCGCGCGAGAACGCCATTCCAATCATTGTATTTTCCATCCACGAAAAGGGCGGCTTCGCCCAAATTCTGACCGGTGGCGGTTACAAGACCGTCGTATCCGACAACTGACGATCCCAAGGCGCCGCTGTCCGGTGCCGATTTGCTGACGGGAGTAATGACCATGGCCGACAACACCGACCTTACCGAACTCAAGCGCCGCATGGACGGCGCGATCAACGCCTTCAAGGGCGACCTTGCTTCGCTGCGCACCGGCCGGGCCTCGGCCAACATTCTCGATCCGGTGAATGTCGAGGCCTACGGTTCGCGCGTGCCGCTCAACCAGGTGGCCAACATCACCATCCCGGAAGCGCGGATGCTGTCGGTCTCGGTCTGGGACAAGTCGATGGTCAATGCCGTCGACCGCGCCATCCGCGAATCCAATCTCGGTCTCAATCCGATCATGGACGGGCAGAACCTGCGCATTCCTTTGCCGGAGCTCAACGAGGAGCGCCGCCGCTCGCTGGTCAAGGTCGCTCACGAATATGCCGAGAAGGCCAAGGTCGCCATCCGCAACGTCCGTCGTGACGGTATGGACGGTTTGAAGAAGGCGGAAAAGGACGGCGCGCTTGGCCAGGACGAAACCCGTGCCAAATCCGATCGCGTGCAGAAGATGACGGATGAATCGATTTCCGACATCGACCGCTTGCTCATCGATAAGGAAAAGGAAATCATGCAGGTCTAGGGACCTCGCCCTTCAGCCTTCCGAAGTCGAACACACTGGATATTCATGTCAGACTCTATTCCCATCAGCGTACCCGAGCACGTCGCCATCATTATGGATGGCAACGGACGGTGGGCCAATGCGCGCGGTCTTCCACGCTCGATGGGTCATCGCAAAGGCGTAGAGGCCGTGCGCGAGACCGTCCGTGCGGCCGGCGACATGGGGATAAAATTCCTGACGCTCTTTGCCTTTTCGTCCGAGAATTGGCGGCGGCCGGAGGCTGAGGTGGTTGGGCTGCTCGGACTGCTGAAGGCCTTCATCCGGCGCGACCTGGGCGAGCTGCACAGGCAGAACGTCCGCATCCGCGTCATCGGCGATCGTCAAAACCTTCAGGGCGACATTCTGCCATTGCTGATCGAGGCCGAAGAGACCACCAAGGACAACACCGCCCTGACCCTGGTGATCGCCTTCAACTACGGGTCCAGGGACGAGATCACCCGCGCCGTCGCAAGCCTTGCCAGGGATGTCGAAGCAGGGCGGCTGCGGCCGCAGGATATCACACCTGCCTTGATCGACGCCCGCCTGGATACCGCTGGCATCCCCGATCCCGACCTGATCATCCGCACCAGCGGCGAGGAGCGGCTCTCCAACTTTCTGCTGTGGCAGGCCGCCTATTCCGAGTTCATCTTCGTGCCGGACTATTGGCCCGACTTCAGCCGCGCACTTTTCGCCTCGACCCTGAAGCGATACGCTGCCCGCGACCGCCGCTTCGGTGCCCTGTCGGCCAGCCAGACCGCCGCCGTGGGCTCGTGATGGGCTCCGAACTGCGATTGAGGATAATCTCCGGCATCGTCATGGCCGTCGTCGTTCTGGCGGCCACCTGGCACGGCGGCATGGCCTTTCGGTGGCTCGCCTCCATCATCGGCCTGCTGATCTACTACGAATGGGTCTCGATCACCGGGTTGAAGGACCGCGATTTCCGGGGGGCAGCACTCGGCTGGCTCGGGATGGTCGTCATCGTCATCGCCACGCTCGCCAAAGACTCCGTCTATGCCGTCGGCGCCTTGCTGCTGTTTACCGTGCTCAGCGTCGGCATCGTTGCCTTGCGACGCCGAAGCTGGTGGCTGCCGGGCGGGATCGTCTATGCCGGCCTGACGGTCATCTCGCTCGCCGAGATCCGGGACGACGATCTGCGCGGCTTCGTGCTGATGCTGTTCGTCTTCGCGACGGTCTGGGCGACCGACATCCTGGCCTATTTCGTCGGCCGGGCGATCGGTGGACCCAAGCTCGCGCCGCGGATTTCTCCCGGCAAGACCTGGTCGGGCGCCATCGGCGGAGCGCTTGCCGCTGTCATCATCGGTCCTGTGGTCGTCTGGTGCTTCTTTCCGAACATCGGTTTGCGCGTGGTCCTGGTGGCGCTTGTGCTGTCGGTCTGCAGCCAATGCGGCGATCTCTTCGAATCCTTCATCAAGCGGCGCTTCAAGGTCAAGGATTCAAGCCGGTTGATCCCGGGCCATGGCGGTGTCATGGATCGTGCCGACGGACTCGTTTTTGCTTGTTTTGCAGGCTTCTTGTTGGCTATCGTCATTTCTCTGATGGCCGGGGGCGAGATGTCGTCGCTCGGCGGCGCTCTTCTGGGTGTCTGAGATCGAAACAAACGGAATAAGTGAATGAGCATCATCAGCTTTCTGGTCGGTTATATCGTACCCTTCGTGCTGGTGCTGTCGCTGCTGGTTTTCGTCCATGAAATGGGCCATTATCTGGTCGGTCGCTTCTCCGGTATCCGGATCCTCGCATTCTCGGTCGGCTTCGGCCCGGAGATCGCAGGCTTCACCGACAGCCATGGAACGCGCTGGAAACTGTCGGCGATCCCGCTTGGCGGCTATGTCAAGTTCTTCGGAGATCAGGACGCCTCCAGCAAGACCGACACCGGCGCCATCGAAGCCATGACCGAGGCGGAACGGGCCCAATCCTTTGCCGGGGCCAAGCTCTGGAAGCGCGCGGCGACCGTTGCTGCCGGGCCGATCGCCAACTTCATTCTGGCCATCGCCATCTTCGCCGTTCTGTTTGCCATCTACGGGCGCCAGGTGGCCGATCCAGTGGTGGCGGAGGTCAAGCCGGACAGCGCTGCTGCCCAGGCGGGAATCCTTCCTGGAGACCTGCTGGTGGCCATCGACGGCGACAAGGTCACCACCTTCGACGACGTGCGCCGCTATGTCAGCATCAGGCCGGGCCGCAAGATCCTGGTGACGGTCGAGCGCGGGGGCGCAAAGCAGGACTTCCCGATGGTCCCGCTGTCGACGGTCATTACCGACCAGTTCGGCAACAAGATGGAACTCGGCATCATCGGCATCGTCACCAACCAGGAGGTCGGGCACTTTCGCCAGGAGACCTTCACGCCTGTGGGCGCATTGGCCGAGGGCGTTCGCCAGACAGGACACATCGTCACCGGCACTTTCGAGTATATCGGCAACCTCATCGGTGGCTACATGAAGCCTGATCAGCTGGGCGGACCCATCCGCGTGGCCCAGGCTTCCGGCCAGATGGCCTCGCTGGGTATTGCGGCTGTGCTACAGTTGGCAGCCGTTCTCTCTGTTTCCATTGGGTTATTGAATCTAATGCCGGTCCCGGTACTTGATGGCGGGCATTTGATGTTCTATGCGATTGAGGCGGTAAGGGGAAAACCGTTGGGCGCAGGGGCGCAGGATGTTGCTTTCCGCATTGGTCTGGTCATGGTGTTGTCGTTGATGGTGTTTGCAACCTGGAATGACATAAGCGCCCTGATCGGCTGAAGTAGTGCATAGGTAAATAATGCTTTATTTACGATGTTTCAAAGCAGTAGTGGCGAATGAGACACGTTTCCAAATGAAGTAAACAGAAATTAACCCGCGCGCTTGCTTGTAGGCCAAAAGCGGGTAAAACGACACACGTAGCCGGAATCGGGTTTGCTCGACCTCAGGAACGACTGAAAAAAGGTAAGAAGTACATGAAGGCTGGTTCAAGGTTTTTGAACGCGGTATCGGCGATTGCGCTGTCTGCTGGTATTGTGGCTTCGGGCGCGGGCGTCCTTACCCTTGGTTCCGCCTCGGTTGCGGAAGCCGCAGTCATTCAGAAGGTCGATGTTCGCGGTGCTTCCCGCTCGGGTGCGGATGCCGTTCGCGACAACATCACCATCAAGCCAGGCGTCACGTTTTCGAACAGCGATATCGATGACTCGGTCAAGCAGCTGTATGCGACCGGCTATTTCTCCGACGTGCACATCAGCGTTTCCGGCGGCACGCTGGTTGTTTCGGTCAGTGAAAACCAGATCGTCAATGCCGTCGTTTTCAACGGCAACCGCAAGATCAAGGACGACAAGCTGCAGGGCGTCGTAAAGACCCGCGCCTCAGGTCCTTTCGATCAGAACATCGTCAATGACGACATTAAGACGATCAAAGAAGCCTATGCCGTCATCGGCCGCAACGAAGTCAGCGTGACGACGCAGGTCGTCCCCGTTGCCCAGGGCCGCGTCAACATCGCTTTCGTCATCAACGAAGGCGACCGCACGAAGATCGACAAGATCAATTTCACCGGCAACCAGGCCTATGGCGACGGTCGCCTTGCTTCTGTCATCGCGACCAAGAAGACCAACTTCCTGTCGTTCCTGACCCGCAAGGACGTCTACAGCGCCGACAAGCAGCATGCCGACGAGGATACGCTGCGCCAGTTCTACTACAACCATGGTTATGCCGACTTCCGCATCGTCTCTTCCGACGCGACGCTGGACGAGCAGACCAACGCCTACACGATGAACTTCGCCGTCGATGAAGGCCCGCGTTACACCTATGGCGACATCACGGTTGTTTCCACCGTCGATGGCATCAAGGCCGACGAATTGAAGGGCCTGATCACCACGACGGCCGGCGACGTCTACAGCGCCAAGAACATCCAGAAGTCGATCGAGGCTATCTCCAAGCGCGTTGCCGCTGCCGGATATCCCTTCGCCCGCGTTACGCCACGCGGCACACGCAACTTCCAGAACCACACGATCGCCGTCGAATATCTCGTCGACCAGGGCGAGCGCGCCTATGTCGAGCGCATCGAAATTCGTGGCAACACGCGTACCCGTGACTATGTCATCCGTCGCGAGTTCGACCTCAACGAAGGCGATGCATTCAACCAGGAAATGATCACGCGCGCAAAGCGTCGCCTGGATGCCCTCGGTTACTTCACCACCGTCAACATCACGACCGCACCTGGCAGCGCGCCGGATCGCGTCGTCATCGTCGTCAACGTGGTCGATCAGTCGACCGGTTCGTTCGGTGTGGGTGCCGGTTACTCCGTCGGTAACAATGGCGGCCTGCTGCTCGAAGCTTCGGTAGAAGAAAAGAACTTCCTTGGCCGCGGCCAGTACATCCGCATCGCTGCGGGCGCTGGTACCGAAGGCTCGCGTACCTACAACATCTCCTTCACCGAGCCCTACTTCCTCGGTTACCGCCTGGCTGCCGGTTTTGACATCTTCAAGAACCAGACGTCGAGCGACGACTACTACGACTACAGCGAAGCAGGCTTCTCGCTGCGCGTCACCGCGCCGATCACCGAGAACCTCGCGACGACGCTGCGCTACAACTACAAGCACCTCGACTACAGCGGGACGAACGACTGGGAAGATCATCTCTCCAAGCCGTATCAGAACCTCGTGAACGACGGTCCTTGGACGCAGTCGACGGTTTCGCAGACCTTCACCTATAACACGCTCGACGATCAGAACCTTCCGCGCGAAGGCATCATCGCCAAGCTGACCCATGAATTTGCCGGTCTCGGCGGCGACTCGAACTTCTACAAGATCAGCGGCAAGGCCCGCTTGGTGAAGAGCCTGAACGACGAGGCCGACATCATCGGCTCGCTGACCCTCGGCGCCGGCTATGTCGTCTCGACCAAGGGCGACAAGCTCAACGTCTTCGACCAGTTCATGCTCGGTGGTCGTGAAATTCGCGGCTTCGAGAACACCGGTATCGGGGCGCGCACGTCCAATGGCGATCCGCTCGGCGGCACGACCTATTTCACGGCTTCCGCTGAGGCAACCATGCCGATGCCGGGCGTTCCGCAGGATATCGGTCTTCGCGCGGCTGCCTTTGCCGACGCAGGCTCGCTCTTTGGCAACAAGGCTGACCTGTTCGGCGACGTGCTGCACAATGACAGCTCGATCCGCGCCTCGGTCGGTCTTGGTGTCATCTGGGCTTCGCCGTTCGGCGTGCTCCGGGTCGACTATGCTCAGCCTGTCATGAAGGAAAGCTACGACAAGGTTCAGCAGTTCCGGTTTGGCATTGCCAACCAATTCTGATATCGGCAGGCCCAGACCCGCGGGTTAGAATACCGTCCTGGAGCTGTTGTTTATGGAATATAACCGTTTTTTCCCGCCCCATGATGGGCTCAGCCTTCGGGAGCTGGCCAATCATCTTGGGGCGGAAGTTGCCGATGAGAAGTTCTCGGAGCTTGTCATCCATTCCGTTGCCCCGGTGTACCGGGCCGCAAAAGGGGATGTCTGCTATATTCTTTCCCGGAAGAATATGGACGAGCTGAGGAGCTGCAACGCCTCAGCCATCATCTGCGCTACGGCGCTACAGTCGATCATTCCGTCTCACATTCCCGTTCTTCTATCGGACAATCCGCATGCCGCCTTCGCGCAGGCTGGTGCCTTGCTGCATCCGCAGGCCATGCGCGCCGTCACCGTCGGCAAGGATGCGAGCGGCATCTCGCCGGCAGCCTTCGTCGACCCGACGGCGCGATTGGAGGCCAATGTCCTGATCGAGCCGATGGCCGTCATCGGCGCCGATGCGGAGATCGGCGAGGGCAGCCAGATCGGCGCGGGCGCGGTCATCGGTGCAGGGGTGAAGATCGGCCGCAATTGCTCGATCAGTGCCGGCGCAAGCGTGCTTTGTGCCTATGTCGGCAACAATGTCATCATCCACAATGGCGCCCGGATCGGCCAGGATGGCTTCGGCTATGCTCCGGGCCCGGCCGGCATGCTGAAGATCGTCCAGATCGGCCGCGTCATCATCCAGGACAATGTCGAGATCGGCGCCAACACGACGATCGATCGCGGTACCATGGACGACACCGTCATCGGCGAAGGGACGAAGATCGACAATCAGGCGCAGATCGGCCACAACGTTCGCATAGGACGCCACACGGCGATCGTCAGCCAGGTTGGTATCGCAGGCAGCGCCAAGATCGGCAGCGGCGTGCAGATCGGCGGGCAGGCGGGTGTTGCGGGGCATATCCATGTCGGCGATGGCGCGCAGCTTGCCGCGGGAAGCGGCGTGATATTTGATCTTGCGCCTGGCGGCCGCTACGGCGGCGTACCGGCGCGACCTATAAAAGACTTTCTAAGGGAGATGGCTGAGACAATGGCCAAGATTGGAAATCGAAAAAAGATGCGGGGCGGCGAAAATGACTGATCAATCCCGCTCCGAACTCGGCTCTGCTGATATCCTCGAGATCATGAAGCTGCTGCCCCATCGCTACCCGTTCTTGCTTGTCGATAAAATCATCGAGATCGATGGCGACAATTCGGCGATCGGCATCAAGAACGTGACGGCCAACGAACCGCATTTCACCGGCCATTTTCCGGAACAGCCGATCATGCCGGGCGTCCTGCTGATCGAAGGCATGGCACAGACGGCAGGCGCGATCTGCGCCCGCAAGGAAGGCCAGAGCGGCAGCCTCGTGTACTTCATGACGATCGACAACGCGCGCTTCCGCAAGCCGGTGGTGCCGGGCGATCGCGTCGAGTTCCACGTCGTCAAGCAGCGTCAGCGCGGCAACATCTGGAAGTTTCATTGCGATGCGAAGGTTGACGGCTCCAAGGTCGCAGAGGCCGATATTGGCGCGATGATCGTGCGCAAGGAAGAATCATGAGCGGAACACCAAAGAGCGCCACCATTCATCCGATGGCTGTCGTCGAAGACGGCGCAATCCTGGGCGAGGGCGTTTTTGTCGGACCTTTCTGCCATGTCGGCCCGAAGGTAGTGCTGCATGACAACGTTCAATTGCTGACCCACGCAGTGGTGACCGGCCGCACGACGATCGGCGAAGGCACCAAGATTTATGCCATGGCTGTGGTTGGCGGCGATCCGCAGAGCGTGCATCACGGCGGCGAGGACACCAGCCTTACCGTCGGCAGCCATTGCACCATCCGCGAAGGGGTGACGATGAACGCGGGGACGGCAGAGTTCGGCGGCAAGACGATCGTTGGCAACAACAATCTCTTCCTGGCCAACTCGCACGTCGCCCACGATTGCCGCGTCGGCAACAACGTCATCCTGTCCAACAATGTCATGCTGGCCGGTCATGTCGTCATCGAAGACAAGGCTATCCTCGGCGGTGGTTGCGCGGTGCACCAGTTTACCCGCGTCGGCCGCCAGGCCTTCATCGGTGGGCTCTCGGCCGTCAACTACGATGTCATCCCCTACGGGATGCTGAACGGCAACCCGGGTATCCTGGGTGGTCTCAACGTCGTTGGCATGACGCGCGCGGGCATAGAGCGCCCGGTCATCCACATCGTTCGCCGCGCCTTCAAGACAATCTTCGAGGGCGAGGGTTCGATTCGCGAAAACGCCGCTGCCATTCGCAGCGAATATGTCGACTGCGCCGAGGTCATGCAGATCCTCGATTTCATCGCCGCCGATAGCGATCGCGCTTTGTCGTCGCCGCATCGCGGCAACAAGAACTAAGGTGGCCGACAAGCCGAGTGATGGGGATGGGCGACTGGCAATCATAGCCGGAAGCGGTTCCCTGCCAGTCTATCTCGCTTCCGCGGCGCGCGAGGCCGGTGAAAATCCGGTGATCGTCGTGCTCAAGGACGAGGTGCTGCGGGACTGGAGCGCCTATGATCATGCGCTGCTGGGCGTCGGCGACTTCAAGGGGTTCGAGGCGCTGTTCGACCGATACGACGTTCGCCGTATCGTCATGTCAGGCAGCGTCGCCCGGCGCCCGGAATGGCGGGAAATCCGGCCCACCTGGCAATCGATGGTGAAGATGCCGCGGGTCGTGAAGACGCTTCTCTCAGGGGGCGACGACACCGTGTTGAAGATGGTCATCGGCTTGCTCGAAGTGAAGGGCCGCCGGGTCATCGGCGCCCATGATATCGCGCCGGATCTCCTCGCCACCACAGGCACGCTCGGCCGCCACAAGCCATCAGACGAGGATCTCCGCGACATCCGGCAGGCCGCAAGGGCCGCCGATGCCCTGGGGATGCTGGATGTCGGACAGGGTGCCGTCAGTGTCGGTGGCCGGATCGTGGCGCTTGAAGGCGCCGAGGGTACCGACCAGATGATCGAGCGTGTCGCGGGCCTGAGAGCAGCAGGGCGTATTTCGCAGCGCCGCCGCGGTGTGCTGGTCAAGCTCTGCAAGCCGCAGCAGGATCTCCGCGCCGATCTGCCCTCCATCGGCGTGTCGACGATCACCAATGCCCGAGACGCGGGCCTTGGCGGCATAGCGGTCGAAGCGGGGCGCGCGCTCATTCTCGACCGGAAGGCGACGATTGCCGCTGCGGATGAAGCCGGACTGTTTGTTTTCGGCATTGATCGCGGACTGCCATCCGGAGGCCTGCAATGAGCGGCGCTGCCTTGAAAGTTGCTGTCATAGCCGGCGAGGTCTCCGGCGATCTGCTGGGTGCCGACCTGATCGCCGCATTGCGCCTGCAGACAGACAGGCCGCTCGAACTGGTCGGTGTCGGCGGCGACGGGCTGGAGGCGCAGGGGCTGAAATCGCTCTACGACTTCTCCGAGCTGTCGCTGATGGGCTTTACTCAGGTGATTGCCAAGCTGCCGCGCCTGATTTCCCTGATCGGGCTGACGGCGAAGGCGATCATCGCAGCCAAGCCCGATATTCTCGTCATCATCGACAGCCCGGACTTCACCCACCGCGTGGCCAAGCGTGTGCGCGCCGTCCTGCCGGACCTGCCGATCGTCAACTATGTCTGCCCGAGCGTCTGGGCCTGGAAGGAATACCGGGCCGTGCAGATGCTCGACTATGTCGACCATGTGCTGGCAGTCCTGCCATTCGAGCCGGAGGTGATGAAAAGGCTCGGCGGACCACCCACCACCTATGTCGGTCACCGACTGGTGACGGATCCAGACCTTCTCGAGGCGCGCCAACAGCGCGCCGTAAGGGCAGCCAGCGAATCAGTCGACAAAAAGACGATTATTTTGTTACCCGGCTCACGTTCCTCCGAGATCAGTCGCCTGATTCCCTTCTTTCGCAGCACTGCGGAAGAACTTAGCCGGCGTAGCGATTCCATGCGATTCGTGATGCCGACCGTTGCAAGACGTGAGGAACTGGTGCGCTCGCTGGTCGCGGACTGGGATATCAAACCCGAAATCGTCGTCGGCTCTGCGGCAAAATGGGACGCCTTTGCGCAAGCCGATGCGGCCATGGCAGCCTCCGGCACCGTCATCCTCGAGCTCGGGCTGACCGGCGTGCCCGTGATCTCGACCTACAGCACCGACTTCATCGTCAAGATGCTGCACAAGCGCATCAAGACTTGGACGGCGGCACTGCCCAATCTGATTGCCGATTATGTCATCGTGCCGGAGCAGATCAACGAGATGTTGCTGCCGGGCGTCCTGGCTCGCTGGCTGGAGCGGCTAAGTGGAGATACGGCGCAGCGACGGGCGATGATCGAAGGCTTCGATCTCGTCTGGCAAAGGATGCAGACCGAGGTGCCGCCGGGAGAAAAGGCGGCCTCCATCGTCCTCAGCCTGCTCGACAACAAAAAACCCGCTCATCGCTGAGCGGGTTTTTTCATCGATGCAGACGGTTTCTAGCGGCTGGAAACGGGCGTGTAATCGCGCTTTGCTTCGCCGGTGTAGAGCTGGCGAGGACGGCCGATGCGCTGCTGCGGATCCTCGATCATTTCGTTCCACTGGGCGATCCAGCCGACGGTGCGAGCAAGCGCGAAGAGCACGGTGAACATTTCCGTTGGGAAGCCGAGCGCACGCAGAGTGATGCCCGAATAGAAGTCGACGTTCGGATAGAGCTTCTTCTCGATGAAATAGGGATCGTTGAGAGCGATCTTCTCGAGTTCGAGCGCTACCTGCATCAGCGGATCGCCGGCATTGCCGGTTGCTTCCAGGACTTCATACATCGTCTTCTGCATGATCTTGGCGCGCGGATCGTAGTTCTTGTAGACGCGGTGACCGAAGCCCATCAGGCGGAACGGATCGTTCTTGTCCTTGGCGCGAGCGATATATTCGGGAATGCGATCGACCGTGCCGATCTCCTGAAGCATCATCAAGGCCGCTTCATTGGCGCCGCCATGGGCGGGACCCCAGAGGCAGGCAATACCAGCCGCAATACAGGCAAACGGGTTCGCACCCGACGAGCCGGCGAGACGAACGGTCGAGGTCGATGCGTTCTGCTCGTGGTCTGCGTGCAGGATGAAGATGCGGTCCATGGCGCGGGCGAGGACAGGATTGACCTCGAACTCTTCGCAAGGAACGGCAAAGCACATGCGCAGGAAGTTCGACGCATAGTCGAGATCGTTCTTCGGGTACACGAAGGGCTGGCCGATATGATACTTGTAGGCCATTGCCGCCAGCGTCGGCATCTTGGCGATCATGCGCAGGCTTGCGACCATGCGCTGATGCGGATCGGTGATGTCGGTCGAGTCATGGTAGAAGGCCGAAAGTGCGCCGACGCAGCCGCACATGACGGCCATCGGATGCGCATCCCTGCGGAAGCCGGTGAAGAACCGCGACATCTGCTCATGCACCATCGTGTGGTGAACGACGCGATCGTCGAAATCCTTCTTCTGCGCTGCGGTCGGCAGTTCGCCGTAGAGAAGGAGATAGCAGACTTCGAGAAAGTCGCCCTTTTCCGCCAGCTGTTCGATCGGATAACCGCGGTGCAGCAGCACGCCTTCGTCACCGTCGATATAGGTGATCTTGGACTCGCAGGATGCCGTCGATGTGAAGCCCGGGTCGTAGGTGAACGAGGCGGTGTTCTTGTAGAGGGCGCCGATATCCAGGACGCTGGGGCCGATGGTGCCGACCTTGACCGGCAGGTCGACGGTCTTTTCACCCCAAGTCAATTTCGCGCTTTGTTCCGTCATGAGATCCTCCAAGATTTGGCGGGTTGGTGCCTTAAAAAAGCACCAAAGGGTTAAGCGTCTGAAGATTAGCTATATGATCCAGACGCTAATGCCAAGTTACCCTGTCCGCTATTTGTGCATCGCGATATCAACTTTTGGGCACCATCGGCAGACGCTGCTTAACGCGGTTAAGGGCGCGTTTCTGAAGTGCGGTGCGTGGCTTTGGGCATCAGCTCATTTCAATCGATTTTTGTTGCGATATTCGAGTAAAGGTTGCAAAAATGCTCTTGGCGTGAGCGTTGCGGGCGGAGCTGAGTGCGCATGGCTGAGTTCGAAACGCGGGAGCAAAAATCGCAGCAGCGAACGCTTTTCTCGCTGGCCGAGCAGTCGCGCGACGGTCTCGTCGCTGTCCTATCGCCGCGCACACCGCCTGTGCGAACCCAACAGGCGGTGCCCTGGCCGAAGCGCGCGATCTTCGTTGCCTGGACAGGGCGAATCGCCGCCGCTCGGATGCTGGCGGAAGAGGCGTCGCATGGGCGGGGGGTGCTGGTCGCCCCCGTATATATGGGGCTCGGGGCGATCCTCTGGTTCGAGTTGCCGATGGATTCGCCCGTTACCGGTATCGCCGCCGCATGTCTGGTGTCTGCCCTCGTCCTTTCCTTCAAGCCGGATCTTCATCCCCACATGCGGCACGCGGCCTATGCCGCAACCCTCGTGCTGGCCGGCATGCTGCTGGCGCAATGGGAGAGCTGGCGCGCTTCGACGATCATGCTGGATTCGCCTGTGACGACGACGGTGACCGGGCAGGTGCAGCGGCGTGAGGTGGATGATCAGGGCCGCTGGCGCTACACGCTCGATTTGCTGGCGACGGAGGGGCCGATCGTGGGCCGGCCGCCCGATCAGATATCCGTCCTGGTGCGCGGCCAGGATGTGCCATTCGACCTCGGGGACATCATCGAGGGCAGGGCGCGGCTCAGTCCGCCGGCCGGCCCGGCATTGCCAAGCCTCCATGATTTCGCCTTCACTGCCTATTTCGACGGCACAGGCGCCAACGGATTTTTCTATGGTCAGCCGCAGCGCCTGATGTCGGCGGAAGAAGATAGCAGCGAGCGGTCTGTGCTCGACCGCGCCGACCGTTGGCTGACCGCTCTCAGGGGGCGCATCGGCGATCGCATCCGCATGCTGCTGCCAGGCGATACCGGCGCCTTTGCAGCATCGCTGGTCAACGATCAGCGTCGCGCCATTTCGCCGGAGACGACGGAGGCGCTGCGGGTCTCGGGCCTCGCCCACATCATCGCCATTTCGGGGCTGAACATGGCGCTGTCAGCCGGTATCTTCTATGTCGGGCTGCGGCATGGGCTGAGCCTCTTCCCCCGCCTGGCGCAGGCCTGGCCGACCAAGAAGATCGCCGCCATCGGCGCACTGGCAACGGTGACCGCCTACTACTTCATTTCGGGTTTCGGCGTCTCGGCCGAGCGCGCCTTCATCATGATGGCGATCATGCTGGTCGCTGTGCTGTTCGACCGGCCGTCCTTTAGCCTGCGCAACGTCGCGCTATCGGCGATCGCCATCCTCATTCTCTCGCCCTCCCAGATCCTCGGCCCGAGCTTTCAGATGTCCTATGCGGCCACGATTGCGCTTGTCTCCGGCTATTCACTCTGGAAGCGGCGGCCGGCCCGCGAGCGCCGCTTCGCCGCGTTCCGGCCGCCCATGCCGGTGCGCTTCATCGGCCGCTTCTTTGCCGGCATCGCCACGACGTCCTTCATCGGCGGTGCTTCGACCGCCATCTTCTCGATCGAACATTTTCATCGCTTGGCGACCTATGGCTTGGTCGCCAATCTTGCGGCCATGCCGATTGTCTCGTTCCTCGTCATGCCCGTCGGCATGATCGCGATGCTACTGATGCCCTTCGGCTTCGATGGAATCTTCTGGGTTGTCACCGGATGGGGACTTGATCTCGTCATGGACATCGCCCGTACCGTCGCCAGCTGGGGCGGAAATGTGCCATTTGCGCGACTGCCGTTCTGGCTGTTTCCGACCATCATTGTCGGCTTCCTGCTGATGACCCTGCTGCGCACCGCGCTGCGCCACGCCGGAGCGGTGTTGATAGCAGCCTCGGTCCTTGCTGCAGCTGTCATGCCGCCGAAGCCAATGTCCGAACTCTTGATTTCGGAAGATGGCGAACTGGTTGCATTGCTGCAGGACGGGCGTTTGGAGCCGAACCGCGAGCGTCCGCCTGACTTCATCTACCAGCAATGGCTGAAGGCGCTGCCGATCTCAGGAGAAACACCGCCGAAGATGCTGGCGCCGGATCAATCGACCCCCGCCCGTGCGCCGCGCGGAAGCCCGCGGACACGCCTCGACGGCCAACAGCAAAAGATCCTGCGGACGGCCATGGAAACCGCACTGGAGAGTGTGGCGGACGGCGGCTTTGCCTGTCACGCAAGGGATTGGTGTGTCGCCATGCTCGCCAACGGGCAGATCGTCTCGACAATTTCCGATGCCGCCTATCTCGGGCCGGCCTGCGATACCGCCGATATCGTCGTCACCCCCATAAAACTGCGGACCCAAAGCTGCCGCTCCGGCGGGACGCTCTATACCGGCGCGTCCCTGCGCAAATCGGGATCGGTCGAAATCGACCTTGCGCCCGACAGGCCACGCGTCCTGCCTGCATTCACCAGCTTAAACCGTCCATGGGAGCGCCATCGCGCCTATGACTGGCGCAAGGCGTCCTACTCGGATGCTTCGGCAACGTCACCGGTCAGTGATAGCGGCGAATAAGCCCCACCAGCCGGCCCTGGATCTTGACCCGGTCAGGTCCGAAGATGCGCGTCTCATAGGCCGGATTGGCCGCCTCGAGCGCAATCGATGCGCCCTTGCGGCGAAACCGCTTCAGCGTCGCTTCCTCGTCGTCGACCAGGGCAACGATGATGTCGCCTGGGCTTGCGGTGCTGGCATTGCGGATGATGACCGTATCGCCATCGAAGATGCCGGCTTCGATCATCGAATCGCCGCGCACTTCGAGCGCATAGTGCTCACCGGCGCCGACCATGTCAGACGGCACCATGATGTCATGGGTGTTGTTCTGGATGGCGGCAATCGGCACACCGGCCGCGATCCGCCCCATCACCGGCAGCGATACCGATCCGCTGCGATCCTCGGCCACCGGCTTTGGCGGCGTCGATGCAGGCTGTGTCTTGCCAAGGCTGCCCTCGATGACGCTCGGCGAGAAGCCGCGTCGCGGCTGCAGGCTGGCATTGTAGGCATCGGGTAGTTTGATGACCTCGATCGCCCTTGCCCTGTTCGGCAGGCGGCGTATGAAGCCGCGCTCTTCCAGTGCCGTGATCAGTCGGTGGATGCCGGACTTGGAGGCGAGGTCGAGCGCATCCTTCATCTCGTCGAAGGAGGGAGGGACACCGGATTCCTTCATTCGTTCATGAATGAAGAGAAGCAGTTCCTGTTGCTTGCGCGTCAACATTGATTTTCGAGCTCCAAGTGCGAAACAAAGCCAGAACAGACACTATATGTTCCATATGTGTTCCGCAAGGGACTAAATTTCGGTGAAGAGGTTGGAAATCGCATCATTTTGCCCGATCATCGGGCAGTCGGCTGCGAAGTCTTGCCGCCAGGGGGACATGCCTATGACAGCTGCCTATCCGATCGATCATCTGGTGCTACCGACCTGCGACCTCGCATCGGTGCGGGAGCGTCTCGGAAAGCTGGGGTTCACGGTCGCCGCAGAGGCCCGTCACCCCTTCGGCACCGAAAATGCCTGCGTTTTCTTTGCCGACAAGACCTATCTCGAGCCGCTTGCGGTCGCCAGTCTCTCGGAATGCGAAGATACGGCCGTTGATGGCAATGTGTTCACGGCCCGGGACCAGGCTTTCCGCTTCCGGGTTGGAGATGACGGCTTCTCGGCGATGGTATTCGGGACCGAGGATGCAGAGGCCGACGACAACCGCTTTCGGGCAATGGCGCTGTCGGCCGGCCAGATGCTGGAATTCAGCCGGCCGATGCGGATGCCCGATGGGAGCGAATCGGTGGCCGGCTTTCGTCTTGCCTTCGCCGCCGATCTGCGCGCGCCCGACTTCTTCGCCTTTACCTGTCAGCGCATCAATCCCTTGCCGTCTGACCGCGCGGTCCTGGAGCAGCATGCCAACGGGGTCGTCGGCATCTCTCGCGTGGTGCTGTCGGCGCGCGATCCGTCGGCATTTTCGGACTTTGTCAGCGAAGTGGCGCGGGGCGCCGCATTGCCTCCGCATTCCTTCGGCACCACTGTCGAGGCGGCGAACGGGCGGATCGACATCTTGAACGAGGAGGGTATGCAGGCCTTTTACGAGACGGGTACGGGAGGCGCCGACGCGGGCCTTTTCGGACGAGCGATCGTCTTTGCGGTGCTTGATCTTTCCGTGACAGAGGCGCATTTGGCTGCTAACGGCGTGACCTACACGCGCAAGAGCAACACTATCTTGGTGAAGTCGGCTCCCGGGCAGGGGGCATTGTTCGCCTTCGAGGAGACAGCATGAGCCATCCGACAAATTCAGACGTGGTCGCCGGCGAAGGTCCCGGCAAGGTCGTCTTTTCCAACAGCAAGCGCCTGTCGCTGATCGCCGGTCCCTGCCAGATGGAGAGCCGCGACCATGCCTTCACGATGGCCGGTAAGCTCAAGGAGCTGTGTGCTTCGCTCGGCATCGGTCTCGTCTACAAGTCGTCCTTCGACAAGGCCAACCGTACGTCGCTCTCCGCCCAGCGCGGCCTGGGACTGGAGGCGGCGCTCGAGATCTTCGCCGACCTGAAGAAAGAATATGGCTTTCCTGTTCTCACCGACATCCATACGGAAGAGCAGTGCGCCATCGTTGCCAAGACCGTGGATGTCCTGCAGATCCCGGCCTTCCTGTCGCGCCAGACCGATCTTCTTGTTGCCGCCGCCAAGACCGGCAGGATCATCAATGTCAAGAAGGGCCAGTTCCTTGCGCCCTGGGACATGAAGAACGTGCTCGCCAAGCTCAACGACAGCGGCAACCCGAACATCCTGCTCTGCGAACGAGGCGCCTCCTTCGGCTACAACACGCTTGTGTCCGACATGCGCTCGCTGCCGATCATGGCGGCGATGGGCGCCCCTGTGATCTTCGACGCGACTCACTCCGTGCAGCAGCCGGGTGGGCAGGGTGGCTCGTCCGGCGGCCAGCGCGAATTCGTCGAGACCCTTGCACGCGCGGCTGTTGCCGTTGGCGTGGCCGGCGTTTTTGTCGAGACTCATGAAGACCCCGACCACGCACCATCGGATGGCCCGAACATGGTCCATCTCAAGGACATGCCGCGGCTTCTCGAAAAGCTGTTGGCTTTCGACGCCATCGCCAAGGCCTGACATCCTGAGGAGAGCGTTCAACAGGCTGACATGAACCTAGTTTAGTCGGCCTTAACGCTCCCTCATTCGAAGCGCGTGGGTACCATTGTAATTTCCACGCCTTCGATTAAGAGATTTCAATCGATTTATAACCAGCGAGCAGGAACCAGCCATGACCGCAATTACCGACATTATCGCCCGCGAGATTCTCGACAGCCGCGGCAATCCGACCGTTGAAGTCGATGTCTACCTGGAAGATGGCAGCATGGGCCGCGCTGCCGTCCCATCGGGCGCCTCGACCGGTGCTCACGAAGCCGTCGAACTGCGCGACGGTGGCAAGCGCTACCACGGCAAGGGCGTCGAGAAGGCCGTCGAAGCCGTCGACACCGAAATCTTCGAAGCCATCGGCGGCCTCGACGCCGAGAACCAGATCCTGATCGACAACCTGATGATGGAGCTGGACGGCACCCCCAACAAGTCCCGCCTCGGCGCCAACGCCATTCTCGGCGTGTCGCTCGCCGTGGCCAAGGCCGCTGCCCAGAGCGCCGACCTGCCGCTCTACCGCTATGTCGGCGGCGCCTATGCCAGCCTGCTGCCGGTTCCGATGATGAACATCATCAACGGCGGCGCCCATGCCGACAATCCGATCGATTTCCAGGAATTCATGATCATGCCTGTCGGCGCCGAAACCTTCAGCGACGCGGTTCGCATGGGTTCGGAAGTCTTCCACGTTCTGAAGAAGGAACTGTCGGCCCAGGGTCACAACACCAACGTCGGTGACGAAGGCGGTTTCGCACCGGGCCTGAAGAGCGCGCCTGAAGCCCTCGACTTCATCATGAAGTCGATCGAAAAGGCCGGCTACACCCCGGGCGAAGACATCTACCTCGGCCTCGACTGCGCCGCGACGGAATTCTTCAAGGATGGCAAGTACGTTCTCGAAGGCGAAGGCCGCACGCTGGAGCCGGGCGCCATGGCCGAATACCTGGCCGAACTGGCTGCCAAGTACCCGATCCTGTCGATCGAAGACGGCATGTCGGAAGACGACTGGGAAGGCTGGAAGACCCTGACGGAGCTTGCCGGCAAGACCACCCAGCTGGTCGGCGACGATCTGTTCGTCACCAACTCCTCGCGTCTGCGCGACGGCATCAAGATGGGCGTTGCCAACTCGATCCTCGTGAAGGTCAACCAGATCGGCACGCTGACGGAAACCCTCGATGCCGTCGAAACGGCGCACAAGGCCGGCTACACCGCCGTCATGTCGCACCGCTCGGGCGAAACCGAGGACTCGACCATTGCCGATCTCGCTGTTGCCACCAACTGCGGACAGATCAAGACCGGCTCGCTGTCGCGCTCCGACCGTCTGGCCAAGTACAACCAGCTGATCCGCATCGAAGAAATGCTCGGCCCGCAGGCTCGCTACGCCGGCACATCCATCCTGCGCGGCTGATTCATCACCGCACCGCTTGCCACCAACCGCGCCTTCGGGCGCGGTTTTTTGTTGCGGAATGCAGCTTCCGTCATCCCTGTGCTCGTCGCAGGGATCCAGTGCGCCCAGACTTGGGCGCGCCGGACCTTCTTTGTCGCCAGGACACGGTTTCTTACCGCGCAGATGCGCCGCAGCTGGATTCCTTTGACAAGCATAAGAGTGAGGGGAGACATGTCGGGCGCATGTGTCCGGGCCACAGAAAGATGTGGAACAGCCGGTTGAGCTCCTCGGCATCCCCGCTTGGCGTCTCCGTCCGCAGTTTCCTCACGTTCTCCAAACACGGTCAACGGACGGTTAATCTCTACCGTCTAGTGTCTGAGCCAAGGTACAGCGTACGGGCAGGCGACCATGTGGACTAAATATCATAAGAAGAAGCGTCTCGGACATCTGGTCCTCCCGGCAATCACGATCGCCTTCGTTTCCTACTTCGGCTATCACTGCGTGCATGGCGATTACGGGTTGCGGGCGACGGAGGTTCTGGAGAAGCAGCGTCTGGCGCGGGCCAAGGACCTGTCGGAGCTGGTAGCCAAGCGCCAGCACCTTGAAAAAGAGGTCGCCTTGCTTAGCGACGGCTCGCTCGACAAGGACATGCTCGACGAAAAGGCGCGCTATCAGCTTGACTATTCCAAGGACAACGAAATCGTCATCTTCACCAAATAGACGATTAACCGAATTTCGGTTAATCGACGTTTTTATTTATTTTTCAGTGACTTATATTGAATACTAGCCATGCGTTTATGGCATTGCTGCATCTGTTAATCTTCCCTATGTTACGCGGCACCATTGATCGATGCTAATCACACAGGGGAGGGTTGAATGGCGCCGAAAACCGCGTCCGTTTCCAACCGGAAAACGTCCAAGCTGCCACGCAACGAATCAAACGGCGGTCCTATCGCTGATTTCGATCGTGATGAGGAGCTGAAAGCCTATCGCGAAATGCTGTTGATCCGGCGTTTCGAGGAAAAGGCCGGACAGTTGTACGGTATGGGGTTCATCGGCGGATTCTGTCATCTCTATATCGGCCAGGAAGCTGTCGTCGTCGGCATGCAGATGGCGCAGAAGGAAGGTGATCAAGTGATCACCGCCTACCGCGACCACGGCCACATGCTGGCTTGCGGCATGGAAGCCCGCGGCGTGATGGCCGAGCTTACCGGCCGCAGCACCGGCTATTCGCACGGCAAGGGCGGCTCCATGCACATGTTCTCGAAAGAGAAGCATTTCTATGGCGGCCACGGCATTGTCGGCGCGCAGGTCTCGCTCGGCACGGGTCTCGCCTTCGCCAACAAGTACCGCGGCAATGACAACGTTGCCGTCTCCTATTTCGGCGACGGTGCGGCCAACCAGGGCCAGGTCTACGAGAGCTTCAACATGGCAGCCCTCTGGAAGCTGCCGATCATCTATATCGTCGAGAACAACCGCTACGCCATGGGGACGTCCACGGCCCGCGCCACCGCACAGTCCAACTATTCGCTGCGCGGCGTTGGCTTCGGCATTCCCGGTATCCAGGTCGATGGCATGGATGTGCGCGCCGTCAAGGCTGCCGCCGATGAGGCGCTCGAGCATTGCCGTTCCGGCAAGGGCCCGATCATCCTGGAAATGCTGACCTATCGTTATCGCGGTCACTCCATGTCCGACCCGGCGAAGTATCGCTCCAAGGACGAAGTGCAGAAGATGCGCTCGGAACATGACCCGATCGAACAGGTTCGGCTGCGTCTCGTCGAAAAGGGCTGGGCTTCCGAAGACGATCTGAAGGCGATCGACAAGGATGTTCGCGATATCGTCGCCGACAGCGCTGATTTCGCCCAATCCACGCCGGAGCCGGATGCATCCGAGCTCTACACAGACATTCTGCTCTGATCGGGGAGGGAACCCAATGCCTATCGATATCCTGATGCCCGCCCTCTCTCCGACGATGGAAGAAGGCACACTGTCCAAATGGCTGAAGAAGGAAGGCGACAAGGTCGTCTCCGGCGACGTCATTGCCGAAATCGAAACCGACAAGGCGACGATGGAAGTCGAAGCCGTTGACGAAGGCACGATCGGCAAGCTCCTGGTCGCCGAAGGCACCCAGGGCGTGAAGGTCAACGCCAAGATCGCCATCCTGCTTGCCGAAGGTGAGAGCGCCGATGCGATGAACGCCGGTGCCGAGACGCAGCAGGCTGCAGCACCCAAGGCCGATGCTGATACTCCGGCTGCAGCCAGCAACGATGCCGGCGGCAAGGCCCGCCAGTCTGCCGACGAGCCGACCGCCCGTGCCGACAGCAAGGTCCCGGCCCAGCCGAAGGCCCACGTCGCTGCCGATCCCGACATCCCGGCCGGGACCGAAATGGTCTCGACCACGGTGCGCGACGCGCTTCGCGACGCCATGGCCGAAGAAATGCGCGCTGACGAAAATGTTTTCGTCATGGGCGAGGAAGTGGCGGAATACCAGGGCGCCTACAAGGTGACCCAGGGTCTGCTGCAGGAATTCGGCCCGCGCCGCGTCGTCGACACCCCGATCACCGAGCACGGCTTTGCCGGCGTCGGCGTCGGTGCCGCCATGTCGGGCCTGAAGCCGATCGTCGAATTCATGACCTTCAACTTCGCCATGCAGGCCATCGACCAGATCATCAACTCTGCCGCCAAGACGCTCTACATGTCCGGCGGCCAGATGGGTGCGCCGATCGTCTTCCGCGGCCCGAACGGCGCTGCAGCCCGCGTTGGCGCCCAGCACAGCCAGGACTACTCGGCCTGGTACAGCCAGATCCCAGGCCTCAAGGTCGTCATGCCCTACACGGCAGCCGACGCCAAGGGACTGCTGAAGGCCGCCATCCGCGATCCGAACCCGGTCGTCTTCCTCGAGAACGAAATCCTCTACGGCCAGCATTTCGACGTGCCGAAGATGGACAATTTCGTGCTGCCGATCGGCAAGGCGCGTATCCACCGCACCGGCAAGGACGTGACGGTCGTCTCCTTCGGCATCGGCATGACCTATGCGGTCAAGGCGGTTGCCGAACTCGAGCAGCTCGGTATCGACGTCGAACTGATCGATCTGCGCACGCTGCGCCCGATGGATCTGCCGACCGTCATCGAATCGGTGAAGAAGACCGGTCGCCTGGTCACCGTCGAGGAAGGCTATCCGCAGAACTCGGTCGGCACGGAAATCGCCACCCGCGTCATGCAGCAGGCCTTCGATTATCTCGATGCGCCGATCCTGACGATCGCCGGCAAGGACGTTCCGATGCCCTACGCTGCAAACCTCGAAAAGCTCGCGCTTCCGAACGTCGGCGAAGTGGTCGATGCGGTGAAAGCCGTCTGCTACAAATAAGGGGAAGGTCTCTCGATGCCTATTAACATCACCATGCCTGCCCTGTCGCCGACCATGGAGGAGGGTACTCTCTCCAAGTGGCTGGTCAAGGAAGGCGATCAGGTAAAGTCCGGCGACGTGCTGGCCGAGATCGAAACCGACAAGGCCACCATGGAAGTCGAGGCGATCGACGAAGGCACCGTTGCCAAGCTCGTCGTTGCCGCCGGCACCCAGGGCGTAAAGGTCAACGCGTTGATTGCCGTGCTTGCCGCCGATGGCGAGGATGTCGGTGCTGCTGCCAGCGGTGCCGGATCCGCTGCTCCAGCTGCAGAACCGGCAGCGAAGCCGGAAGCAGCGCCCGCTGCCAAGGCCGAGGAACAGGTTAAGGCGGATGCGCCGGCCGTGGCTCCCGCAGCACCTGCCGCACCAAAAGCAACGCCGGTCGCTGCTAGCGGTAACAGGACCTTCTCTTCGCCGCTCGCCCGTCGCCTCGCCAAGGAAGCGGGCATCGATCTGTCGGCCGTCTCGGGCTCCGGTCCGTATGGTCGTGTCGTCAAGAGCGACATCGAAGCCGCTGTCGCCGGTGGCGGTGCCAAGACGGCATCCGCGCCTGCTGCAACGCCGGCTTCTGCACCGGCTGCCAGCGCCCCCAAGGGTGCGTCGGACGAAGCCGTCATGAAGCTGTTCGAAGCTGGCTCCTACGATCTCGTGCCGCATGACAACATGCGCAAGATCATCGCCAAGCGCCTGGTCGAATCCAAGCAGACCATTCCGCATTTCTACGTGACGGTGGATTGCAATCTCGACGCCCTGATGGCGTTGCGCGCGCAGCTCAACGATGCCGCACCGCGCAAGGACAGCGCGCCGGCCTACAAGCTGTCGGTCAACGACATGATCATCAAGGCCATGGCGCTTGCCTTGCGCGATGTGCCTGATGCCAACGTGTCGTGGACAGAGAATGCCATGGTCAAGCACAAGCACGTGGATGTCGGCGTCGCCGTTTCCATCCCGGGCGGCCTGATCACGCCGATCATCCGCAAGGCTGAGCTTAAGACCCTGTCTGTCATCTCCAACGAGATGAAGGACCTCGGCAAGCGTGCCAAGGATCGCAAGCTGAAGCCGGAAGAGTTCCAGGGCGGCACCACCTCGGTGTCGAACATGGGCATGATGGGCGTCAAGGAATTTGCCGCCGTCATCAACCCGCCGCACTCGACCATCCTGGCCGTTGGCGCCGGCGAGCAGCGCGTCATCGTAAAGAACGGCGAGATGGCGATTGCGACCGTGATGAGCGTCACGCTGTCGACCGATCACCGTAGCGTCGACGGCGCGCTTGGGGCACAGCTGCTGGGCGCGTTCAAGGGCTACATCGAGAACCCGATGGGCATGCTCGTCTAAGGAAAACCGGCCGCAACACTGTTGCGGCCGTCTGCCGACCGCGTCGAAGGCAGGCCGTGACATTTGGCGGACGCATCTCCATATTTGTTCCAGGCGTAAGGGTGCCCGGGAGATAGGCTATGGCAGATGATCCGAAAGATGTGATTATGCCTATGCTGCGCGAGATGCGCGCTGAAATGCGGGAGCAGTTTCAGGACGTAAAAGAGCGGCTGGACAAGCTGGAAAGCAGACAAAAGACCGTCCGGCAGGCTCTGACGGCGGATACGATGATGTCGCGGTTGGTCGCCGGCGATTTCGAGGATCGGATATTCGAGCTCGAACGCAAGATCGACATGCTGATGAAGGGCAAGTGAAAATGGGTTTCGCCTGGCTCGGACTGACATTGGGGAATGAAGCTCGATGAGCGCCATGAAAACTGTTCTCTGCTACGGCGATTCCCTGACCTGGGGCTATGACGCCGAAACCCTCGGCCGCCATCAATTCGAGAACCGCTGGCCGAGCGTTCTGCAAGAGTCCCTCGGCGGCAAGGTCCGCGTTATCGCGGAAGGCCTGAATGGCCGCACAACCGCCTTCGACGACAATCTCGCCGATTGCGATCGCAACGGTACCCGCGTGCTGCCGACGCTGCTGGAAACCCATGCGCCGATCGATCTCGTTGTCATTCTGCTGGGCACCAACGACATGAAGCCGGTGGTCGCGGGTTCGGCCTTTGCGGCCTGCCAGGGCATCGAACGGCTGATCGCTCTGATCCGGCATCACGATTGGTCCTTCGATTACGACGCACCGGAAATCCTGATCGTCGCGCCGCCGATCCTCTGCGAAACGGCCAATGCGCCGTTTGCGGCCATGTTTGCCGGCGGCATCGAGGAATCGGCAAAGCTGGCAACGCTCTATCGCGATCTAGCGGACGAGACGGGCTGCGGCTTCTTCGACGGAGCCTCGGTTGCCGTCACCACACCGCTCGACGGTGTTCATCTCGACGTTGAAAACACCCGGGCGCTCGGCCGCGGCCTTGAGCCGATGGTGCGGATGATGCTCGGACTTTGATTGATATCTCGGCTGGCCATGGGGATACCTGCGGCCGCCCACGACAAAACAGGAACTAAGATGGCAGAGAACTACGACGTCATTATCATCGGCTCTGGTCCCGGCGGCTACGTGGCAGCAGTGCGCGCGGCCCAGCTCGGCCTGAAGACGGCGATCGTCGAGCGCGAGCATCTCGGCGGCATCTGCCTGAACTGGGGCTGCATCCCGACCAAGGCGCTGCTGCGCTCGGCCGAGGTGATGGACCACGCCAATCACTTCAAGGACTATGGCCTCGTGCTGGAAGGCACCGTCAAGCCTGACGTCACGGCTGTTGTCGCCCGTTCGCGCGGCGTTTCCGCGCGGCTGACCGGCGGCGTCGCCTTCCTGATGAAGAAGAACAAGATCGACGTGATCTGGGGCGAGGCGAAGATCACCAAGCCCGGCGAGATCGTCGTTACCAAGTCGAAGAAGCCGGCCGTGCAGCCGCAGAACCCTCTGCCGAAGAACATCAAGAGCGAAGACGGCACCTATAACGCCAAGCACATCATCGTCGCGACCGGCGCCCGTCCGCGTGCGCTGCCCGGCATAGAGCCCGATGGCAAGCTGATCTGGACCTATTTCGAGGCGATGAAGCCTGACTTCCTGCCGAAGACTCTGCTCGTCATGGGCTCCGGCGCCATCGGCATCGAATTTGCCAGCTTCTATCGCTCCATGGGCGTCGACGTGACCGTTGTTGAAGTCATGTCGTCGATCATGCCGGTGGAGGATGTCGAAATCTCCGGCATCGCCAAGAAGCAGCTCGAGAAGCGCGGCCTGAAGTTCATTCTCGACGCCAAGGTCACCAAGGTCGACAAGTCGGCCGACAGCATCACAGCCACCATCGAGACCAAGGATGGCAAGAGCCAGCAGATCACCGCCGACCGGATGATCTCGGCCGTCGGCGTCGTCGGCAACATCGAAAATCTCGGCCTCGAGGCTCTCGGCGTGAAGACGGACCGTGGCTGCGTCGTCATCGACGGCTACGGCAAGACCAACGTTCCCGGCCTCTACGCCATCGGCGACGTCGCCGGTCCGCCGATGCTCGCCCACAAGGCCGAGCACGAAGGCGTCGTCTGCGTCGAGAAGATCGCCGGCCTGCCCAATGTGCATGCCACCGACAAGAGCAAGGTTCCGGGCTGCACCTACTGCAACCCGCAGGTCGCTTCCGTCGGTCTCACCGAAGCCAAGGCCAAGGAACTCGGCCGCGACATCCGCGTCGGCCGCTTCCCCTTTGCAGCCAACGGCAAGGCCATCGCGCTCGGCGAAGACCAGGGCCTCTGCAAGGTGATCTTCGACAACAAGACCGGTGAGCTCCTCGGTGCCCACATGGTCGGCGCCGAAGTCACCGAACTGATCCAGGGCTTCGTCATCGCCATGAACCTGGAGACGACGGAAGAAGAGCTGATGCACACGATCTTCCCGCATCCGACCGTGTCGGAAACGATGAAGGAAGCATCCCTCGATGCCTACGGCCGCGCGCTGAACGCTTGATAATCGCCGCACGCGCCCTCTATTCGGGGGCGTCAATACACAGGAGATTATCATGGAAATTCTATCGCAGCCTTGGGTCATATTCCTGCTGATCGGCCTCGTTGCCGGCTTTCTGGCCAGCCTCGTGGTCGGCGGCGGCGGTCTTCTCAGCTGCCTGCTGAGCGGCGTCATCGGCGCTTTTGTCGGCGGCTTTCTGTTTCACGCGCTGGGCATTTCGCTCGGCATCCAAAATCTGCTGGTCGTGCAGATCATTCATGCAACCGTCGGCGCCATCATTGTGGTGTTGCTGGCGCGAGCGATAGCCTGGGGATAAGGACAGGGTCATGGGCGTAGGTTGGATTGGCGCAATCATCATCGGCGGACTTGCCGGCTGGCTCGCTGGCAAGCTGATGGAAGCGCGTTATGGCATCCTGTTGAATATCGTTCTCGGCATCGTCGGCTCGGTGGTTGCGAACGCCATCCTCGGCCAGTTCCATGTGGCGGTCGCAGACACGCGCATGGGCTTCTTCATCACCGGTTTCATCGGTGCCTGCATCCTGATATTCTTCGCCCGGCTCGTCCAGCGATAGGTTTGCCGCCTGAGGCAGCAGAAAGAACGTTATGGTCACGATTCTCGACACCATCAATCCATCGGCCTTGCGCATCCGCCATCCGGAGAAGGCCCACAAGCCCGATACCGAGGTGCTGCGCAAGCCGGAGTGGATCCGCGTCAAGGCGCCGACCTCGAAGGGCTATGCCGAGACGCGCGCCATCGTCAAGGAACACAAGCTGGTCACGGTCTGCGAAGAGGCCGGCTGCCCCAACATCGGCGAGTGCTGGGACAAGAAGCACGCGACCTTCATGATCATGGGCGAGATCTGCACCCGCGCCTGCGCCTTCTGCAACGTCTCGACGGGCAAGCCGAACGCGCTCGACATGGCCGAACCGGAAAACGTCGCCAAGGCCGTCAAGGAAATGGGCCTCAGCCACGTCGTCATCACCTCGGTCGACCGAGACGACCTCGCCGATGGCGGCGCCGAGCATTTCGAGAAGGTCATCTGGGCGATCCGCGCCGCATCGCCCTTCACCACCATCGAAATCCTCACCCCCGACTTCCTGAAGAGGCCCGGCGCGCTGGAGCGGGTCGTTGCCGCCAAACCCGATGTCTTTAACCACAACATGGAAACGGTACCCGGCAACTACCTGACCGTCCGCCCCGGCGCCCGCTATTTCCACTCCATCCGCCTGCTGCAGCGGGTCAAGGAACTCGATCCGACGATGTTCACCAAGTCCGGCATCATGGTCGGCCTCGGCGAGGAGCGTAATGAGGTGCTGCAGCTGATGGACGACCTGCGCACCGCCGACGTCGACTTCCTGACCATCGGCCAGTATCTGCAGCCAACCCGCAAGCACCATGCGGTCATGAGCTTCGTCACCCCTGACGAGTTCAAGTCCTACGAGACGGTCGCTTACACCAAGGGCTTCCTGATGGTCGCTTCCAGCCCGCTCACCCGCTCGTCCCACCATGCCGGCGACGATTTCGCGCGGCTGCGGGCGGCGCGCGAGCGAAAGGTGCTGATGGCTGCTGAGTAGGGCGGGCAATAAGGTGGGCCCGGCCGTCATTTGGTGATGCCGTGGGCCCGCGCTTAATTCCAGGTCCTGACCTCAGAACGCGGCTGTGCGGAAAAAGAGGGAGGCGGACAATGCGGGAAGCGTCGAATCCTCAAGGCCCCAACTACGTGACGGACATCACGGATGCCGCAAACAGGATAAAAGCCGCCGATCGGATCCTCGTGATCGGATGCTCCGGAGGCGGCAAGTCGACCTTTTCCCAGATCGTTGCGGCACATTTCGACCTTCAGTATATTTCGGTTGATCGCGACATTCTCTGGCTTCCCGGCTGGGTTCAGCGCGACAAAGAGGAGCAGCGGACGCTTACGGCCGCAATGACATCTGCCGAGCGCTGGGTGATGGATGGGACAAGCCCATCGACATTCGATATCCGCCTACCACGTACGGATATCGTCGTCTGGGTTCGGATGTCGCGCCGTGTATGCCTGCTGGGTGTGACCACACGCTGGCTACGCTGGTTGGGAAGGACGCGCCCGGAGATGGCGCCAGGTTGCCCAGAGAAACTGGACTGGGAGTTCCTGCGCTTCATCTGGACATTCGAGAATCGCTTTTCGCCGCGTATCGTCGCCGCCCTTGTTGAAGACGGCCCAAATGTGCCGGTTTTTCAACTGAAATCACGGCGACAGATGGGCGTGCTTCTTGATCTTATCGGCGCGCCCGCTTAATTGCGGCTGATGCCAAAGTTCGAAACCCACCGCCCGGTTCCCCATACCCCCGATCAGATGTTCGACCTCGTCGCCGACGTCGAGCGCTATCCGGAGTTCCTGCCGCTGTGCAACGGCCTTGTCGTGCGCAGCCGCAAGGAGCGCGACGGCAAGACCCTGCTGGTTGCCGACATGACGGTGGGCTACAAGGCCATCCGCGAGACCTTCACGACGCAGGTTCTGCTCAACCGGGCGGAGCATGTCATCGACGTGCAGTATGTCGATGGCCCGTTCAAATACCTGAACAACCGCTGGGCCTTCCAGCCGACCGCCGATGGCGGCTGCACCATCGACTTTTTCATCGACTACGAATTCAAGAGCCGCATCCTCGGCGCGCTGATGGGATCGATGTTCGACCGCGCCTTCCGCATGTTCACCGAAGCCTTCGAGACGCGGGCCGGCAAGATCTACGCCTGAGCCAGTTCCAGCAGCATTTCCAGTGCGGTCGCAACCGTTGCCAGCCGGACTTCATCGCGACCCAGATCGCCGTAGCGCATTTCCCGATGCAGGATTTTGCCGTCAAGCGATCGCGCGGCGAGATGGACAAGCCCGACCGGCTTGTCGACGGAGCCGCCGCCGGGTCCGGCAATGCCGGTGACCGCAACAGCCAAGGCTGCGCGCGAGCGGAAGAGGGCACCCTGGACCATCTGCAACGCCGTCTCGCGCGACACCGCGCCATAGGCTGCCAGCGTTGCGGCCTGGACGCCGAGCATCTCCATTTTGGCCGTGTTGGTATAGGTGACGAAACCGCGATCAACGACGGCGGACGATCCGGCGATATCCGTAAGGGCGCCTGCAATCAGACCTCCGGTACAGGACTCGGCCGTCGCCACCATCAGGCCGCGCGCCTTGCAGAGCGTCACGAGCTGCTCGGCCAGGGTGGCAACGGGACTGTCGAAGGTGCTCATGCTTTGCCTCCCCGGTAGACGACCGTCGCCGTGGCGATGGCTGCGATGCCCTCACGGCGGCCGACGAAGCCGATTTCTTCATTCGTCGTGGCCTTGACCGAACAGCGGTCGATGCCGATGCCGAGAAAGGTCGAAAGCGCCTGGCGCATCTCGAGGCGGCGCGGTCCGATCTTGGGTGCTTCGGCGATCAGTGTCACGTCGGCATTCATGATCGTGCCGCCGTTTTCGCGCACCATCTTTGCCGCGTGCTCGATGAAGATGCGCGAGGCCGCGCCCTTCCATTGGGGGTCGCTCGGCGGGAAATGGTCGCCGATATCGCCGGCACCGCAGGTGGCGAGTAGCGCGTCGGTCAGCGCGTGCAGGGCCACATCGGCATCCGAATGGCCTTTGAGCCGCTGGTCGTGCGGCAGAAAGACGCCGCAAAGTGTCACGCCATCACCCGGTTCCAGTTGGTGCACGTCGTAACCGTTGCCCGTCCTGACGTCGGGAAGGTGGGCCGATAGTCTGTCATCCGCCATGCTGATGTCCCTTGCAACCGTAAGCTTGATATTGTCCGCAATGCCGGCCACGAGCCTTACCGGGATGCCCGCCCACTCGGCAATCGATGCATCGTCGGTGAAATCGGTGCGGCCGTCGAGGGCTGCCTTTTCGTGCGCCTCCAGGATCGCGGTGAATTCGAAAGCCTGCGGTGTCTGGGCGGCATAGAGCCCGGCGCGGGCGACGGTTTCCGTCACCAGACGATCGGCGTTGATCCGTTTCAGCGTATCCGTCACCGGCGTTGCCGGCAGCACCGCCAGCGCTCCGCCCTCCAGCGCCGAGCGGATATCGTCGAGCAGCGCATGGTTAAAAAACGGGCGGACGGCATCGTGGATCAGGACGTGGGTGACGTCGGATCCCTTGAGCGATCGCAGCCCGGCCAGAACGGACTGCTGGCGCGTGGCGCCGCCGAAGGTACTCGCGACCGACACATTCTCAGCAAGCCCGGCCGAAGCCGTCGAGAAAAGCGCCTCGTCATCGCGATGAATAACAACGACAATTGCCGAATGGTGCGGCCATGTCATGAACCCTTCAAGCGTATGGGCGATGATCGCCTTGCTGCCGATGGTGCGATATTGTTTTGGGCCGTCTTGCGGCGATCCGGCGCGCTCGCCGCGACCGGCCGCCACCACCAGAATTCCGAGCGACATCGGTTGCTTTGCGTGCATTTGCGTCCTAAACCCCGGATCCAAAGTTATTTACTGGAAGCGGGTCTAGCGTCTCCACCAGGGCTTTTCCAGCATTTGCCCAAAAAATATCGAGCCCTGCCGAAAGCGCTTGGCAAGCTCAAAAAATGTGGCTAAAAATAGTGCAAATTCCTCGCGTGCCCGAAAGATAACCTTTTGTCTGCCATCGACATTGCATCACCTTTGTCCGTCGGGCCCGTCCAGATCAGAAACCGAGTCGTGCTCGCACCGATGTCCGGTGTCACCGATCTCCCCTTTCGCCAGCTTGCCATGCGCTTCGGTGCGGGCCTGGTAGTAACGGAGATGGTGGCAAGCCGTGAGTTGGTTCAGGACGCTGCCGAATCCTGGTCGCGCCTGAAGCATGCGGGGCTCAAGCCACACATGGTCCAGCTTGCCGGCCGGGAAGCCTATTGGCTGGCGGAGGCCGCCAAGATCGCCGCCGGCAATGGCGCCGATATCATCGACATCAACATGGGTTGCCCCGCCAAGAAGGTGATCGGCGGCTATGCCGGATCCGCCTTGATGCGGGAGCCGGATCATGCGCTGTCGCTGATCGAGGCGACGGTCAAGGCCGTCGACGTGCCTGTGACGCTGAAGATGCGGCTCGGCTGGGACGAGAAGTCCATCAATGCCCCCGATATTGCGCGCCGTGCGGAAGAGACCGGCATCAAGCTGGTGACAATCCACGGGCGCACGCGCATGCAGTTTTATGAGGGCAAAGCGGATTGGGATGCGATCCGTGCCGTGCGTGACGCCGTCTCCATTCCGTTGATTGCCAATGGCGATGTCGAGACAGCTGAGGATGTCACCGACATCCTTCGTCGCTCCGGAGCGGATGCGGTCATGGTCGGTCGCGGCTGTCAGGGGCGTCCGTGGCATGCGGGCGTGCTGGCAGGGGGCGCAGGGCCGGCGGCCTCGGAAATTGCCGATATCGCCGTTGAACACTACCACGCCATGCTTGAATTTTATGGCGCCGATGTCGGCATTCGCCATTCGCGCAAGCATCTCGGCTGGTATCTCGACCGACATGCGCCCGGTTTCGACAAGGCGCGGATCATGACATCCAAGGATGCGGGCGAGGTCGCGACACTTTTGCGTTCCGCCCTTTCCGAAGCTTCGCAATATTTGCAGCAGACGCAGGAGGCAGCATGACTTCCGAGTCCTACAAACCGCCGGGGGATCATGCCGGCAACGCTGTTGCCATGGCGGTTCTCAACGCCATTCAGAACCCCGTCGTCATGGTCGACGAGCGCGGCCTGATGGTCTTTGCCAATTGGGAGGCGGAAGCCTTCTTCGGCGCCAGCGCCTCCCACCTTGCCCGTTACAACATCTCGACATTCATTCCTTTCGGCAGCCCCCTGATCGGTCTCATCGATCAAGTGCGCGAGCGCCGAGCGCCGGTTAGCGAATACCGGGTCGACCTGAGTTCACCGCGCCTTGGCCAGGACAAGCTGGTCGATATCTACGTGGCGCCTGTGGTGAGCGAGCCCGGCTGCGTCGTCGTCGTCTTCCAGGAGCGCTCGATGGCTGACAAGATCGACCGCCAGCTGACGCACAGGGCGGCCGCCCGTTCGGTAACGGGCCTTGCCTCGATGCTCGCCCATGAGATCAAAAACCCGCTCTCCGGCATTCGCGGTGCCGCCCAGTTGCTCGAGCAATCGGCCGAGGACGATGACCGGGCGTTGACCCGGCTCATCTGCGACGAGACCGACCGGATCGTTTCGCTGGTCGATCGCATGGAGGTCTTCTCCGACGAGCGGCCGGTCGACCGGACGCCGGTCAACATCCATTCCGTGCTCGATCGGGTGAAGGCCGTCGCCAAGGCCGGCTTCGGACGCAACATCAAGATCACCGAGAATTACGATCCGTCGCTGCCGGCGGTCTATGCCAACCGCGACCAGCTGGTTCAGGTCTTTCTGAACCTGATCAAGAACGCCGCGGAGGCCGTCGCCGAACGTCCGGATGGCGAAATCATCCTCACCACCGCCTACCGGCCGGGCATCCGCCTGTCGGTTGCAGGTTCGCGCGAGAAGATTTCCCTGCCGCTTGAGTTCTGCGTCATCGACAATGGCCCCGGCGTGCCGGCCGATCTGCTGCCGCACCTCTTCGATCCGTTCATCACCACCAAGACCAACGGCACCGGCCTAGGCCTGGCGCTGGTCGCCAAGATCATCGGCGATCACGGCGGCATCGTCGAGTGCGACAGCCAGAATCACAAGACGACCTTCCGCGTCCTGATGCCGGCTTCCAAAGGGACCACTCCCGAAGATTCTCTTCCCGCGAACACCACAGGATCTCTCAGATGACTGCCACTATTCTTGTCGCTGACGACGATGCCGCCATTCGTACCGTGCTCAACCAGGCCTTGAGCCGGGCCGGTTACGATGTGCGCATAACCTCCAATGCCGCCACGCTCTGGCGCTGGATTTCTGCGGGCGAGGGCGATCTTGTGGTCACCGACGTGGTCATGCCGGACGAAAACGCCTTCGATCTGCTGCCGCGCATCAAGAAGGCCCGCCCGGAACTGCCGGTCCTGGTGATGAGTGCCCAGAATACCTTCATGACGGCGATCAAGGCCTCCGAAAAGGGTGCCTACGATTATCTGCCGAAGCCTTTCGACCTCACCGAATTGATCGCGATCATCGGCAGGGCGCTGGCGGAGCCGAAGCGCCGGCCGATGAAGATCGAGGACGACATGCAGGACGGCATGCCGCTGGTCGGCCGTTCCGCCGCCATGCAGGAAATCTACCGGGTGCTGGCGCGGCTGATGCAGACCGACCTGACGCTGATGATCACCGGCGAATCGGGCACCGGCAAGGAGCTTGTCGCGCGGGCGCTTCATGACTACGGCAAGCGCCGCAACGGCCCCTTCGTCGCCATCAACATGGCGGCCATTCCGCGCGACCTGATCGAATCGGAGCTGTTCGGCCACGAGAAGGGTGCCTTTACCGGCGCCCAGAACCGCTCGACAGGCCGATTCGAGCAGGCCGAGGGCGGCACGCTGTTCCTGGATGAAATCGGCGACATGCCGATGGATGCGCAGACGCGGTTGCTGCGCGTGCTGCAGCAGGGCGAATACACCACCGTCGGCGGCCGGACGCCGATCCGCACCGATGTGCGCATCGTCGCCGCCACCAACAAGGACCTGAAGCAGGCGATCAACCAGGGTGTCTTCCGCGAGGACCTCTATTATCGCCTCAACGTCGTGCCGCTGCGTCTGCCGCCGCTGCGCGATCGTGCCGAGGATATTCCGGATCTCGTCCGCCACTTCATCCAGCAGGCCGAAAAGGAGGGGCTCGGCACCAAGCGATTCGACACCGAAGCGCTGGAATTGATGAAGGCCTATCCCTGGCCTGGCAACGTGCGCGAACTCGAAAACCTGATCCGTCGCTTGATGGCCCTCTATCCGCAGGAAGTCATCACCCGCGAGATCATCGATTCGGAGCTGAGGGCGGACGTTCCGGATAGCCCGATTGACAAGGGGCCCGTTCGCACAGGCACGATGACCATCGCTCAGGCGGTGGAGGAAAACATGCGGGCCTACTTCACCAGTTTCGGGGACAATCTGCCCCCGCCCGGCCTCTATGACCGCGTCCTCACCGAACTGGAATATCCGTTGATCCTCGCAGCCCTGACCGCCACCCGGGGCAATCAGATCAAGGCTGCCGATCTCCTTGGCCTCAACCGCAATACTCTGCGCAAGAAGATCCGGGAATTGGGCGTCTCCGTGTATCGGAGCTCCCGCACGGCTTGACAACCGCCGTGCAACCGTTGCATTTTCGCCACAATGCGTTGCTTAAAGGTCACGCAGCCGATTTGGGGTTTTGAACGATCTCGTGGCGACTGGGTCATGTGAGGTTGGTGGACATCGCTTGCCGTCGCGCGGCCGGTGTCCGTGAGCTTGCGCTGCCTGCGGGATTATTGCCCTGTTTGCAACGGACGGACCTTCTCCGAAAAATCGGTTGATCACGCGGCCCAGCGCTGAAGCGCTTCGGCCAGGAGACGAATGCATGAACGAGGACGCGGTGTCGCCGTCGGCGAACGGTCAGGCGATCGTCAAGGTGACGGATCGTCGGGCGACATTTGCCTTGCCCGGCCTGTTGCTGGCAGGCGGTGCGCTCCTGTGCGCCGGCGTCACCCTGATAATTCTTTTGGGCCTCACCCCGGTTCCTCCGACCTCCCACGTCGTCGTCGCATCGGTTATCGTCAATTCGCTGTTTGTCGCAGCCCTGATCATCCTGATCGGACGCGAGGTCTTTCGTCTGTTGAAGGCGAGAAGCCGGGGGCGGGCGGCGGCCCGACTGCATATCCGGATCGTCGTCCTCTTCTCGATCGTCGCCATCACCCCTGCCATCCTGGTCGCGATCTTCGCATCGCTGACGCTGAACGTCGGGCTGGACCGCTGGTTTGCGCTCAGGACCCAGCAGATCATTCGCTCCTCGCAGAACGTCGCCCAGGCCTATCTGATGGAGAATGCCAGTTATCTGCAGGGACAGACGGCCTCGATGGGCAACGACCTCGAGCGCAACCACACCCTCTACAGCCTCGATCGGACCGGTTTTGGCGACCTGATGACACGCCAGGCGAAGGGTCGTGGCCTGCTCGGCGCCTTCCTGGTGCGCGGCGATGGCTCGGCCATCGTCCAGGCGGACATCAAGACGGAACGACCGCTGCCCGCCATCCCGAAGGATGCGCTTGCGGCATCGGCCGGAGGGCAGCCGACGCTTATTCCGCCTGGGGTAACCAATCTTGTCGGCGCCATCATCAAGCTCGACGAAATTCCCGGCGCCTATCTCTACACTGTGCGTGCCGTCGATCCGCGGGTGATGAACGCGATGCGGATGGTTGAGGAAAACACCGCCGAGTACAAGGGCATGGAAGAGGGACGCATGTCCCTGCAGATCGCCTTTGCGGTGCTCTACATCGGCTTCGCGCTGATCGTGCTGCTCGCCGCTATCTGGACAGCGATCGCGGTAGCCGACCGGATCGTGCGCCCGATCCGCCTGCTGATCAGCGCCGCCGACAATGTCGCATCGGGCAATATGAACGTCCTGGTGCCGGTGCGTGCGGCGGATGGCGACGTCGGCAGCCTGTCGCGCACCTTCAACAAGATGATCTCCGAAATCCGCACCCAGCGCGACGAGATCCTCGAGGCCAAGGACGAAGTCGACGACCGCCGCCGCTTTATCGAAGCGGTGCTATCGGGCGTCACCGCTGCCGTTATCGGCGTCGAGCACGACCGTCGCATCACCATCGTCAATACCTCGGCCGAAGTCCTGCTGACCCTGTCGAGCGGCGAGTTGCTGGGTCGGAGCCTCGAAGAAATCGCGCCCGAAGTCGATCAGGTGGTGACGGAGGCAACGACGCGCCATCGCAACGATTTCCGCAAGCAGATCAGCCTCGTGCGCGGTGGCACCGTGCGGACGCTGAGCGTTCAGGTGACGCGCGAGGAAACGCGCGACATGAAGGAATCCTATGTCATCACACTCGATGACATCACCGACCTCGTGATCGCCCAGCGCTCGACCGCCTGGGCCGACGTCGCGCGGCGCATCGCCCACGAGATCAAGAATCCGTTGACGCCGATCCAGCTCTCGGCCGAGCGCATCCGCCGGCGCTACGGCAAGCAGATCGACGAGAACGACCGGGCGGTATTCGACCAGTGCACCGATACGATCATTCGCCAGGTCGGCGACATCGGCCGGATGGTCGACGAATTCTCCTCCTTTGCCCGCATGCCGAAGCCGACGATGGAGCCGACCGACCTGCGCAGCATCATCCGTGACGCCGCTTTCCTGCGCGAAATGGGCAACAACCACGTCAAGTTCCAGCGGGAACTGGGCAGCGATCCGCTGGTCGGCATGTTCGATACGCGCATGCTCGGCCAGGCCTTCGGCAACATCATCAAGAATGCCGTCGAGGCGATCGACGCCGTTCCGAGCGGCGAGGAGCGCGGCGCGCCGACGGTCGTTCTGCGCGCGTCGCTCGATCCGGAGCGCGACAGGTTCACGGTCGATGTCATCGACAACGGTCGCGGCCTGCCGGTGGAAAACCGCCACAGCATTCTTGAGCCCTACATGACGATGCGGGAAAAGGGCACGGGCCTGGGTTTGGCAATCGTCAAGAAGATTATTGAAGACCATGGCGGGCAGCTGGAATTGCACGATGCCCCCGCCGAATTCGACCAGGGAAGGGGAGCCATGATCCGCGTGCATCTGCCACGCCGCGAACTGGCGACCATCGCTCCCGAAGCCAACGACAAGGAAGCAGCTTATGGCATCTGATATTCTGGTGGTGGACGACGAGGAAGACATCCGCGAGATTGTCTCCGGCATTCTTTCCGACGAGGGCCACGAGACCCGCACCGCCCATGACAGCGACAGCGCGCTCGCGACGATCTCCGAGCGTGTCCCGCGGCTGATCTTTCTCGACATCTGGATGCAGGGCAGCAAGCTCGACGGTCTGGCACTGCTCGACGAGATCAAAGCCAGACACCCGGACCTGCCCGTCGTCATGATCTCCGGCCACGGCAATGTCGAGACGGCCGTCTCCGCCATCAAGCGCGGTGCCTTCGACTTCATCGAGAAGCCGTTCAAGGCCGACCGGCTGATCCTGATCGCTGAACGGGCGCTTGAAAATTCCAAGCTCAAGAAGGAAGTCGTCGATCTCAAGCGCCGCACCGGCGACACCATCGAGCTGATCGGCACGTCTGTCGCCGTATCGCAGCTGCGCCAGACCATCGACAAGGTCTCGCCGACCAACAGTCGCGTCATGATCTTCGGCCCTTCCGGCTCCGGCAAGGAGCTGGTGGCACGCATGGTGCACAAGAAGTCGAGCCGCGCCAACGGCCCCTTCGTCGCGCTCAACGCCGCCAACATCACGCCGGATCGGATGGAGGTGGCGCTGTTCGGCACCGAGGGTTCGCCAGGGCAGGCGCGCAAGATCGGCGCTCTCGAAGAGGCGCACCGCGGCATGCTCTATCTCGACGAAGTCGGCGAAATGCCGCGCGAGACGCAGAATAAAATCCTGCGCGTGCTCGTGGACCAGCAGTTCGAGCGTGTCGGTGGTTCGAAGCGCGTCAAGGTCGATGTCCGCATCATCTCGTCGACGGCCTACAATCTCGAAAGCCGTATTGCCGAAAACCTGTTCCGTGAAGACCTCTACCATCGCCTGGCAGTCGTTCCGGTGCGTGTGCCGGCATTGGCCGAGCGCCGCGAAGACATTCCCTTCCTTGTCGACCAGCTGATGCGCCAGATTTCGGAGCAGGCCGGCATTCGTCCGCGCCGCATCGGCGATGACGCGATGGCCGTACTGCAGGCGCATGACTGGCCGGGCAACATTCGCCAGTTGCGCAACAACATCGAGCGGCTGATGATCCTTGCCCGCACCGACGGTCCCGATACCCCGATCACCGCGGAAATGCTGCCAACCGATCTAGGCGACATGCTGCCGAAGGTCTCAGCCCAGAATGACTATCACATCATGACCTTGCCGTTGCGCGAAGCCCGCGAAATGTTCGAGCGCGATTATCTGATCGCGCAGATCAATCGCTTCGGCGGCAACATCTCGAGGACGGCCGAGTTCGTCGGCATGGAGCGTTCGGCGTTGCATCGCAAGCTGAAGTCGCTGGGTGTCTAGTGGCACCTGCGGACCACTGCCAGCCTTGGTTTGCCGGTGGATCGCTCCATGAGCAATGCAACCGGTCGTGGGTCGAGGAGATCAGGCCTGCGGCCGATGGTTTTGGGGAGTACCGCTGATAACGTTTTCGACATTGCGAAAAAGACTGTGATTTGATACCAAGATTTGCTGGAGGAGAGGCGAGGGTATCTCCTGTCGCAGCCCCTAGTCTATGATGATATTGAACCGGCCGAAATGGTCGGCATGAAAGAAAGAAGCGGCGCCATGGCGGAACGTTCTCAGAATTTGCAGGACTTATTTCTCAATACTGTTCGCAAACAAAAGATTTCACTGACAATTTTTCTTATCAACGGCGTCAAACTGACTGGCGTTGTTACTTCCTTCGACAACTTCTGCGTCTTGTTGCGTCGCGACGGCCATTCTCAGCTTGTCTACAAACATGCTATTTCAACAATCATGCCTGGCCAGCCGATGCAGATGTTTGAAAGCGAAGAAGCCGCTTCCTAAACCGCATTCTCAATAGGAATTCTTCACATCACCACACGCGATACCAAAAATGACAGCATCATCCCGGAAGCCGAGAAGCACCGGGATGACATGCGAGCCGTCGTCATCGTTCCTGTCCTGAAGCAGGCGCGCGGAAGAGCGTCCAAGTCCGACGGCACCGTCACCTCGACGCGCACGCCGGAAAGCCGTCTTGAAGAGGGTCGACGTCTGGCCCACGCCATCGACCTCGAAGTCGTCTATGGCGCCATCGTGCCGGTCAACGAGCCCCGCCCCGGGACCTTGCTCGGCAGCGGCAAGATCGAAGAGATCGGCGGCCTGCTGGATGAGTTCAACGCCGGCCTCGTGATCGTCGATCATCCGCTGACGCCGGTGCAGCAGCGCAATCTCGAAAAGGAATGGGGCGCCAAGGTCATCGACCGGACGGGCCTCATCCTCGAAATCTTCGGTCGCCGCGCCTCCACCAAGGAAGGCACGCTGCAGGTCGATCTCGCCCATCTCAACTACCAGAAGGGCCGCCTGGTCCGCAGCTGGACCCACCTTGAACGCCAGCGCGGTGGCGCGGGCTTCATGGGTGGTCCGGGTGAAACCCAGATCGAGGCCGACCGTCGGCAATTGCAGGACCGGATCATCAAGCTCGAGAAGGAGCTGGAGCAGGTGGTCCGTACGCGCCAGCTGCACCGCGCCAAGCGCCGCAAGGTGCCGCATCCGATCGTCGCCCTCGTCGGCTACACGAATGCCGGCAAGTCGACGCTGTTCAATCGCATCACCGGCGCCGGCGTGCTGGCCGAGGACATGCTGTTTGCGACGCTCGATCCGACGCTGCGCCGGATGAAGCTGCCGCAGGGCCGCACCGTCATCATGTCCGACACCGTCGGCTTCATTTCCGACCTGCCCACCCATCTGGTCGCCGCCTTCCGGGCGACGCTGGAAGAGGTGCTCGAGGCCGACCTGATTCTTCACGTGCGCGACATGTCGGACGAGGACAATGCCGCCCAGAGCGTCGACGTCATGCGCATTCTTTCCGATCTCGGCATCGACGAGGCGGAGGCCGAAAAGCGCATCATCGAGGTCTGGAACAAGATCGACCGGCTCGAGCCCGAAGCTCATGACGCGATGATGCAGAAGGCCTCGACGGCCCGCAACGTCATTGCCGTATCGGCGATCACGGGTGAGGGCGTCGAGACGCTGATGGACGAGATCAGCGGCCGGTTGTCGGGCGTGCTGGTGGAAGCGACGATTGTCGTCCCGCTCGACAAGCTGGCCCTGCTGCCCTGGCTCTACAGCCACGGCATTGTCGACGGACGCGAGGACAACGAAGACGGCACCGTGTCGCTCGACGTTCGACTGTCCGAAGCTGAATCTGCCGAGCTGGAGCGCCGCATGGGTAATGGCCAGAAGGCGCAGGACGCCGACTGGTAGGATGCTGCTTGGACGCGTCTGGCCAGTCGCGTCCTGGGATCATTTCAATACGCTTTACGTCATCCTCGGGCTGGAGCCGCGCTCTCGTCATCCTCGGCCTTGTGCCGAGGATCTAACCCGTTCCGAAAATGAGACGCCTGCAGATCCTCGGGACAAGCCCGAGGATGACGCGCGGTGAATCGGTGCCTCGCCGGCGACCGGTCTCGGGTGATGCGCCGGTCCCGCGTGGGTGTCAGCCGGCATTTGCGGCTGCGAGCAGGGCAGTGCGGCCTCAATCCAGCTGTCGTTCGATCGCCTTTGCGGCCTGCCAAAGCTCCTCCATCCGCTCCAGCGTCGCCGCCTGCAGGGTCTCACCTTCTGCTTCCAGTGTCCGCTCTATGTGACCGAAACGTCTGCGAAATTTCGTATTGGTTCCGCGCAGGGCCTGCTCCGGATCGGCGTCGACGTGCCGGCCGACATTGACGACGGCGAAGATCAGGTCGCCGAGTTCGTCCCGGACCTTGGCCGGATCGCCATCCTTCAGCGCCACGCGCAACTCGCCGATCTCCTCCTCGATCTTGTCGAGGATCGGTTCGGCTGTCGACCAGTCGAATCCGACCTTGGCAGCCCGCTCCTGCAACTTCAGTGCTTCGGTCAGGGCCGGAAAGCTGCGCTGTACCGAGCCGAGGTGGCCGCCGTTGGGATCAGCCTCCAGTCCGCGCCTGGTCCGACGCTCGGCCCTGAGCCGCTTTTCCTCCGTCTTGATCTGGTCCCACTGCAGCTTCACCGCGCCTGGTGTCGCTGCATCCGAGACGGCAAAGACATGGGGGTGGCGACGGATCATCTTGGAGGTGATGGCCTCGACAACGTCCCCGAAGGAGAAGTCGCCTGCCTCCTCGGCCATACGGGCGTGGAACACCACCTGCAGGAGCAGATCTCCGAGTTCGTCGCAAAGATCGTCCATGTCCCTACGCTCGATCGCGTCGGAGACCTCGTAGGCCTCTTCGATCGTGTAGGGCTTGATGCTCTCGAAGGTCTGAACGATGTCCCAAGGGCAGCCGGTTTCGGGGTTGCGTAGCGCCGCCATGATTTCGATCAGGCGGGAAATATCCTTGGAAGCTTCCATCACGGCGTCTCGGTCGTTTGTCATGGCGTCAGTTGAGCGGAATGGCGTTGTCGCCCTTCGTCGCCTGATAGCTGTCTGAAAGCTGGGCATAGGCTTCCTTGATCCGTGCCGTTTGCGCCTCGAGGGCGGCTTTGGTCGGCTCCGGTTCGATCGCCACCAGGTCGGCGATGGCGAAGCTCTGCCAGAAGGCGTTGTGCTTGCGGTAGCCGCCGGGCTCGAGGCCGAAGACCTCCTTCAGGATCGTCAAATCATGCGGAATGGCAAAGGCATCGCGCGAATCCTCGTGGCTGAAGAAGTAATAGAAATTGTCGAAGCCGGCCCAGGTGATGGCCGACATGCACATGCTGCAGGGTTCATGGGTCGAGAGAAAGATCAGCTCCTTGGTATCAGGCGTCTGTCCCATCTCGTAAAACCGCTTCAACGTATGGACCTCGCCATGCCAGAGAGGATTTTCAAGCTCGTTGTTGGTGGCGGCAACCACCACCGACAGATCGGACTTGCGCAGAATCGCTGCGCCGAACACCTTGTTGCCGTCGGCAACGCCTTTCTCGGTCAGGGGAAGGATGGTCTGTTCCATCACGTCGAGCAGACGCGCGGTGATTTCGGACGACAAGTGGCACACTCCTCAGATATCGTTTGGCGAGTTTAGCCTCACAAATCGCTGCGACGAAAGCGAAAATGGCGAATGGACATTCTTTGTCACAGAGAATAAAAATCGCCGACTTCAGCCGCCGCTTCCGGTCAGTTATACTCAAGGGTGGCGCTTGTCGGGTAAAAGAATACGCGGGACCGGCGCGATTGGAATTTCTGTTTCTTCATTTACTAGCTGACAAAAGCCATATTCGGCCGCTCGCAAAGTGGAATGATAATGCTTTCCTGGAATGACCAGCTTTCCGTGTTTCCGGCCTTCATGCGCGTGGAAGGGCGGACGACGGTTGTCTTCGGCAATGGTGACGAGGCTTTTGCCAAGGTCCGCTTGCTGTCGAACACCCGTGCCCGGATCGTCGCCTATGCCGACGATCCGGCCGCCGACTACGCCGCGTTCCTGGCTTTGCACCAGATAGAGACGGTACCGCAGCCCTTTTCGCCCGAATACATGGATGGCGCCGTGCTGGTCTTTGCCGCGACCGGCGATGCAGCACTCGATCGCCATATCGCGACGTCGGCAAGGGCCGCGAAGATCCCGGTCAACGCCGTCGACCAGCCGGACCAGTGCGATTTCTACACCCCCGCCATCGTCAACCGCGCGCCTCTTGCCGTCGCCATCGGCACAGAAGGCGCCGGCCCTGTGCTGGCGCAGATGATCCGAGCGCAGGTCGACCAGCTGCTGGCGCCCTCGCTCGGGCGGCTCGCGCAGCTGGCCATCGGCTACCGCAAAGCCGTGGAAGAGCACCTGCCGAAGGGCGTGGCCCGGCGGATTTTCTGGCGTGGGTTCTTCTCCGGGCGCGTCGCCGACGCCGTTGCCGTCGGTGACATCCCGCAGGCGCAACGCGCGGCCGATGCTCTCCTGCAGGCGTCGGGCAAGGCCGAGGGTCATATCTGGCTGGTCGGGGCAGGGCCCGGCGCGGAAGACCTGCTGACGCTGCGTGCGCAGCGCGCCATGATGGAAGCCGACGTGCTGGTCTACGACGCGCTCGTCCCGCAGGCGATCGTCGACATGGGGCGCCGCGACGCAGAGCGTCTGTCGGTCGGCAAGCGCAAGGGCTGTCACTCCAAGTCGCAAAGCGAGATCAACGATCTCCTGGTGCAGCTCGGTCGCGACGGCAAGCGCGTCGTCCGCTTGAAGTCCGGCGACCCGCTGATCTATGGGCGGGCCGGCGAGGAAATGGCGGCGCTTCGCGCTGCTGGCATTTCCTATGAAATCATTCCCGGCATCACCTCGGCACTCGCCGCCGCCGCCGATTTCCAGCTGCCGTTGACGCTGCGCGGTGTCGCTTCTTCGCTGGTCTTCACGACCGGCCATGATCTGACCGGCGATGTCCTGCCGGATTGGGCTGGCTTGGCGATCTCGGGCGCGACCATCGCCGTCTACATGGGCCGGACGGTTGCGGCGTCCGTCGCCGGCCGCCTGATGGAGGCGGGACTGCCCGCCGAAACGACGGTTGCCGTCATCGAGAATGCCAGCCGGGCCGATCGCCGCCTACTGCACGGCACGCTGAAAGACCTCCCCGATCTCGAGTTTCGCGATGAGCTGACCGGTCCGGTCATGGTGATCATCGGCGATGCCGTGGCCGGTGCCAATTTCGACCATTCCGAGCCGCTGGTCCATCAGCTGACCGTGGCTCCCGAACGTGCAAGGAGCTGAGATGGTAGACAAGGTTTTGACCGCCAACCGCCTGACCGATGGCATCTCCGTCTGGCTCGATGCCAACGGCCAATGGTCGACGTCCCTCCAGGGGGCGTTGGTCGCGCGCCACCCGGAAGCCGTGGCGGCGCTGGAGGCCATCGGCAAGCGCGCTTATGCTGAAAACAAGGTCGTTGACGTCAACGTCATCGACGTCCAAGAAACAGAAGGTGTGCTGTGGCCGCTGCGCCTGCGCGAACGCATCCGCGCCGAAGGTCCGACCATGGAATACGCGCCGGGCTATCCGATCGCCGATCCGAAATTCATTGATGCCTGAGGAAGACGATGTATCGCTACGACGAATTTGACCATGCCTTTGTCGCCGAGCGTGTCGCGCAGTTCCGCGATCAGGTCGAGCGCCGCCTTTCCGGCGAGCTGGCGGAAGATGCGTTCAAGCCGCTCAGGCTGATGAACGGCGTGTATCTTCAGCTGCATGCCTACATGCTGCGTATCGCTATTCCCTATGGCACGCTGAATTCGAAGCAGATGCGCATGCTGGCCCATGTGGCGCGGAAATACGACCGCGGATACGGCCACTTTACCACCCGCCAGAACCTGCAGTTCAACTGGCCGAAACTGTCCGACATGCCGGCAGTGTTGCACGATCTTTCGACGGTCGAGATGCACGCGATCCAGACCTCGGGCAACTGTATCCGTAACGTCACCGCCGACCATTTCGCCGGTGCCGCCGCCGACGAAGTCGCCGATCCGCGCCCCTATGCAGAGATTCTGCGCCAGTGGTCGTCGGTTCACCCGGAATTCTCGCTGCTGCCGCGCAAGTTCAAGATTGCCGTCACCGGCGCCGAGCGCGACCGCGCCGCGATCCAGGTGCACGACATCGGCCTTCATCTGAAGAAGAACGACAAGGGCGAGATTGGTTTTGCGGTCTATGTTGGCGGAGGCCAGGGCCGCACCCCGATGATCGCCAAGCTGATCCGCGACTTCCTGCCGGAAGAAGATCTGCTGTCCTACACCACCGCCGTCATGCGCGTTTATAATCTCCATGGCCGCCGCGACAACAAGTACAAGGCGCGCATCAAGATCCTCGTTCACGAGACCGGCGCCGAGGAACTGGCTCGCCAGGTCGAAGTCGAGTTCGCGCAGTTGAAGGATAGCGAGCTGAAGCTGCCGGATGCAGACGTCCAGGCGATCACCCGCTACTTTGCGCTTCCCGACATGCCGGAGCGTCCGGAGGGCTGGGAAAGCCTGGCGCGCTGGAAGAAGGCCGACGAGGATTTCGCCCGCTGGGTGCAGCAGAACGTACAGCCGCACAAGAACCCCGACTACGGCATGGTGACCATCTCGCTGAAGCCTATCGGCGGCATCCCGGGCGATGCCACGGATGCGCAGATGGAAATCGTTGCCGATATCGCCGAAGAGTTTGCCTTCGACGAGATCCGCGTCAGTCACGAGCAGAACCTGATCCTGCCGCATGTGGCGCTGGCAGATCTGGAATCGGTCTTCCGCCGTCTGCAGGGGACGGGTCTCGAGACTGCCAATGCCGGCTTGATCACCGATATCATTGCCTGTCCCGGCCTCGACTATTGCGCGCTGGCCAATGCGCGCTCTATCCCGCTGGCGCAGGAGATTTCCAGCCGGTTCGGCAGTGCCGAGCGCCAGGCTGAGATCGGCGAGCTGAAGATCAAGATCTCCGGCTGCATCAACGCCTGCGGCCACCATCATGTCGGCCATATCGGTCTGCTCGGCGTCGAGAAGAAGGGGGCAGAGCTCTACCAGATCACCCTCGGCGGCTCCGGCGACGAACATACGTCGATCGGCGAAATCGTCGGTCGCGGTTTCGATCCGGACAAGGTGACGGACGCGATAGAGACGATCGTCAATACCTATCTGGGGCTGCGGCTGGACCCGTCTGAAATCTTCCTTGCCGCCTATCGCCGGGTCGGACCGCAACCGTTCAAGGATGCGCTCTACGGCTCGGCAGCGGAAGCGGCATAAGGGAATGACCATGACCAGGATTTGGAGAGAAACAGGCTTCGTCGAAAACGATCCCTGGATTGTCGAGACGGACGACCTCACGGCGGGCGAAGACCAGAAGACTCTGCTCGACCTGGACACGCTGATCGTCCGGGCCGAGGAGAGCAATGACGTGGGTCTCGGAGTTGTGCTGAAGCCAGCGGACGATGTATCGCGGCTCGAGCCCTATCTCTATCGTCTCGAGATCGTTGCGGTGTCTTTCCCGGCGTTCAACGATGGTCGTGGCTTCAGCCAAGCCTCGCTGCTGCGCCAGCGTCTGGGTTACGCGAACGAGCTTCGCGCGGTTGGCGATGTGCTGATCGACCAGATTCCGCTGATGCTGCGCTGCGGCTTCGACAGCTTCTCCGTCACTAACGCGACCGCTCTCAAGCGGCTCGCGGACAATCGGCTTCCCGGCATCCCGCATCATTATCAGCCGACCGCGCGCAGCGCCGAGGTCGGGCAGGGCTATAGCTGGCGTCGTGTTTCGCCGAAGTCGGCCTGACGGCCACACGCTCTCTTGCGCGGCTCCAATCGCTTCTGTGCATTGCCTGAATGCCCAGGAATCACATTTGAAACTTGACCGGGAAATGCATATTTCCCGTTCTTTTCGCATTGCGAAACGCTATGCCTTTAATTGGCGGGCTTTTTGGAATATCAGCCTGCGAGCACGACAGGTCGCAGTAGCAATATGGGATCCGACATCGCATGAACGCCCCCACGACAACAGACGAATTCGCTTCCACAGTTCCCGCTGGCGTTTTTGCCGAAACGGTGCTGAGCGTCACCCATTATACCGACCGGCTGTTTCGATTTACGATGACGCGGCCGCAGGGCTTTCGGTTTCGCTCGGGCGAATTCGCCATGATCGGTCTCATGGTCGATGGGAAGCCGATCTATCGTGCCTATTCGATCGCCAGTCCTGCCTGGGCCGACGAGCTGGAGTTCTTCTCGATCAAGGTGCCCGAAGGTCCGCTGACGTCGTATCTGCAGGGCATCAAGCCCGGCGACCAGGTGCTGATGCGCAAGAAGCCGACGGGAACGCTGGTGCTCGACGCCCTGACGCCCGGAAATCGTCTCTATATGTTCTCGACCGGTACTGGCATCGCGCCCTTCGCGAGCCTTATCCGCGACCCCGAGACCTATGAGAAGTTCGACGAGGTCATCCTCACCCATACCTGCCGCGAAATCTCCGAGCTGAAATACGGCTTCGATCTGGTCCATGAGATCCAGCATGACGAGCTGCTGAGCGAGATTGTTGGCAGCAAGCTGCGGCATTATGCGACTGTGACTCGCGAGGATTTCGCCTATCGTGGACGCATCACCGACCTGATGGCATCGGGCAAGCTCTACACAGACCTCGGTGTTCCGCCGCTCGATCCGTCCACCGATCGCGGCATGATCTGCGGCTCTTCGGCGATGCTCAAGGAAACCAAGGAATTGTTGGAGCAGGCGGGCCTCAACGAGGGCGCCAACAACAAGCCCGGCGAGTTCGTCATCGAGCGCGCCTTTGTGGGGTAGGGCAGCGTCACCGAAACATCGTGGCGCTCAGACCTTTTGATCCTACGATCGGGCAAAGATAAAGGCCGGCTGCAATGCAACCGGCCTTTGCCACGTCGTGCTCCCAAAGTCCCTACGCTTCGTCCCCGACGCCTGCGCTCGGCGGGATGCGCTTTGCAGCCATCAACAGGTCGAGCTCGGTTGAAGAGGGTCCGAACTTGGTGAAGAGGCGCTTTGCCTCTTCATCCTCGAGCCTGTACTTCTCGGCGAACTCGCCGATGCTGTATGGCTTGCCGCGCGTGACTTTGCGGTTCGCAGAGGTCGATATCTCAGTCATGCTTTCCCCCGTTCGCAAAACTGCTTAGCGGCGGACGACCCGTGCGATCGCGATCAGGATACATGCGCCGATGAAGCCGGCGATGAGGTAAGCAATCCAACCCGTGCCGAGGCTGAGGTTAAGGGCGCCCAGGATGAAGTTCGCGACGATAGCGCCGACGATCCCGAGGATGATGTTCATCAGGATGCCCATGTTGCTCTTCATGAACATTTCAGCGAGCCAACCCGCCAGTCCCCCGATAACGATTGCGGCAATCCAGCCCACTTGTGCGTCCTGCATGATATTCTCTCCGATTAAATTCGCACCCTCTCAATGCCGATCACGCGGAATTGTTCCCAGACGCCGGGAGAAATTTGGCTTGCGGATTGGCAATTTTAGAGAGTGCCGAGGAGCGGCTTTCGCAGCAGGCAGTCAGGAAGCAAGCGGCATCAAAATAGCTTGAAGCAAAAATCGATCGCGGGGACTAAATGGAAGAGCAGCCACCGTCCCCGCCAAGCAGGGTGTAACTGCGCTCCGCGCTGAGGGTTGGTTGAGCGGTATGCGCGGCCTTCCGCTAGGAATCGTCAAATCCAATCGGTTAAAAGAGTTGGGATTGCGCTGGCTGCAGGGGAAGCGTCAGTTTTGATCTACTCCATCTTATCGATGAGATAGCGGGCTACCAATCCGTTTCCAGTATCAGACAAGTGATCGCCATCTGTGTAAAGAAACTTGCCGTTCAAACTCACGCCGCAATTATCTTGGCTACAAAGGACTCTGGTGGGGTCAATAATCCGGATGAACGGGCTCGCCGTCTTGACGGCCGCGACGATTTCGAAATAGCGTTTGCTGTCATCAAGATGTTGTTGAAGCGATTTGGCGCATGCGAGGATATTTTCCCTGGCGATCGAAATTGCGCGCTCTATGCAGTCTTTCGGGTGAGCGAAGACCGGGTTGTCCACCACAAAATAAACTGTTTTGCCAGCATCGTCTAGCTCCCTGGCAGCGGCGCTCATACCCTCGACAACAGCATTGTCATAGTAGGGCTCGTCGGATGATTTAGAGTACATCAGGGGCGTCACGATGCGTGCAGCAGTTAGGAACACGACAGCTTTGATTGAGGGATTGGCTTTTAATACGTCTAAGATTGCTGCGTTAGCTCTTTTGCAGATAACGGGAGCGTCATAGCTAGCAGTCCCGGGAAACGTACGTAGTACGCCGCCGGCCAGAGGAGGGCAGCCCCCAGCTCCAACCTGCATCCAGCGAGATCCTGGAGTGGATTCCCGAAGCAACCCCGGCATCAGAGCGTTGGCGTGACTATCGCCCCATATGGCGAACCGGGCCGGCTCTCTTCTATCCCTAAGGCAGTCCCGGATGTCAGCCTCCTGGGAAGGCGTTCCACCACAGCCATAATCTCGCCATTCGAAGCCGGATCCCATCACTGCGGAGGACAAATCCGCTTTCTGGGCGATCGCAGGATCGTTTTCCAGCGGCATGGGATGATCTCTCAGCAGTGAGGCTGTGCCGACCAGCGCAACACATAGGAGAGCCACCACCAATGCCGGCGGAAGCAAGGGTGACTTTATGCGGCGTAATGGCAACTCCAATAGACCAAATGTTAGAGCAGCCAGGACAAGGCTCGCGAGCACCGCGCCAGCCCGGACGCTGGCGACGGGGATGCCACCCGCGAGCGTTGAAAGAAATGACAGGACTGGCCAATGCCATAGATAGAGCGGATAACTGATGAGGCCAATCCAAACGAATGGCGGCGACATCAAAACGTACTTATTGATCGCGGACATCGGGCCGGCAAAGATAATGAACGCCGCCCCCACGGTCGGCAGAAGTGCCCACCAGCCTGGGAAGAGGCTGGTTTCTGTCAACAAGGCCACGCCTGCTGCAATCAGCGCGAAACCGGCAACGGTGCTTATTTCCGCTTGAAGCCTCGTCGTCGCACGAGCACCGGTCAGCGCGATGATCGAACCGATGGATAGTTCCCAGAGTCGGGACATGGGTAGAAAGAAAGCAGCCGATCCATGATGCTCGATGAGCATGACATTGCAGACCATAGATGCGAGGGCAACAAGAGTTGCCAATAGGGTAAGGTTGATCTTGCGCGACCAAGCTAACCATAGCAGCAGAGGCCAGATGAGATAATATTGCTCTTCGACCCCGAGCGACCAAATATGGAGGAGAGGCTTGGTCAGGGCGGCTGGGTCAAAATAACCGGATTGCATCCAGAAAAGTATATTGGCGGAGAAAAGGGCGCTAGCTATTGCCTGGCCGTAAATTTCATGTCGTTCCGACGATTCCAGCAAATAACTTGCGGCTAGCAAGACCGCCGTCAACACCAGCAATAGAGCCGGCGCGATACGACGCAGCCTACGTGCGTAAAACCGCACAATGCTGAAGGAGCCGCTGCCGAGTTCTCTTCTCAATATGCCAGTGATTAAAAAACCTGAAATTACGAAAAAAATGTCAACCCCGATGAAGCCGCCTGGCAACATGGAGGGAAAGGCATGAAAAAAGACGACAAGCAAAACTGCGACTGTCCTGAGACCGTCGACTTCAGGACGATACGCACTAGGGAGGATCATCTCAATATTCCTGAAATAAATTATAAAACAATCCTCCGCCTTTTGAAGCGCTGAGTATTTTTAGCACCCAAAATAGTGAAATTTACGAGGGATTGGCAAAGCGAGTTCTATCAGGTTTTGAGGAGAAATATATTAGGTCGCATAAAAGCAGTATACATTGTCATAGCTTCCACAGATATCTATATACATATATTGTATATATCTAAATTATTCCTCGCAATAACTACTCGATTAAATTGTTATTTTCTCTCGAAAAGCAATTATCTCTTAAGTGATACATGCGCGGAAGCTAAATATCGTAGCTCTTCATATTTCATTGATTTCATCAATATTGGCAAAGTGGTCAGCCAGTTGGTCGGCCGAGGTGCCAGGCAGCGTTTGAGAGAAATTTACATTCTCGCTTGCTAGATCAATGGAACCCCATGTGCCCATTCTCCGCGCCTGATCGACGCTATTCGCCAAGGTTGGTTTTCCAGCTTTCGCCAATCGTTGGCGCGATGAGTAACGATTTGCATCGCAGGTTTTGAATGCGGTTCGATCGCCAGTTTGCGCGACTGACGAGCCGCAGATTTCTATCCAGGTTGAACTCTGATGCGCCATTGCGACCGGGGCATAACCAGCGCCGCTAGCTTATGAGATTGGGGTAGGTCGCCCCGAAGATATAGGTTAGCGCGTTGCTGGTCACATGGGCTTACGCTGCAGCATTTGCAGGTGAAGATTACGACCCGGCCGCGTGACACCGCCTCCTGGAGCGAGTATCTCCACAGCTAACTCATAGGCGACATGTCGGCCTCGCACCATCCTTCGCAACGGGATCCCTATGCCGCATGAAGTCGCATGCTATTCGCCAGGGGCTGCCACGACTTTAATGGAGAGCTAAAGTCCGGCGTCGGGACTGTAGATCTGCAATTAGGTGAGCGCTCGGTGCTGCGTTCACAAGACATTCAATCGCTGTAAAACTGCTAGGCGTTGGATCTACGCCAGCGCAAATGCTAGCGAAGTCATTGAGGATCGATACGCTTCGAAGCATATTTTGAATGGCTATATTGGTGGGCGGGATGGGACTCGAACCCATGACCATTCGATTAAAAGTCGAATGCTCTACCAGCTGAGCTACCCGCCCCACCGTACGACCGCGAGCAAAAACCGCTCTGGCCTGAAGTGCGCGGAACATAGGCAGACGACCTGTTAGGGTCAACCCGGAAAATCACCCTTTTCTGAGGAAAGTCGGGATTTATTCTCATCCGCAAAAGGTGATTGGCTTTGCATCGGTGCCGGGGCTAGTTAGGCGATCCTGTCTTGTCCGGAGTGTCTTCGTGTCGATCGCCGATATCTCGCTGCTGAGCGCCCTGTTGGCGGGGGCGTTGTCATTTCTGTCCCCTTGCGTCCTGCCGCTGGTGCCGCCCTACCTCTGCTATATGGCGGGGATTTCGGTCGAGCAATTTCGCGGCGGGACCCCCGTTGCCACGCATGCCGCTGTGGTTCGGGGCGGCGTCTTGGTTTCGGCGCTGTTTTTCACGCTCGGCTTTGCCACCGTCTTCGTCGCGCTTGGTGCCGGCGCCTCGACCATCGGGCTGCTGCTGCGCCAGCATCTCGACGTGCTGGCGCAGGTCGGTGGCCTGATTATCATCATCATGGGTCTCAACTTTCTGGGCGTCTTCAGGTTCGGCCTGCTGTCGCGCGAGGCGCGGTTCCAAGGCGGCGGCAAGCCGGCAACCTGGACCGGGGCCTATCTCATGGGTCTCGCCTTCGCCTTCGGATGGACACCGTGCATCGGCCCGGTTCTCGGCGCCATCCTGGGTGTCGCAGCCTCGCGGGAGACCGTTGGGGCGGGGGCCGGATTGCTTGCCGTTTACTCGCTCGGGCTTGCCGTTCCCTTCTGGATCGCGGCCGGCTTCTCCGGCGCGTTCATGCGGTTCCTGTCGCGCTTTCGTCGGCATCTCGGACTGGTCGAGAAGGTCATGGGCGCCTTTCTCGTCGTCACCGGCCTTGCCTTCATATTCGGCTTCGTCAGTCAAGCCGCGATCTGGTTCCAGCAGACCTTCCCAATCCTGATGAAGATCGGATAGCAAAGCGAACGATCAACACGCCTTGCTTCTTCGAACTGGAATTGTCCATGGCTGACATTGTCGGTCTGCTCCTGCCGTTCTTCGGCCTAATCCTCATCGGCGCCATTGCTGCCCGCATTACCCGCCAACCGGCCGAAGCACTCGGCTGGCTCACCACGTTTATAGTCTATGCGGCCTTGCCGGCCCTTTTCTTCAAGCTCGTCTCGCAGACGCCGATCGAACAGCTGACGCGGGTTGGATTCATCACGGCGGATCTGGCCGCGACCTATTCCATCTTCGCGCTGTTGTTCGTCATCGGTCGGTTCGTCAGGCGCAACTCGCTTCCCGAATGCACGATGCAGGCCTTTGCCGGTGCCTATGGCAATATCGGCTACATGGGACCGGCACTGGCACTGCTGGCCCTGGGGGAGCAGGCGGCGGTGCCGGTGGCGCTGATCGTCTGCCTGGAAAATGCCCTTCACTTTATCGTCGCCCCGGCGTTGATGGCGGTCGAGGGCGAGGATCGACGCTCGAAAGGACAGCTGGCGGCCGACATCGCGCGCAAGGTGCTTCTTCATCCCTTCATCCTATCGACCGCGCTCGGCTTTCTGGCGGCGGCCTTGCACCTGGATCAGCCGCTGCCCCTTCAGCGCTTCGTCAATTACCTCGCGCAGGCGGCGGCTCCCTGCGCGCTGTTTGCCATGGGGGTAACGCTGGCGCTTCGTCCGCTCAAGCGCATTCCGATCGAGATCGGCTACATCGTGCCGGCCAAGCTGTTGCTGCATCCGCTTGTGGTCTATCTGGTGCTCCAAGCGGTCGGCGGCTTCGAGCCGATCTGGGTCTATTCGGCGGTTCTGCTTGCCGCGCTGCCGACGGCCACCAATGTTTTCGTCATGAGCCAGCAATACGGCGTTTGGCAGGAGCGTAGCTCGGCAACGATCCTGATCACCACCGCTGCCTCGATCGTCTCGGTGTCGGGGATCCTCTATCTGATCCGCTCAGGAAGCCTTCCGGCGCAGCTTTTCCATTAGCATGGACGGAATGAAGCCGAGGCCGCGACCCGGTTCGATGCCCTCGCGCATGACGATGCCGCGCAACGGCGGCAGCGAGGCAAGGACGTGCAGGCCGGCGGCTCGGAGAACCTGCACGGGCAGGAAGTCCGACAGGAGCGAGCGGTTGAGGACGTCGACGCTGGCTGTCCGGCTGATAATGTCGGTGCGACGCTTGCGGTCGAACTGATCGCCCGCAGTTGCCGAAATCGCCTGCTGTGGCCGGTCGCAGAGAATGTCGGTCAGCGCCATGATATCGCGCAGGCTCAGGTTGAGCCCCTGCGCCCCGATGGGCGGGAAGACATGGGCCGCCTCGCCGATCAAGGCAGCCCGACCCTTGCCGAAGCGAGATGCGGTCATGCCGGACAGCGGCCAGACCTGAACGCCGTCCTCGACGGTGACCTTGCCGAGCAGCGATTGCATCCGCTCCTCCACCTGGACGCTCAGCACCTCGGGCGTGCTTGCAGCCCGGTCGGCAGCCTCTGTCGGTTTCTGCACCCAGACAAGGCTCGAGCGATCGCCGGGCAGGGGCACCTGCGTGAATGGGCCGCTTTCGGTGTGGAATTCCGTCGAGATGTTCTGATGCGGCAGCGAATGCGCGAAGTTCAGGACCATGGCCGATTGCGGATAGGACCATGTCCTGACGCTGATCCCGGCGGCCTCGCGCACCATCGAATTGCGGCCGTCAGCGCCGACTACGAAACTCGACTGCAGCATCTCGCCGTTGTCGAGCGTCACGGTCACGCCGTCGTCGCGAATGTCGATCGCCACAGCCGAGGCCTCGATCACGCGGATGTTGCCTTCGGTGGCAACAGCATCGCCGAGCACAGCCAGCAGCGCCTTGTTCGGCATGTTGTAACCGAAGGCATCCAAGCCGATTTCCGCGGCGTGGAATGCCACGGTCGGCGCGCGCAATAGCCGATGCGTGCCGTCGATGATCTGCATTGTCGACAGAGCAGCAGTTGCCGGGGCGATCTTGTCCCAGAGGCCGAGCCGGCCGAGAAGACGAATCGACTGGTCCATCAGGGCGGTTGTCCGCCCGTCGGACCTGGCTGCCGGTGGCGCAACGAAAGCGATATGCCGGCCGCCGCGCGCCAGCGCGATGGCCGCAACCATGCCGGCAAGGCCGCCGCCAACGATCGTGATGTCCGCCTGATTCATTCTACCGTCCTTCTGGCTGTTGCGGCCGAAGCTAGTGGTTCGTCGGTCTGAAATCCATGGGATGAAATAGCGCAGGTGCCGAAATTCAGCAGGCACAACGGTTATTATTTGTTGTTTAGCGCTGGCAGCGTTGGACAAAGGATGCATATTGAGCAAAACAGGCCTGCCGGGACAGGCTTATCGGGTGGGCGACACGGGGACGCATGAAAATCTTTAAATACAGGCGAGTGCCTTATGCGGAGATCCGTGCCTTCTCCGTGCATATCTTGACAGCATCCGGTTCGTTTCTCGCCTTTCTCGGTGTGGTGGCGGCTGCAGAGCATCGTTTCGTGGTGATGTTCTGGTGGCTGGGGCTTGCTTTGCTGGTTGACGGCATCGACGGACCGATTGCCCGTAAGGTGCGCGTCAAGGAGGTGTTGCCGAACTGGTCCGGCGACACCCTCGACAATATCATCGACTATGTGACCTACGTGCTTCTGCCGGCATTCGCGCTCTATGAAAGCGGCATGATCGGCGAGCCGATGTCATTCGTGGCGGCCGGCATGATCGTCGTCTCCAGCGCTATCTATTATGCCGACACCGGCATGAAGACCGACGAGTATTTCTTCTCGGGCTTCCCGGTTGTCTGGAACATGGTGGTGTTCACGCTCTTCGTCATCCAACCGGGGGCGACCTGGGCGATGGTCATCGTCGGCGTTTCGGTGGTTCTCACCTTTCTGCCGATCAATTTTCTTCATCCGGTGCGGGTCAAGCGGTTGCGACCGCTCAACCTCGGCATCTTCCTGCTCTGGTCGGCACTCGGCATCTATTCTCTGCTGATGGACTTCCTGATGCCCCACTGGGCGCTCGTCCTGTTCGTCGCATCGGGCATCTATCTCTACTGCATCGGCGCCGTGCTGCAGTTCTTCCCATCGCTCGGGCGACGCTGAAGAGGTTCTTCATCCACAGGGTGAGGTTTGACCGATATTTGCTGTTGTGCAAAGCAACAAAGTCGGTATCAATATCGCTCAGATCAACCTGCGGCATCTGTCGCCAGGTCCAATAAAAAAGAGTGGAACGAGACTGCTGAGGCCTAGAAGATCCTGGAGGACAGGGCTGCAGGGAAAATGAGGAAACCGTGTCGTCATCCGATGCGCCGCTGGACGGCGCGTTACTGTCGGTCCGAAAGCTGACGAAACTTTTTGGCAGTTTCGCTGCCTGCAACGAAATAGACATCGGTATCCAGCCCGGCGAAATTCATGCGCTGCTCGGAGAGAATGGCGCAGGCAAGTCGACGCTTGTAAAAATGCTGTTCGGCGTTCTCGAACCAACGGCTGGAGAGATTGTCTGGCAGGGGCAGCCCGTGTCGATCGTCTCGCCAGGCGAGGCGCGCAGGCTCGGCATCGGCATGGTATTCCAGCATTTCTCGCTGTTCGAGGCACTGACTGTCGCCGAGAACATCGCACTCTCGCTCGACGACAAAATCCCTATCGCCAAGATTGCCGAAGAAGCCGCAGCGCTTTCGGTCGCCTATGGCCTGCCGCTCGACCCCTATGCCCATGTTGCCGATCTCTCGGTTGGCGAGCGCCAGCGTATCGAGATCGTCCGGACTTTGCTGCAAAATCCCAAACTGATCATTCTCGATGAGCCGACCTCGGTGCTGACGCCGCAGGAGGCGGACAAGCTGTTCGAAACGCTGTTCAAGCTCCGGGCAGAGGGGCGCTCGGTCCTCTACATCAGCCACCGTCTCGAGGAAGTGCAGCGCATCTGCGACCGCGCCACCGTGTTGCGGCACGGCCGGGTGACCGGCGCCTGCGATCCGAAGCAGGAGACAACCGGCTCGCTGGCGCGCATGATGGTCGGCAGCGATGTCGCCAGTATCAAGCACGACGACCGGGGCGAGCGTGGCGAGATACAGCTGGAAATCGCCGGCCTTTCCGTGCCGGCGCGGACGCCCTTCGCCGTGTCGCTGAAAGACGTCTCGCTGCGCGTTCGCGCCGGTGAAGTCCTGGCGATTGCCGGCGTTGCGGGTAACGGGCAGGGCGAGTTGTTCGACGTGGTCTCCGGCGAATTTCCGGTTGCCTCGGACGACCTCATTTTCATCCGCGGCGAAGCGGTGGGGACCAAGGGCATCACCGCCCGGCGGCTGCTCGGGGCAGGTTTCGTGCCCGAGGAGCGGCATGGCCACGCCGCCGTCACCACACTCCGTCTTTCCGACAACCTGGTGCTGGCACGCAGCCAGTCCGACCGCAAGGCATTCCTGGGCGGCGGCTTGCTGCAGATCATCCGCCGCGCCACCGTCAAGGCGGCGACCAAGCGCATTTCCGAGGCCATGGACGTGCGTAAAAGCGGCGAAGATCCGCTCGCAGGATCGCTTTCCGGCGGAAACCTGCAGAAATTCATCGTCGGTCGCGAACTGGACCGCCAGCCCGATGTGCTTGTCGTCAACCAGCCGACCTGGGGGGTCGACGCGGGTGCTGCCAGCCGTATCCGACAGGCGCTGGTCGATCTCGCCCGTGCCGGGTCTGCTGTGCTGGTCATCAGCCAGGATCTCGACGAGATCTTCGAGGTTGCGACCGATATCGCTGTTATCTCGGAAGGCCGGCTTTCGGTTTCCTACCCGGCGGACGAGATGAACCGCGAGAGGATCGGGTTGCTGATGGGCGGCACCCACGGCCTATCCAGCGAGGCGGAGCCAGCCCATGCGCATTGAACTCGAACGGCGGGCCGACGTTTCCAAGCTGCTGGGCATTCTGTCACCGTTGCTGGCACTGCTGTTGACCCTGATTGCCGGCGGCATCATGTTCATGCTGCTCGGCAAGGCCCCGCTCGATGCCATTTATGCATTGCTGGTCGAGCCGCTGTTCGATCCCTGGTCGCTCAACGAACTTGCCAAGAAGGCGGCACCGCTGATCCTGATCGCGGTCGGGCTGTCGGTCTGCTACCGCTCGACCAACTGGAACATCGGCGCCGAAGGGCAATACAGTGTCGGGGCAATCGTCGGTTCGATCATTCCGGTCTATTTCTACGACTGGCAATCGCCGATGGTGCTGCCGCTGATGCTGGTCATGGGCGCGCTGGGCGGCGCGGCATTCGCCACAATCCCGGCTTTGCTGAAGACGCATTTCAATACCAATGAAATTCTCACCAGCCTGATGCTGACCTATATCGCCCAGCTTTTCCTCGATTGGCTGACACGCGGGCCCTGGCGTAATCCGGATGGTCACGGCTTCTACGGAACGCGGGATTTTACCCCCGATCAGGTGCTGCCGCCGATATGGGACGACATCATCACTGCCCACTGGGGCCTGATCTTCGCGGTCGTTGCCGCAATTCTGATCTGGTTCATGATGCGCTTCACCCTGCGAGGGTTCGAAGTCGTCGTCCTCGGCCAGTCTGAACGGGCAGGGCGGTTTGCCGGTTTCTCGCCGCGCAAGATGGTCTGGTTCAGCTTCATCCTTTCGGGCGCGCTGGCAGGGCTTGCCGGGATCTCGGAAGTGTCCGGCTCTATCGGCCATCTGCAGCCCGATATATCGCCGAGCTACGGATTCACGGCGATCATCGTCGCCTTCCTCGGCCGGCTCAATCCGCTCGGCATCATCGCTTCGGGCTTTGTACTGGCGCTCACCTATATCGGCGGCGAGGCGGCGCAGTTGTCGATCGGCGTGTCCGACAAGGTGACGCGCGTGTTCCAGGGCTTCCTGTTATTCTTCGTGCTCTCCTGCGACACGATGATCTACTACAAGGTGCGGATCGTCTGGTCGCGCCTCCGGGCGAAGACGGGAGCCACGTCATGACATTCTTCGAAGCGGTTCTGCTTACCATCATCACGGCATCGACGCCGCTCGTCATCGCCGCCATCGGCGAACTGGTGACCGAGCGGGCCGGCGTGCTGAACCTCGGCGTCGAGGGTATGGTCATCATCGGCTCGGTCAGCGCCTTCGCAGCGGCGCAGCTCAGCGGCTCGGCCTATGTCGGGCTGCTCGCGGGCATTGCCGGCGGTGCGCTGTTTTCGTTGCTGTTCAGCTTTCTCACCCTGACGCTGGTGGCAAACCAGGTGGCGACGGGACTGGCGCTCACCATCATGGGGCTCGGCGCCTCCGGCATGATCGGCGAGTCCTATGTCAGCGTCCCCGGCATCCGGCTGCTGCCGATCGAGATCCCTCTGCTCTCGCAGATCCCGTATGTCGGCACGGTGCTGTTCAAGCAGGACATCGTCTTCTACCTGTCCATCCTGCTGGTCGTTGCGGTCAACTGGTTCCTGTTTCGAAGCCGCGCCGGTCTGAAACTGCGCGCCATCGGCGATAGCCACAGCTCGGCGCATGCGCTCGGCATCGGCGTCATCAGGACGCGCTATCTGGCCGTCATGTTCGGCGGTGCCTGTGCCGGTCTGGCGGGCGCGCAGCTGTCGCTGATCTACACGCCGCAGTGGACGGAGAACATGTCGGGCGGCCGGGGCTGGATCGCGCTGGCACTGGTGGTCTTCGCTTCGTGGCGGCCGTGGAGGATCCTTGCGGGCGGCTACCTGTTTGGCGCGGTGACCATTCTACAGCTCCACGCCCAGGCCTTCGGCATCGGCGTTCCGGCGCAGTTCCTGTCGATGCTGCCCTATGCGGCGACGGTGGTTGTGCTTATCATCATTTCTCAAAATCGGCGTATGACACTCATCAATACGCCGGCATCGCTCGGCAAATCTTTTGTGCCGGATCGGTGATAGTCAAAAGACGGGTTTCGACATTTACAATCAACAGGGGTTCCTATGAATAAAATAGCAATTGCTCTTGCTGCGACAGCAGCCATGATCGTCAGCTTCGGCGCATCAGCCGAAGCGGCGGGCAAGACCAAGGCGTGTTTCATCTATGTCGGCTCGCACACCGACGGCGGCTGGTCGCAGGCGCACGACATGGGTCGTCTTGCGGTGGAAAAGGAATTCGGCGGCAAGGTTGAAACAGCGTTCCTCGAAAACGTCGCTGAAGGCCCGGATTCCGAGCGCGCCATCGAGCGTATGGCCCGTTCCGGTTGCTCGATCGTCTTCACGACATCCTTCGGCTTCATGGATTCGACGGTTGCCGTCGCCAAAAAGTTCCCGAAGGTCAAGTTCGAGCATGCGACCGGCTTCAAGGCCTCCGACAACCTCGCCACCTACAACTCGCGCTTCTACGAAGGCCGCTACATCAACGGCCAGATCGCCGGCAAGATGTCGAAGAAGGGTATCGCTGGCTACATCGCCACCTTCCCGGTTCCGGAAGTGGTCATGGGCATCAACGCCTTCGAGCAGGGCGCCAAGTCGGTCAACCCGAACTTCAAGATGAAGGTCATCTGGATCAACACCTGGTTCGACCCAGGCAAGGAAGCCGATGCCGCCAAGGCGCTGATCGACCAGGGTGTCGACGTCCTGACGCAGCACACCGACACGACGGCACCGATGCAGGTTGCCGAACAGCGTGGCGTCTATGCCTTCGGTCAGTCCTCGGACATGATCAAGGCTGGCCCCAAGGTCCAGCTGACGGCGATCGAGGACACCTGGGGCCCTTACTACATCAAGCGCGTCAAGGCGGTGATGGACGGCACCTGGAAGTCCGAGCAGTCCTTCGACGGACTTGCGGCCGGCAATCTCACCATGGCCCCCTTCACCAACATGCCTGACGACGTGAAGAAGATGGCTGAGGACACCGAAGCCAAGATCAAGTCCGGCGAGCTTGCACCCTTTACCGGTCCGATCAACAAGCAGGATGGTACGCCCTGGCTGAAGGCTGGCGAGAAGGCCGATGACGGCACGCTGCTCGGCATGAACTTCTACGTCGAAGGCATCGACGACAAGCTGCCGAAATGATCAGTCGCTTTTGACGATGTGAGGGAGGGCGCCAATTTGGCGCCCTTTTTGTTGCAGTGCGTCACACAATCCGCATTTACAAAAGTATTACTATATGATTTTTTGACCTCGGCCGCGTGGAGGCGGCCCAATGGGAGGACATCATGAAATTGAAGACCGCACTCGCGAGTGCAACGATTCTGGCTGCCTGCATGTTTCATTCGGCCTATGCCAAGCCGCTTGTTGTCGGCTTCTCGCAGATCGGTTCCGAATCTGGCTGGCGCGCCGCCGAGACGACGCTTACCAAGAACGAAGCCAAGAAGCGCGGCATCGACCTGAAGTTTGCGGACGCCCAGCAGAAGCAGGAAAACCAGATCAAGGCTATCCGCTCGTTCATCGCCCAGGGCGTCGACGCCATCCTGATCGCCCCGATCGTCGCAACCGGCTGGGACTCTGTCCTGAAGGAAGCCAAGGAAGCCAAGATTCCGGTCATCCTGCTTGACCGCGATATCGACGCGCCGAAGGACCTGTACCTGACCGCCGTGACCTCCGACCAGGTTCATGAAGGCAAGGTTGCCGGCGACTGGCTGGTGAAGACGGTCGGCACCAAGAAGTGCGACATCGTCGAGCTCCAGGGCACCACCGGTTCGTCCCCGGCAATCGCTCGCAAGAAGGGCTTCGAGCAGGCCATCACCGGTCACGACAACTTCAAGATCGTGCGCAGCCAGACTGGCGACTTCACCCGTTCCAAGGGCAAGGAAGTCATGGAAAGCTTCCTGAAGGCCCAGAACGGCGGCAAGGACATCTGCGCCGTCTACGCTCATAACGACGACATGGCTGTCGGCGCTATCCAGGCAATCAAGGAAGCCGGCCTGAAGCCAGGCAAGGACATCCTCACCATCTCGATCGATGCCGTGCCGGATCTCTTCAAGGCGATGGCAGCAGGCGAAGCCAATGCGACCGTCGAACTGACGCCGAACATGGCCGGTCCTGCCTTCGATGCGCTCGACGCATACCTGAAGGACAAGAAGGAGCCACCGAAGTGGATCCAGACCGAATCCAAGCTCTACACGCAGTCTGACGATCCGCAGAAGGTCTACGAAGCCAAGAAGGGCCTCGGCTACTGATCTGATTGATCATACCGCACCGGCCCGTCATGGGCCGGTGCGGCGCGGCCGCGGCTATGCCCGGACGTCATGTCCGACGCCGCCGCCTGAATGCCCAATATCAGGAAACAGATCCCTTTATGGCTCACGATTTCGAGAACATTCTCGCGGCCTCCGATTTCTGCAAATATTTCCCTGGCTCGACGGCTCTGGACCACGTCAATTTCAGCCTGCGGCGCGGCGAAGTCCATGCGCTGCTCGGCGAAAATGGCGCAGGGAAATCGACGCTCATCAAATGCATGACCGGCGCCTACCGTCCCGATGCCGGCACGCTCGTACTCGATGGCGCGGAGATCAACCCGCACGACACGCTGGCCGCCCAGAAGCTCGGAATCGGCACCGTCTATCAGGAAGTGAACCTCCTTCCGAATCTGAGCGTTGCAGAAAACCTGTTTCTCGGGCGCCAGCCTCGACAGTTCGGCCTTGTCAGCACGCGCAAGATGAATGCGCAGGCGCGCGCGCTGCTCGCGCAATATGGCATGGATATCGATGTCGGCCGTCAGTTGGACCGGTTCTCCGTCGCCATCCAGCAGGTGATTGCAATCGCCCGCGCCGTCGATCTGTCGGGCAAGGTTCTTATTCTCGACGAACCCACCGCAAGCCTCGATACCCAGGAAGTTGCGATGCTGTTCGGCATCATCCGCGACTTGAAGAAGCGCGGCCTAGGTATTATTTTCATTACGCATTTCCTCGAACAGGTGTTCGAGATCAGCGACCGGATCACCGTCTTGCGCAACGGCAAGCTGGTCGGCACGCGCGACCGCGCGGGGCTGGAGCGGCAGGGGTTGATCGAGATGATGCTCGGTCGCGAACTTGCGGCCGTAGAGGCCGAAGAACGGCAGACCCAGGATACGGCCGGCCCGGTCAAGTACCGGTTCCAGAATTTCGGCAAGCGCGGCAAGATCAAGCCTTTCAACCTCGATGTGCGGGCCGGTGAAGTGGTTGGCGTTGCCGGGCTGCTGGGCTCGGGCCGCACCGAAACGGCTGAAGTGCTTTTCGGCGTCGAGCATGCCGACAGCGGCGAGGCCACCGTCGACGGCCAGCCTCTGGCGCTATCCAGCCCACGGGCCGCCATTAAGGGCGGGTTTGGCTTCTGCCCGGAAGATCGCAAGACAGACGGCATCATCGGCGATCTCTCCATACGCGAGAACATCGTTGTCGCCTTGCAGGCGCGGCGTGGCTGGGCGCGGCCTTTGTCCCGCAGCGAACAAAACAGCATTGCCGACCGCTATATCAAGGCCCTCGACATTCGCACCACCGATCGCGAAAAACCGATCCGGCTGTTGTCTGGTGGCAATCAGCAGAAGGCCATTCTCGCACGCTGGCTGGCGACCAATCCGAGTTTCCTCATTCTCGACGAGCCGACCCGCGGCATCGACGTCGGCGCCCATGCGGAAATCATCCATCTGATCGAGGATCTCTGCAAACAGGGCATGTCGCTCATCGTCATCTCCTCGGAACTCGATGAACTCGTCGCCTACAGCACCCGCGTCATTGTGCTACGGGACCGCGAACATATCGCGGAACTGACCGGGGCGGATATCTCAGCCAATCGCATCATCGAATCGATTGCCGGCACCTCCAGCAAAAAGGAGGATGCATGACTTCCTCGTTCAGGGCGCCGCTCCTAAGGTTAGCGCCGCAGCTCATTGCACTCGCTGCCATTCTTCTATTAAATTCGATAATGTTCCCGCAGTTCTTTCATCTGGAAATTCAGAATGGAAGACTGTACGGGAGTTTGATTGACGTGCTCAATCGCGGCGCTCCTGTCGCGCTGCTGGCGATCGGAATGACGCTGGTCATCGCCACCAAGGGCATCGATCTCTCGGTCGGCGCGGTGATCGCCATCTGCGGTGCCGTTGCGGCGTCTTCGATCGTTGCCGGCAACTCGGTCGGCTACACCCTGGTGCTTGCGCTCGGGACAGGTCTACTCTGCGGCATCTGGAACGGCTTTCTGGTGGCCGTCCTCGATATCCAGCCGATCATCGCCACCCTGGTGCTGATGGTAGCGGGCCGGGGTATTGCGCAGTTGGTCACCGAAGGCATCATCATGACCTTCAACAATGAAGGCTTCATTTTCTTCGGCAGCGGCTCCGTTGCAGGTCTGCCAATGCCGGTGGTGATCTGGATCCTTGCCGGCATCCTCATCACGCTGCTGGTGCGCAGGACAGCGCTCGGCATGCTGGTCGAGGCAATCGGCATCAATCGCCGTGCCAGCACCTTGTCCGGCATTCAGACGCCGATCCTGCTGATGGCGGTCTATGCGCTGAGCGGGCTATGCGCCTCGATTGCCGGCATCATCGTCGCCGCCGACATCAAGGGAGCTGACGCCAACAACGCCGGCCTGTGGCTGGAGCTGGATGCCATCCTCGCGGTGGTTGTCGGCGGCAACTCGCTGCTGGGCGGACGGTTCAGCATTGTCGGCTCGTTGCTGGGCGCCATGATCATTCAGTCGGTCAACACCGGCATCCTGCTCTCGGGTTTTCCGCCGGAATTCAATCTGGTGATCAAGGCGGTGATCGTCATCATCATCCTCGTCATCCAATCCCCGGCGCTGAAATCCATTGGCGTCTTCTTCAGCCGTCGCCCCGAACGGCAGCTTGACGCGCCCAAGCCCGAGATCCAGAGGGAGGCCGCCAAGTGAACTCCAAGTACCTGCCGTTGCTGGCCACCATCGTTATCTTCATCCTGGCCTACGCGCTCTGCGCCGTCCAATATCCAACGATCCTGTCGACGCGCGTCGTCGGCAACCTGTTCACCGACAACGCCTTTCTCGGCATCGCCGCCGTCGGCATGACCTTCGTCATCCTGTCCGGTGGTATCGATCTGTCGATCGGTTCGGTGATCGCCTTTACCGGCGTCTTCCTGGCTGTCGTCCTGCGCGATACCTCGATCCACCCGCTTATCGCCTTTGTCATGGTCCTTGTCATCACCAGCGCTTTCGGTGCAGCGATGGGGGCAACCATCCACTATCTGCAGATGCCGCCCTTTATCGTCACCCTGGCTGGCATGTTCCTCGCGCGCGGTTGTGCTTTCGTGCTGTCGATCGACAGCATTCCGATCAACCACGATTTTTACTCCCAGCTCAACGAGCTCTATCTGCTGCTGCCGGGCGGAGGGCGTCTGACCCTGATCGGTGGCGTCATGCTCGCGGTGTTCGTCGTCGGCATCATGATCGCCCACCGCACCCGTTTTGGCGCCAATGTCTATGCCCTCGGTGGCGGGGTTCAGACGGCAGCGCTGATGGGCGTTCCGGTGGCGCGCACGACGATCCTGATCTATGCGCTGTCCGGCTTTTTGGCGGGTCTGTCCGGGATCGTCTTCTCGCTTTACACCTCGGCCGGCTATTCGCTGGCGACCGTCGGTGTCGAACTCGACGCCATTGCGGCGGTTGTGATCGGCGGGACGCTGCTCACCGGCGGCGCAGGCTTCGTCGGCGGCACCTTGATCGGTATCCTGATCCAGGGCCTGATCCAGACCTACATCACCTTCGACGGTACGCTCTCCAGCTGGTGGACGAAGATCCTGATCGGCTTCCTGCTGTTTGCCTTCATCCTGCTGCAAAAGGGGCTTCTCCTGCTGTCGCGCCTTAACCGGCGTTATGCCTGACGGGAGAGCGAGTTGCGCAGCCGTTTGATCGAGAGAGAGCATACCAGCGGCAAGTCGCGGACCAGCCATTCGCAGGTGGTCGACGATCTCGGCAAGGCGATCGTTGCCGGAGCCTTTGCGGTCGGCGAAATCCTGCCGGGAGACGTGGAGCTGCTGCAACGCTTCAAGGTTTCGCGCACGGTGTTGCGCGAAAGCATGAAGACGCTGGCCGCCAAGGGTCTTGTCGTGCCGCGCGCGCGCGTCGGCACCAAGGTCACCGAGAAAATCCACTGGAACATGTTCGACAGCGATGTTTTGAGCTGGCACTTCGACAGCGGCGTCGACCGGGAATTCCTGCTGCATCTCTACGATGTACGCCTGGCTTTTGAGCCCTTCGCTGCAGGCCTGGTGGCGGAGCGCGCGCAGCCGGACGAGATCGAGGAGTTGCGTCTGCTGGCGACGCAGATGGCGGCAGAGGGCCATACGCGCGACAGTCTTGCGGTCGCCGATCTGCGTTTCCATATGGCGATCGCCGATATGTCCCACAATCCGTTCATGCGCACGCTGGGCAGCCTGATCGACGCAGCGCTCGTCGGCATGTTCCGCATGAGCGCACCGCCCTCACGCGAAGGCTTCAGCAACATTTCCGTCACCCATATGCAGATCGTCGATGCGATCAGCGCCGGCGATGTAGCGGCCGCCCGCCTGGCGATGGAATATGTGATCCTAGACGGCCGCGATCATGTGCTGCAGGCCTTCGAAAACCTCGGCCAGCCCTGACTGCCAACAGCTTTTTGCACTTTGTTCCGTTTCGCTGTAGCTGCTATGAGACGCTACGGCGGCCAAGGCCGCGCCAAATCACTCTGCCGGAGCCCATAATGGAACGCACCTGCCTTGCCGTCATCCTCGCCGCCGGCGATAGCACCCGCATGAAGTCGTCGATGTCGAAAGTCCTGCACCCGGTGGCCGGGCGCCCGCTGATCGCCCATGTGATGGAGGCGATTGCCAGGACCGACATCCACGCCGCGGCGCTGGTTGTCGGGCGGGACGCAGAGGCGGTCACCAAGGCCGCCCGTCGCGACGGCATGCGCCTGAATGCCTATGTCCAGCAGGAGCGCAAGGGCACAGGCCATGCGGTGCTCGCGGCAAGGGAGGCCATCGAGGCTGGCTATGACGACATCCTGGTCGCCTATGGCGACGTGCCGCTGATCACCGACGCGCCGTTGCGCGCCGCCCGCGCCGGTCTTGCTGCCGGGAACGACATCGTCGTCATCGGCTTCCACACCGCCAATCCGACCGGATACGGCCGGCTGCTGGTCAAGGACGGCGAGCTGCTGGCGATCCGCGAGGAAAAGGATGCCACAGATGCGGAACGCGCCGTCACCTGGTGCAACAGCGGGCTGATGGCGATCAATGGCGCCAAGGCGCTGGATCTTCTCTCGCGCATCACCAACGACAACGCCAAGGGCGAATACTATCTCACCGACCTCGTCGAGATTGCCCGGGCGCAAGGCGGCCGGGTAACCGCGGTCGATGCGCCTGAGGCCGAGCTCAGCGGCTGCAACAATCGCGCGGAACTGGCCGTCATCGAGACCCTTTGGCAGCAGCGTCGCCGCCACGCGCTCATGCTCTCCGGCGTCACGATGATTGCGCCGGAGACGGTGTTTCTGGCCTACGACACCGTCATCGGGCAGGACGCCGTGATCGAGCCGAATGTCGTGTTCGGACCCGGCGCGGTGATCGAGGGCGGTGCTGTCATCCACGCCTTTTCCCATGTCGAGGGCGCGCGCGTCAGCGCCGGCGCCAGTGTCGGTCCCTTCGCCAGGCTTCGGCCGGGTGCGGATCTGGCGGCGGGCGCCAAGGTCGGCAATTTCGTCGAGGTGAAGAATGCGGCGATCGGCGTCGGTGCCAAGGTCAGCCACCTCACTTACATCGGCGATGCCACCGTCGGTGCGGATAGCAACATCGGCGCCGGCACGGTCACCTGCAACTACGACGGCATCAACAAGCATCACACATCGATCGGCGAGGGCAGCTTCATCGGCTCCAACTCCTCGCTGGTCGCTCCGGTCAGCATCGGTGCCGGTGCCTATGTCGCTTCGGGCAGCGTCATCACCAGCGACGTGCCCGCCGACGCTCTGGCGCTCGGCCGCGCACGCCAGGAGATCAAGCCGGAGCGTGCAAGGGCTATTCGCGAGCGAGCCCTTGCCCTCAAGGCGGCAAAGCAGGCGAAACCCTGACCCACGCCTTGCGTAACGACCGGAAACCCAACGTGACCGGGGCGGCGATTGAGTCACCGCCATTTGTCGCTAGAAGAGATTTCAAGGACATTTGAGATGGAGATTTTTCATGTGCGGTATTGTCGGTATTGTCGGATCAAAGCGTGTTGCCGGCCGGCTGGTCGATGCGCTGAAGCGCCTTGAATATCGCGGCTACGATTCGGCCGGCGTCGCGACGATCCATGACGGCGCGCTCGAGCGTCGAAGGGCCGAGGGCAAGCTGTTCAATCTCGAAAGCCTGCTCGACCGCCAGCCGCTCGACGGCACAATCGGCATTGCCCATACCCGCTGGGCCACCCACGGCATTCCGAACGAGGTCAATGCCCATCCGCATTTCGTCGAGGGCGTTGCGGTCGTCCACAACGGCATCATCGAGAACTTCTCCGAATTGCGCGAGGAGCTGAAGGGCGAGGGCGCCGTCTTTGCAACGCAGACCGATACCGAAGTCGTTGCCCACCTGCTGGCACGGTTTATCCGCGAGGGCTTGGAGCCGCGGGCGGCCATGCTGCAGATGCTGAACCGGGTGACCGGCGCCTATGCCCTGGCCGTCATGTTCCAGGACCATCCCGACACGCTGATGGCCGCACGGTCCGGTCCGCCGCTGGCGATCGGCTTCGGCAAGGGCGAAATGTTCCTCGGCTCCGACGCCATCGCTCTTTCACCCTTCACCAACGATATCGCCTATCTCGTCGATGGCGATTTCGCGATCATCACCCGCGACGGGGCCAGCGTTTTCGACTTCGATGGGCAGCCGGTGCAGCGGGCGCGCCAGATCTCCCAGGCGACCGCTTTCGTCGTCGACAAGGGCAATCACCGGCACTTCATGGAAAAGGAAATCTACGAGCAGCCGGAAGTCATTTCCCACGCCCTCGGACATTATGTCGATTTCGCCAGCAACCGGATCAATGCCAATGCTACGGCCATCGATTTCACCAAGATTACCGGCCTGGCGATCTCTGCCTGCGGCACTGCCTTTCTTGCAGGCCTGATCGGCAAATACTGGTTCGAGCGATATGCGCGCCTGCCGGTCGAGATCGATGTCGCCTCTGAGTTCCGCTACCGCGAAATGCCTCTCTTGCCGAGCCAGGCCGCGCTCTTCATTTCGCAATCCGGCGAGACCGCCGACACGCTCGCTTCGCTCCGCTATTGCAAGGAGAACGGACTTAGGATCGGCGCGGTTGTTAACGTTCGTGAATCGACGATCGCGCGCGAATCCGACGCCGTCTTCCCGATCATGGCCGGCCCCGAGATCGGCGTCGCCTCGACCAAGGCCTTTGCCTGCCAGCTCGCCGTGCTTGCGGCCCTGGCCATCGGCGCCGGGCGCGCGCGCGGCACGATCAGTGCCGATGTGGAGACCGCGTTGGTGCGCCATCTGGCCGAGATGCCCCGCATCATGAGCCGCGTGCTCAACCTGATCCAGCCGCAGATGGAGAGCCTGGCTCGCGAAATCTCCAAGTTCAAGGATGTGCTCTATCTCGGTCGCGGCACCAGCTATCCGCTGGCGATGGAAGGTGCCCTGAAGCTCAAGGAAATCTCCTACATCCACGCCGAAGGCTATGCGGCCGGCGAACTGAAGCATGGACCGATCGCGCTGATCGACGAAAACATGCCGGTCATTGTCATCGCTCCCTATGACCGCTTCTTCGACAAGACGATCTCCAACATGCAGGAAGTGGCAGCGCGTGGCGGCCGCATCATCTTCATTACCGATGAGGCCGGCGCGGCGGCATCGACGCTGCCGACGATGGCGACCATCGTGCTGCCGGTCGTCGACGAACTGATCTCACCGATGATCTTCGCCCTGCCGATCCAGCTGCTGGCCTACCACACCGCTGTCTTCATGGGCACCGACGTCGACCAGCCACGCAATCTGGCCAAGTCGGTCACGGTTGAGTGATCGGCGTTGGCGCGGCTTTTCTCGCCGCGCCTGAACGCTATGTCTGCCTCATTCGGTAGCAAGTCTCCGGTTGTGCGGCGCAGCGAATTCTGTCAATTTTGCGCCTGTCCGCAATGGGGGATTTTGCTGGACAGGACGGCAGGCTGAACGGAGTTCGTGAACGACGAATGGCGGAAATTCCCCAGAAAGCGACCATGAGATTGTCGGTGGCGGCGCGGATCCGCAACAATTTCCTGACCGGGCTGATCATCTGCGCGCCGATTGCGATCACGCTGTGGCTGACATGGTCGGTCGTGCACTGGGCCGACAGCTGGGTCCAGCCCTATATTCCCACCCGATACGATCCCGAGAGCTACCTGGACTTCGCGGTCCCAGGCACCGGCCTCCTGATCGCGATGATCTTCATCACCATCATCGGCTTTCTCGGCAAGAACCTGATCGGGCAGAGCATCGTCAACTTCGGCGAGTCGCTCGTGCGCCGGGTGCCGCTGGTGCGTACCATCTACAAGAGCCTGAAGCAGATCTTCGAGACGGTGTTGAAGGAAAAGAGCAATTCTTTCAAGCAGGTTGGCCTGATCGAATATCCAAGCCCCGGTCTCTGGTCGCTGGTGTTCGTGGCGACCGATGCCAAGGGCGAGATCGCCTCGAAGTTCGATGCGATGGGCAAGGACATGGTCTGCGTCTTCCTGCCGCCGACGCCGGTGCCGACCGCCGGCTTCCTGATCTTCGTGCCGCGCGAGAAAATTGTCATCCTGGACATGAGCCCCGAGGATGGCGCCCGTCTGCTGATCTCCGGCGGCCTGGTCACACCGGAATATCCGGTCGCGGTTCCGTCTCAGGACGTCTCCGCGCCGGCCGGTCGCAAGCGCCTATCCGGCGCGCAGAAAGCGGATCGCCTCATCGCGCCGGAATAGGTAGAGCAGGGTCCTCACCGCCTGGCCACGCTCGCTGGTGAGATCCGCGTCGCGTTCGATGAGGTAGGCGGCATCCTTGCGGGCGATCTCCAGAAGGTCCGCATGGGCCTCTATGCTGGCGATGCGGAAACCGGGCGTACCCGATTGCCGTGTGCCCAGCAGCTCGCCTTCTCCGCGCAGCTTCAGATCTTCCTCGGCAATTCGAAAGCCGTCTTCCGTGTCACGCATGATCGACAGGCGCGCGTGGCCGGTCTCGCTGAGCGGTCCCTTGTAGAGAAGGATGCAGCTCGATGCCTCGTCGCCGCGGCCAACGCGGCCGCGCAGCTGGTGCAGCTGCGCGAGACCGAAGCGCTCGGCATGCTCGATCACCATGATCGTTGCATCCGGGACGTCAACGCCGACTTCTACGACCGTGGTGGCAACCAGCAGCCTTGTATCGCCGTTCTTGAAGGCGAGCATAGCGGCATCCTTTTCCGGTCCGCTCATCCGGCCGTGGATCAGGCCGACATTCGGTCCGAAGAAATGCGTCAGCGTCTCGAAGCGCTCCTCGACCGACATCAGGTCCGACTCTTCCGATTCCTCGACCAGCGGGCAGATCCAGTAGGCTTTCTTGCCATCGGCAATTGCTGCCCGCAGCCGCTGGACGATATCGCCGACCCTCTCGGTGGGGACGGTGACGGTCTGGATCGGCTTGCGGCCGGCCGGCTTTTCCGTCAACTTCGAGACGTCCATATCGCCGAAGGCGGCAAGCACCAGCGTCCTCGGGATCGGCGTGGCGGTCATCACGAGCATATGCGGCGAGATGCCCTTGGCCGTCAGCCGCAGCCGCTGATGGACGCCGAAGCGGTGCTGCTCATCGACGACGGCCAGCATGAGATTGGCGTAGGCGACGCTGTCCTGAAACAGCGCGTGCGTGCCGATGACGATCTGGGCTTCGCCGGAAGCGATCCGCTCGAGGATGGCCTCGCGCTCTTTTCCCTTAGTGCGCCCTGTGAGGACATCGACAGAAATACCTGCAATCTCGGCATATTTTGAAATCGTGTTGTGATGCTGACGGGCCAGGATCTCGGTGGGTGCCATCAGCACCGCCTGGCCGCCATTCTCGATGACGGCGGCGATCGCCATCAGTGCCACCATCGTCTTGCCGGCACCCACGTCGCCCTGCAGCAGGCGCAGCATGCGGTCTTCGCCGGCCATGTCCTTCAAGACGTCGGCGATGGCCGCCGTCTGGCTGCCTGTCAGCGAAAACGGCAAGGCGGCGGTGATCTTGCTGCTGATCTCACCGGTCGGTCGCACCGGCTGGCCCGGAACCCGCCGCAGACGCTGACGCACCAGCGCCAGAGAGAGTTGCCCGGCAAGGAATTCGTCATAGGCGAGGCGGCGACGGGCGGGGGCTTGCGGATCGATGTCCATCGCATCGCGCGGGTCGTGCAGCATCCGGAAGCTGGTGGCGACATCGGGAAAGCCCTGTTTCGGCACCAGGGCGGCATCGATCCACTCCGGCAGTTCCGGTATGCGGGGCAGCGCCGCCTCGATCGCCCGGCGTACGAGACGAAGGGAGAGACCCGCCGTCAGGGGGTAAACCGGCTCGACCAACGGCAGCGTCTCGCCCTCGCTCTCGCGGACGATATAGTCGGGGTGCACCATCGAGGGGCGGCCGTTGAACCAGTCGACCTTGCCGCTGACTGTTACGTTGTCTCCGAGCGGAAGCTGCTTTTCCAGCCATTGCGCCTTGCCCCGGAAGAAGACGAGGCCGAGTTCGCCGGTCTCGTCGTGCAGGAAGACGCGATAGGGCTGGCTCGTGCGCGGCGGCGGCGGTTGGTGGCGGTCGACCCTACCGGTGATGGTGACGATGGTCCCCTGCGGTGCCCGCGCAATGCCCGGCTGTTCGCGCCGGTCGACGATCGACGAGGGCGCATGGAACAGCAGGTCGATGACGCGCGTGTCGTCGAGGTTTTCGCGGCCAAGCAGCTTCACGAGCAGGTCGGCGACTTTTGGCCCGACGCCCGGCAGGGAGTTGATGGAAGCAAACAGCGGATCGAGAATGGCGGGGCGCATGATGGCGGCAAAATGCGACGGCGGAGACTGGTTTGGCAAGGCCGCAAGAAGAGTTCTTTCCACAGATCGACGGATGCGCCCGGAAAAATCGGGAAGGGCGCCTTTTTTCCGAAAAACTGGTTCCCACATTTCGGAACGATGCTTTATAGAGACGCAGCAACAAGAAGGTGTGTGAGATGACAGGCGTAACACTGAGCAGCGCGCTCCTCGATCCACGCCGCAAGCGAATTCTGTTCCGATGCTGGCATCGCGGTCTGCGGGAAATGGATCTGGTGTTCGGCCAGTTCGCGGACGCCGAGCTACCGACCTTGTCGGAGGTCGAACTCGCTGAGTTTGAGGTCATCATGGACGAGGAAGACAATGATCTCGCCCGTTGGATCCTCGGAACGCTGCCCGTGCCGGAGCGGTTCAAGACGCCGCTGTTCGAGCGCATCGCCGCCTATGCGCCCGACTTCGAACAGATGACCGCCGACATGCGCAGGGCTGCGGAATGATTCCAGGCCTCGACGTCAAGAAGCTCGCTGCGGCGCCCGTGCCGCTGACGATCGGCAATGTCCCCTCAGGCCTTGATCCCTTCATCATTGCCGAATTGGCGCGGGCCGGCGAGCCCGTCGCCTATGTGCTGTCGGACGGTCAGCGCATGGCCGATATCGAGCAGATGCTCGGCTTCATCGCGCCGGAAATACCGGTGCTGACTTTGCCGGCCTGGGATTGCCTGCCCTACGACCGCGTGTCTCCGAGCTCCGATACCTCGGCGCGCCGATTGGCTGCGCTCGGCGGGTTGATCGCCTACCACAAGAAGCCGCATGCTGCGATCGTGTTGGTGACCGTCAACGCCCTTCTGCAGAAGGTGGCACCACAGGACGTCATCGAGAGCCTGGCCTTCTCGGCCAAGCCAGGCAATCAGGTACGCATGGACGACATTGCCGGTCGCCTGGAGCGCAACGGCTTCGACCGGGTCGCGACCGTGCGCGAAGTCGGTGAATACGCCGTGCGCGGCGGCATCCTCGATGTCTTCGTGCCCGGCAGCGAGGAGCCGGTCCGTCTCGACTTCTTCGGCGATACGCTGGAGAGCATCCGCAGCTTCGACCCGGCAAGCCAGCGCACCACCGGCCAGGTCCGCTCCCTCGATCTCAATCCGATGAGCGAAGTGACGCTGACGCCGGACACGATCAGTCGCTTCCGCACCAATTATCTCGCCACCTTCGGTGCCGCGACCCGTGACGACGCGCTCTATGTCGCCGTCTCAGAAGGTCGGCGCTATCCGGGCATGGAACACTGGCTACCGCTGTTCTATGAAAAGCTCGACACCATTTTCGACTATCTGAAAGGCTTCCGCTTCATCACCGATCACACGGTGCGCGAGGCTGCGGAGGAGCGCTCGAAGCTGGTCAAGGACTACTATGAGGCGCGTCTCCAGTCCGGCGAGCAGCGCAAGGGCGCGATGACGCAGGGGACGCCCTATAAGCCGGTGGCGCCCGGTCAGCTCTATCTCGACGGCACGATCTTCGCCGGCACGCTCGACGCCTTCAACGCCATCCGCCTGTCGCCCTTCAACGAGCACGAGGGTGAGGCGAGGCGGGTCGTCAACGTCGAGGCCCGCCAGGGGCCGCGTTGGGCCCGAACCGCCACCGAGCAGGTCGACGCCGAGCGCGTCAACGTCTTCGATGCCGTCGTCAAGCACATCGCCGATCGTCGCGCGGCCGGCGGGAAGGTTCTCGTCACGGCCTGGACCGAGGGTTCTCTGGACCGCCTGCTGCAGGTTCTGGCAGAGCATGGCTTGCAGCGGGTCAAGACCATCGGCGCCATGAAGGACGTCGATGCGCTGGCCAAGGGCGAGGCGGCGGCGGCCGTGCTCAATCTGGAGAGCGGCTTCGAGACCGGCAACCTCGTCGTCATCGGCGAGCAGGACATTCTCGGCGACCGCATGGTTCGCCGCTCGAAGCGCAGCAAACGCGGCGCGAATTTCATTTCCGAGGTCGCCGGCCTCGACGAGGGCGCCATCGTTGTCCACGCCGAACACGGCATCGGCCGCTTCATCGGTCTCAGAACCATCGAGGCCGCCGGCGCGCCGCATGCCTGCCTCGAGTTGCTCTACGCAGACGACGCCAAACTTTTCCTGCCGGTCGAAAATATCGACCTCTTGTCGCGCTACGGCTCGGAGACCAGCGACGCGCAGCTCGACAAGCTGGGTGGCGGCGCCTGGCAAATGCGCAAGGCCAAGCTCAAGAAGCGCCTGCTGGATATGGCCGACGGCCTGATCCGCATCGCCGCCGAACGGCTGACCCGCCACGCCCCGGCGCTGATCGCCCCTGACGGCATCTATGACGAGTTCGCGGCTCGCTTCCCCTACGACGAGACCGAGGACCAGGCCAGTGCCATCGATGCGGTGCGCGACGATCTGGCCGCCGGCCGGCCGATGGATCGCCTGGTGTGCGGCGACGTCGGCTTCGGCAAGACGGAAGTCGCCCTGCGCGCCGCCTTCGTGGCGGCGATGAACGGCGCCCAGGTGGCGATCGTCGTGCCGACGACATTGCTCGCGCGCCAGCACTTCAAAAGCTTTTCCGAGCGCTTCCGCGGCTTGCCGATCCGCGTTCAGCAGGCCTCGCGCCTGGTTGGTGCCAAGGAGCTGGCGCTGACCAAGAAGGAAGTCGCCGAAGGCAAGACGGATATCGTCGTCGGTACCCATGCGCTGCTCGGCAACGGCATCAAGTTCGCCAATCTCGGCCTGCTGGTCATCGACGAGGAACAGCACTTCGGCGTCAAGCACAAGGAGCGGCTGAAGGAGCTGAAGAGCGACGTCCACGTGCTCACCCTATCGGCGACGCCCATCCCGCGTACCCTGCAGCTGGCCATGACCGGCGTGCGGGAACTGTCGCTGATCAAGACGCCGCCCGTCGACCGCATGGCGGTGCGCACCTTCATCTCACCCTTCGATTCGCTGGTCATCCGCGAAACCCTGATGCGCGAGCATTATCGCGGCGGCCAGAGTTTTTATGTCTGCCCGCGGCTCGCCGACCTTGCCGATATCCACGCCTTCCTGCAATCCGATGTGCCCGAGCTGAAAGTCGCCGTCGCCCATGGCCAGATGCCGGCCAGCGAGCTCGAAGACATCATGAACGCCTTCTATGAGGGCCGCTACGATGTCCTGCTTTCGACGACCATTGTCGAATCGGGCCTCGACGTGCCGACCGCCAACACGCTGATCGTCCACCGCGCCGACATGTTCGGTCTCGCGCAGCTCTATCAGCTGCGCGGTCGCGTCGGCCGCTCCAAGGTGCGCGCCTTCGCGCTGTTTACGCTGCCGGTCAACAAGGTGCTGACGGCCACGGCCGAGCGGCGCCTGAAGGTGCTGCAGTCGCTCGACACGCTCGGCGCCGGCTTCCAGCTCGCCAGCCACGACCTCGACATCCGCGGCGCTGGCAATCTGCTTGGCGAGGAGCAGTCCGGTCACATCAAGGAAGTCGGCTTCGAACTCTACCAGCAGATGCTGGAGGAGGCCGTGGCCGAGGTGAAGGGTGTCGACGAGATCCAGGACACCGGCTGGTCGCCGCAGATTTCGGTCGGTACGCCGGTGATGATCCCGGACGACTACGTGCCCGATCTGCATCTGCGCATGGCCCTCTACCGCCGCCTCGGCGAGATCACCGACCTCAAGGAGATCGACGGCTTCGGCGCCGAGATGATCGACCGCTTCGGGCCGATGCCGATCGAGGTGCAACATCTGCTGAAGATCGTCTACATCAAGTCGCTCTGCCGGATCGCCCATGTCGAAAAGCTGGATGCCGGCCCGAAGGGCGTCGTCGTCCAGTTCCGCCACAGGGAGTTCCCGAACCCCGCAGCGCTGGTCGGCTTCATCGCCAAGCAGGGCTCGATGGCCAAGATCCGCCAGGACCACAGCGTCTTCCTGACCCGCGACCTGCCAACGCCCGCCAAGCGCTTGGCCGGAGCGGCCGTGGTCATGACGCAACTGGCGGAGCTGGCGAAGGCATAAGAGGGAGCGGCGCTTGCTTGAGCGCTGCCCGTGCCCAGACAAATGTACAAACGAAACTCCGTCATCCTCGGGCTTGTCCCGAGGATCCAATCTGCGAGCGATAACGAGCGCTAGCAGATCCTCGGGACAAGCCCGAGGATGACGAGGAGAGTGTGGGCTTTTCGATTAATGATCGGTGCGTCAGCGGCTTTCTGCGCCGCTACGGGCGCTCAGTTCATCGCCGTCCGAGCCTCGGCCTTGCTTTTCGCGATGTCGCGCAGGGCGTTGGCCAGCACATCCGGTGTCTGGGCGCCACTGACGGCATATTGCTGGTCGAAGATGAAGAAGGGAACGCCGTTGACGCCCATCTGTCGGGCCGATTCGATTTCGGCGACGATCAGGTCACTGTCCGCATCGGAGGCGAGCAAGGCGGAGATGACGGAGCTGTCGAGCCCGGCTTTTACAGCGATATCGAGGAGCACGGCGGGGTCGCCGACATTCCGGCCTTCCTCAAAGTTCGCCTTGAACAGTCCATCGACCACTCTGTTCTGCAATTCGCGATCTTCGGTCACCGCCCAGTGGATCAGCCTGTGGGCATCGAGCGTGTTCGGGCCGATGGTAATGGCGTCGAAGTTGAAGGCGATGCCGACCTCGCGGCCGAGGCCAGTCAACATGGCATGGGCGCTCGCGACCTTGTCGGCACCACCAAGCTTTTCGGCCAGCATCTTCTTCTGGTCGACGCCCTCGGGCGGATAGTCCGGGTTGAGGCGATAGGGGCGCCAGTTGATATCGACGCCGACCTCGTCTTGCACTTCGGCGATCGCCAGCTCCAGCCGCGCCTTGCCGAGATAGCACCAGGGGCAGACGACATCAGAGACGATATCGATTGTTATGCGTTCCATGGTCGTGGCCCTTTCCTGTTGTTCAGACCGAAATAGGCCCTTTGATCCAAGGCTTCAACCAGGCACAAAAAAGGAACCGCCCTCACTGCGCTGAGGCGTCCCACCAGGCAGGGAGTTGATAGCCGTAGAGGGGCAGGGCGTCGGGATGGCCGATCCGCTTGTGGCGGGCGACCCATTGCTCATCGATGTGATAGAGCGGCACGAAATAATGGCCCGAGATCAGGAACCGGTCGAACGACCGAACGGCATCACGGAAATCTTCCGCGCCGCGAGCGGAAAGAATGTGGGCGATCAAGGTATCCGCATCGGGATCGGCAAGCCCGGCATAGTTTTCGCTGCCCTGGCGATCGCGGGCAATGGACCCCCAGCGGCCGACCTGCTCTATTCCCGGCGACAGCGACGAGGTGAAAGACTTGATGACCATGTCATAGTCGAAGCCGATCGTTCGGCGCTGATATTGCGAATCGTCCACCGTGCGGATGGCGACGGATATCCCGAGCAGGTTCAGGCTGCGCCGGTAGGCGATGGCGATCCGCTCCTGGTCGATATTCTGCGTCATGATCTCGAAGGCGAGCTGGTGGCCGGCGCTGTCGACCATCCGGCCGTCCTTGATCGTGTAGCCGCCCTGCTTCAGCAGATCGACGGCCTGGCGCAGAATGGGCCGGTCGCGGCCGGAGCCGTCTCCGACCGGCAATCGGTAGGTTCCGTTGAGGACCTCGGGGTCGATGCGTTTGCTGAGTGGCCCAAGCAGCTGGAGCTCCCGGGCGTCTGCCGGGACCCCAAGCGAGGAAAGCTCGGAGTTCTGCCAGTAGCTTTCGGTGCGGATATAGGCGTCGGACCAGAGGTTCCTGTTCACCCATTCGAAATCGAAGGCCAGTGAGAGGCCTGCCCGCACCTTGGCGTTGGCAAAGAGCGGCCGCCTGGTGTTGAACACGAAGCCGAACATGCCGCTTGGCAGCTTCGGCTTGAAAACCTCCTTCACCACCTCGCCTGACCGTGCAGCCGGGAAGTCATAGGCACTTGCCCAATGTCCGGGACTGCCATCCGCATAGATATCGACGTCGCCTTTCTTGAAGGCCTCGAAGGCAGTCGTTTCTTGGAGAAAGTAATGGACGGTGATCTCGTCGTAATTGTCGAAGCCGACCTTCGCGGGAATATCCTTTCCCCAATAGTCGGGGTTCCTGGCGAAGGAAATGCTTTCGCCTGGGTTGAGCGACTTGATCCGGTAGGGGCCGGAACCGACAGGCGCAGCCAGCGACGTCTGGTCGAATTTATCGGGATTAATGGCATGCTTCGGCAGGATCGGCGTCGAGCTGGCGATGATCATCGGTGTCTCGCGGTCCGCCTTGTCGTTGAAGGTGAAGCGCACGCTGTGCTCGCCGACCTTCTCCATGCTGGCGACCGCGTTCAGCCGGTTGGCAAAGGGCACACGTCCCTTGTCGCGCAAAAGGTTGAAGCTGAAGATCACGTCATCTGGCGTCACCGGCTGGCCGTCGGACCATTTTGCCGCAGGATTGAGGTTGAACTGGATGAAGCTGCGCTTGTCGTCCCATTCGACCGATTGTGCCAGCAACCCATAGAGCGTGAAGGCCTCGTCGCGCGAGCGCAGCATCAGCGTCTCGTAGACGAGATTGCCAAAGTCAGGGTCCCACATGCCGCGCGCCGTGGTGCGCATGCTCTTGAGGATGAACGGGTTCAGGTTGTCGAAGGTGCCGACGACGCCATAGGTGATGTGTCCACCCTTCTTGACGCTCGGATTGACATAGGGAAACGCCTTGTAGTCGGCACGAAGCGCCGGCCCGCCGTGCATGGCGATGCCATGCAACGGCTCCGCCCTTGCGGCGCCGCAGGCTATCGCAGCAGCTAGAAAAATCGCGACCCGGAGCACTCGCATGGCATCCTTTCCGACAAGGGGATGATTCTCGGGCGACCTTATCATGGCCGTCCCGCTCGAACACATAGGCAACGGATTTGTCGAGAGCAGGGCCAAAAAACCCAAAGAAGTGCTGGATATCCGAGGCTGCGCCATGTAACAGGTGATCAACAGTTCGGGGTCATGCATTTGCCTTAATTTTTCGTGAGGTGGACGGCAGTTTGACCCGAAAGGCATGAGGTGGCAGAAGGCTGCTTTGCATCGGATTTCAGGAGGCGGTTTCGCTATGATGTTCAAGACTGACAACACAATGCGGGCAGCCCTGTCTGCTCTGGCCCTGGTAATCGGCGCGGCTGCGCCTGCATTCGCACAGGATGCGCCTGCCGCCCCTGCAGACGGCGCCCAGACCCCACGCCTCGGCTGGTACAAGACCTGCGCCAAGCAGGACGACAATGACATCTGCATCGTCCAGAACCTGATCATGGCGAACAGCGGCCAGCTGGTCACGGCGATTGGCCTGATCTCGATCGACGGCAAGGTCAACCGCAAGATCCTGCAGATTTCGGTGCCGACCGCGCGCCTGATCGCGCCGGGCATCACCATGCAGATCGACGGCGGCAAGGGCCAGAAGGTCGATTACGCCGTGTGCCTGCCGGACAAGTGCACCGCTGAAATTCCGCTGACCGACGCGACGATTACCGCCCTCAAGAAGGGAACGGACGTTACCTTCACGTCGATCAATTTCCGTCGCGCACCAAACCCGATCAAGGTATCGCTGAGCGGCTTCGGTGCAGCCTATGACGGCCCGGCCATCTCCGACACGAAGCTTGCCGAAAGCCAGCGCAGCCTGCAGGACAGCATGCAGAAGAAGGCTGAAGAAGCCCGCAAGAAGCTTGAGGACGCCCAGAAGGCAGCCAAGTCGCAGTAATCAGTGGCATTAAGAATGAGAGAAAGCCCGGCCTGCCGGGCTTTTTTGTGCGCTGCTGACAGGCCAAATAGAAAGGAAGCCGCAATGCGGCTTCCTGCATAGATCGTGAAGACTTCGGATTGGGTTAGTGGGCGAAGCTCATCTTGGGCTTGAGCTCTCCCGTCGTGTTCTGGTCGAAGATCTGGTAGACTTGCGGATTGCGCAAGGGCTCACCACTTTCGTCGCTGACGAGGTTCTGTTCCGACACGTAGGCGACGTATTCGGTCTCCTCGTTTTCAGCCAGCAGGTGATAGAACGGCTGATCCTTGCTGGGGCGGACTTCGGTCGGAATGGCGTTCCACCATTCGTCCGTATTGGCGAATTCGGGGTCAACGTCGAAAATTACCCCACGGAACGGGAAAACCCGGTGCCGGACCACTTCGCCAATATTGAATTTCGCATCTCTTTGTTTCATGGCACGACTTCCTTTCACAATAATATGTGGGTCGGTCGAAGGCGTTTTTCAAGCTTTTGACGCTCTTGCTTCACATCAGCGTCACAGTTTGGTTGCGTCCTGCTCGGTCGATGCTTCCAACGGATCGTCTTTGGAAAGAGAAAAGCCCCGGCGCTGGACCGGGGCTTTGCGTAGTTTATCAGGCCGAATAGTACATGTCGAATTCGACCGGATGGGGTGTCATTTCGTAGCGCATGACTTCCACCATCTTCAGTTCGATGAACGAGTCGATCTGGTCGTCATCGAAAACGCCGCCGGCAGTCAGGAACTTGCGGTCCCGATCGAGATTTTCGAGCGCCTCACGCAGCGAGGCGCAGACGGTCGGGATCTTCTTCAGTTCCTTCGGCGGCAGGTCGTAGAGATCCTTGTCCATCGGCTTGCCGGGATGGATCTTGTTCTTGATGCCGTCGAGGCCGGCCATCAGCATGGCGGCAAACGCCAGGTAAGGGTTCGCCGTCGGGTCGGGGAAGCGAACTTCGACGCGCTTGGCCTTCGGGTTGGAGCCGAAGGGAATGCGGCACGAGGCGGAGCGGTTGCGGGCCGAGTAGGCGAGCAGCACCGGTGCTTCGTAGCCTGGGACGAGACGCTTGTAGGAGTTCGTCGACGGGTTGGTGAAGGCGTTGATGGCCTTGGCATGCTTGATGATGCCGCCGATGTAGTAGAGGCAGGATTCCGACAGGCCGGCATATTCGTCACCGGCGAAGGTCGGCTTGCCGCCCTTCCAGATCGACTGGTGGACGTGCATGCCCGAGCCGTTGTCGCCGAAGATCGGCTTCGGCATGAAGGTCGCCGTCTTGCCATAGGCGTTGGCGACCTGGTGCACGACGTATTTGTAGATCTGGATCTTGTCGGCGTTGCGAACCAGGGTGTCGAACTTGACGCCGAGCTCGTGCTGGGCGGCGGCGACTTCATGGTGGTGCTTTTCGACGACGACACCCATTTCGCCGAGAACCGTCAGCATTTCGGAGCGCATGTCCTGGCAGCTGTCGATCGGCGGAACCGGGAAATAGCCGCCCTTGACGCGCGGACGATGGCCGAGATTGCCGGTCTCGTAGTCGGTGTCGTCGTTCGACGGCAGTTCGCTGGAGTCGAGCTTGAAGCCGGTATTGTAGGGATCGGCCTTGTACTTGACGTCGTCGAACACGAAGAATTCCGGCTCCGGGCCGACGAAGATCGTGTCGCCGATACCGGAGGCCTTCAGGTAGGCTTCGGCCTTCTTGGCTGTGCCGCGCGGATCGCGGTTGTAGGATTCGCCGGATACGGGGTCGAGAATGTCACAGAGGATGACCATGGTCGACTGCGCGAAGAACGGGTCCATGTGAACCGTATCGGTATCGGGCATCAGCACCATGTCGGATTCGTTGATGGCCTTCCATCCTCCGATGGAAGAGCCGTCGAACATCACGCCGTCGGCGAACATGTCTTCATCGACACAGGAAACGTCCATCGTCACATGCTGCAGCTTGCCCTTTGGGTCGGTAAAGCGCAGGTCGACGAACTTGACGTCGTTATCCTTGATCTGCTTGAGAATATCGTTTGCGGTCGTCATGGAATGCTTCCTCGGTTTTTTATGACGATTATGTCCTTGCCGGCGGCCAGGCGCTAGATGGCGTCGATACCCGTCTCTCCCGTACGGATACGGATCACCTCCTCGATATTGGACACGAAAATCTTTCCGTCGCCAATACGTCCGGTCTGCGCCGCCTTGCGGATGGCGTCAATGACCGCTTCTGCATTTTCGTCTGCCAGCACTACTTCGACCTTCACCTTCGGCAGGAAGTCGACGACATATTCAGCCCCACGGTAAAGTTCCGTGTGACCCTTCTGCCGGCCAAAACCCTTCGCTTCCGTCACGGTGATACCCTGCAGGCCGACTTCCTGAAGGGCTTCCTTCACTTCGTCCAGCTTGAATGGCTTTATGATCGCTTCGATCTTTTTCATGAGAAAATGTCTCTCCGCTTCTCCCGTTAAAGCGGACATGGTCCGCTCGTCCTCGTTGATGCACGTATCGTGCCAGATTATCTACCAGAGTTTCAACGATTTTAAGGTTTTCGGCATGATTTGTCGCTGATGCAGCAATCATTCATATATTCCGGCAGCACCTTAGCTCCGATTTGCTCAGCAGGAAGCGCATTTTTCGATCACCTTGGCTTTTCCGCCGTCAAGCGCCAATGCGATCGGCTGCGGCATATGAGTAAAACATGTGCATATGCGCAATAAACGCTCAAATTGAAGCCGGATTTTACGATTGTTTTTCAAGCGTCTTTGGCATCAATATCGACCATGACTCAAACTCTTGTCGAACTCCTGCTTTCTTCGCAGGCCATGGCTGAGGTCGATCGGTCCGCCGCCACCTCCGGTATCGATTCGTTCGGCTTGATGCTGAAGGCCGGCGAGGCCGTCGCTGCCGCGGCCTTGCGGGACTACCCGGAAAGCCTGCGCCATGTCGTTCTCTGCGGTCCCGGGAACAACGGCGGCGACGGCTATGTCGCGGCACGCGCGCTCCATGATAGCGGTGCAGACGTCGCAGTTTTTCATCTGGGTGACACCGCGGCGCTGAAAGGCGACGCGGCATCGGCCTTCGCAGCTTGTCCGATCGCCGTATTGTCGCTCGACCAGTATCAACCTGAAAACGGCGATCTCGTCATCGATGCCATCTTCGGCGCCGGTCTTGCCAGGGCGGTGCCGGATGCCGTCGCAGACGTGATCGGACGAACCGAGGCGGCCGGCGTGCCGGTCATTGCCGTGGACCTGCCGTCCGGGGTGAGCGGCGCCAGCGGTCATTTGCTGCGGGCTGCTTTCCGCGCGGCACTGACCGTGACATTCATGACCCGCAAGCCCGGTCATCTGCTGATGCCGGGCAGGGAGCTCTGCGGGAAGCTCGAGGTCGTCGACATCGGCATCCCCGCCCGGATTGTCCGGGCCCATGCCGACGCGCGTGTGGCTGAGAACTCCCCTGCACAATGGCTGGGCATCATCCCCTCGGCAGCAATCGAGACCCATAAGTACAAGCGCGGGCATCTCGTGGTCTTCTCCGGCAACGCCTCGGCGACCGGGGCAGCGCGCATGTCGGCCATGGCGGGACTGAGAGCCGGCGCCGGGTTGGTGACCATCGCCTCGTCCAAGGCTGCGGTTCCGGTCAACGCCGGAGCGCTGACGGCAATCATGCTGCACGAGGTCGACGATGCAGAAGCCCTTGCACAATGGCTCGGCGACAAGCGCCTGTCGACTTTCGTACTCGGTCCTGGGTTCGGAGCCGGCGAGAAAGCCCGCCAATTCGTCTCGCTGCTCGCAGGGCGCCATCTCGTGCTCGATGCCGACGGCATCACCTCGTTCAAGGACAAGCCGTCAGAGTTGTTCGACCTTTTTTCGCACGGCGAGACCCGCTTGGTGCTGACGCCGCATGAAGGCGAGTTCGGCCGGCTGTTCCCCGATCTGGCAGCGGATGCAACACTCAGCAAGATCGAAAAGACATCCGCGGCGGCCAAGCGCGCGCACGCGGCTGTCGTCTATAAAGGTGCCGACACGGTCATCGCAGCGCCGGACGGTCGCGCCTACATCAACACCAACGCGCCGCCATGGCTTGCCACCGCCGGCTCCGGCGACGTGCTGGCAGGCATTATAGGAGCGCTGCTGGCCCAGGGCATACCGGCTTTCGAGGCAGCGGCAGCCGGTGTCTGGCTGCACGGTGAGGCGGGCCAGCGGGCGGGCAAGGGTCTGACCGCCGAAGATCTCGTCGCCCATGTCCGGCCGCTCTGACGAAGGCTAGGCTTTCGCGAGAGCGCCCTGGAGAGCGATGGCGCCATGGGGCGCATTGACCTTGCCCTCGTGGATCATGAAGGCGAAAACATCGCGAGGCATGACCTCGACGCGGCGTTCGGCGTCGATCAGGGGCAGGTCCTCCGGCACTTTGCCTTCTGCCCATGTTTCCAGCCGTGCCGCCCAGGCCTTCAGCTCTTTTGGCGGATAGCAGGTCTTGATCTCGTCCGAGCCATTCTGCAGGCGGCTGTAGACGAAATCGGCCGTCACATCGGCTATCATCGGATAGTCGTGATGGTCGGCACAAACAGGCGCAACCTTGTATTTTGCCAGCAGCGCGACGAATTCCGGTACCTTGAAGCTATCGTGACGGACTTCGACGACATGGCGAAGCGGCAACCCATCCTGCTGGTCCGGCAGAAGTTTCAGAAAGGCCTCGAAGTCATCGGCTTCGAACTTCTTGGTCGGTGCGAATTGCCAGAGCAGCGGGCCGAGCCGATCGCCCAATTCGCTGATGCCTGAGTTCAAAAATCGGGCCATCGATTCACCGGCCTCCGCCAGTATCTTCCGGTTGGTGACGTATCGCGTCGCCTTCAGGCTGAAGATGAAGCCGTTCGGCACTTCCGAGGCCCATTTTGCGAAGGTCGCCGGCTTCTGCGTGGCGTAATAGGTGCCGTTGACCTCGATGACCTGCAACTGCCGGCTCGCGAAACGCAGCTCGTCCTTCTGCTTCAGGTCGTCCGGGAAGAAGGTCCCGCGCCAGGGCTCGAACGTCCAACCGCCGATGCCCGTACGAATGATGCCTGACTTGGTCATGGTATACGAACCTTCTGTTACGGACGTAGTGCGCAAGCGGAGCCCAGCCTCAACCTGTCAGCTGGCCTCACTCCGCCGCCGCTACGACTTTCTTCACCGGCCGACGTTCCAGCAGCTCCTTCAGGAACTGACCCGTATAGGAGCGCTTTTCCTTGACGATGGTCTCAGGCGTGCCGATTGCAACGATCTCGCCGCCGCCGTCGCCGCCCTCGGGGCCGAAATCGAGCACCCAGTCGGCCGTCTTGATGACCTCGAGATTGTGCTCGATGACGACGACCGAGTTGCCCTGGTTGACGAGTTCGTGCAGCATCTCCAGCAGCTTGGCGACATCGTGGAAATGCAGGCCGGTCGTCGGTTCGTCGAGAATGTAGAGCGTGCGCCCGGTCGAGCGCTTCGACAGTTCCTTGGCGAGCTTGACGCGCTGCGCCTCGCCGCCCGACAGCGTGTTCGCCTGCTGTCCGACCTTGATGTAGCCGAGGCCGACATCCTTCAGCGACTGCAGCTTGTCGCGCACGGCCGGAACCGCAGCAAAGAAATCGACGCCTTCCTCGACCGTCATGTCGAGAACGTCGGCGATAGACTTCGACTTGAAGGTAACGTCCAGCGTTTCGCGGTTGTAGCGCTTGCCGTGGCAGACGTCGCAGGTGACGTAGACGTCGGGCAGGAAGTGCATCTCGATCTTGATGACGCCGTCGCCCTGGCAGGCCTCGCAGCGGCCGCCCTTGACGTTGAACGAAAAACGTCCCGGCTGATAGCCCCGAGCCTTGGCTTCCGGCAGCCCGGAGAACCAGTCGCGGATCGGCGTGAAGGCGCCGGTATAGGTGGCCGGATTCGAGCGTGGTGTGCGGCCGATCGGCGACTGGTCGATGTCGATGACCTTGTCGATATGCTCGAAGCCGTCGATGCGGTCGTGCTCGGCCGGCGTTTCGCGCGCGCCCATGACGCGGCGAGCGGCAGACTTGTAGAGCGTCTCGATCAGGAAGGTCGACTTGCCGCCGCCCGACACGCCGCTGACAGCTGTGAAGACGCCAAGCGGGATCGAGGCGGTGACGTTCTTCAGGTTGTTGCCGCGGGCGCCAACGACCTTGATCTCCTTGCCTTTCTTCGGCTTGCGCCGCTCGGAAGGCACGGGTACGCCGAGATCGCCGGACAGGTAGCGACCGGTCAGCGAATTCGGGTTCGCCATGATCTGCTGCGGCGTTCCATGGGCGATGACCTCGCCGCCATGGATGCCGGCCGCCGGGCCGATGTCGACGACATCGTCGGCCTGCATGATCGCATCCTCGTCGTGCTCGACGACGATCACCGTATTGCCGATGTCGCGCAGATGCTTCAGTGTCTCCAGCAATCGCGCATTGTCGCGCTGGTGCAGCCCGATCGACGGTTCGTCGAGGACGTAGAGCACGCCCGTCAGGCCGGAGCCGATCTGCGAGGCAAGCCGGATGCGCTGGCTTTCGCCACCCGAGAGCGTGCCGGAGTTTCGCGACAGGCTCAGATATTCCAGACCGACGTCGTTGAGGAAGCGCAACCGGTCGCGGATTTCCTTGAGGATGCGCACGGCAATCTCGTTCTGCTTCGACGTGAAGATCGCCGGCAGCGTCTCGAACCAGTCGCGAGCATTGCGGATCGACATTTCCGAGACCTGGCTGATGTGCAGCGTGGCAATCTTCACCGCCAGCGCTTCCGGCTTCAGGCGATAGCCGTGGCAAACCGGGCAGGGTGCTGCCGACATGTAGCGCTCGATCTCCTCGCGGGCCCAGGCGCTGTCGGTTTCCTTCCAGCGGCGCTCGAGGTTCGGAACGATGCCTTCGAAATTCTTGTGGGTCGTATAGGCGCGGGCGCCATCGGCGTATTGAAACTCGATCTTGTCTTCCGTGCCATGCAGGATGACGTCCTTGGCCTTCAACGGCAGCTCGTTCCAGCGGCTGGAGAGCTTGAAGCCATAATGCTTGCCGAGCGCTTCCAGCGTCTGGTTATAATAAGGAGACGTGGATTTTGCCCAGGGAGCGATGGCACCGTCACGCAACGTGCGCTCGTGTTCCGGCACGATCATGTCCGGATCGATTTTTTGCAGGGAGCCCAACCCGTCGCAGGACGGGCAGGCACCGGCCGGATTGTTGAACGAGAACAGCCGCGGCTCGATTTCCGGAATGGTGAAGCCGGAGACCGGGCAGGCGAACTTTTCCGAAAACAGCACCCGCTCGTGCGTTTCGTTGAGTGACTTGTTGGCTGAACCGCCGGCAGAAGTTTCCTCGGGCGGCAGCGGCTTGTCGGCGAATTCCGCGACGGCAAGGCCATCGGCGAGCCGCAGAGACGTCTCGAAACTGTCTGCCAGACGCGATGCGACGTCCTCGCGCACAACGATGCGGTCGACCACAACGTCGATGTCGTGCTTGTACTTCTTGTCGAGCGCAGGTGCGTCGGCGATCTCGTAGAACTGGCCGTCGATCTTGACTCGCTGAAAGCCCTTTTTCATGAGCTCGGCGAGCTCTTTCTTGTATTCGCCCTTCCGGCCACGCACCAAGGGCGCCAGGATATAGAGCCGCGTGCCATCGCCGAACGCCAGCACCCGGTCCACCATCTGACTGACCGTCTGGCTCTCGATCGGCAGTCCGGTGGCGGGAGAGTAGGGGACGCCGACGCGCGCAAACAGCAGGCGCATGTAGTCGTAGATTTCCGTGACAGTGCCGACCGTCGAGCGCGGATTGCGCGAGGTCGTCTTCTGCTCGATGGAGATCGCCGGCGACAGACCCTCGATCTGGTCGACATCGGGCTTCTGCATCATCTCGAGAAACTGGCGCGCATAGGCCGACAGGCTTTCGACATAGCGTCGCTGGCCTTCGGCATAGATCGTATCGAAGGCGAGCGACGACTTTCCGGAGCCGGAAAGGCCGGTCATGACGATCAGCTTGTTGCGCGGCAGATCGATGTCGATACCCTTGAGGTTGTGCTCGCGCGCACCCCGGATGGAAATAGTCTTCAGTTCGCTCATCGTTTTCCGCTCAATCCTGTTCAGCCCTTATCTAGTGATGCACGGCGGCGAGTCGAGGTTGAAACGTCACTCTCGCGCAGCTTTTCGATTCGGTTGACAAAATCATAGCCGCTCAATAGAACAAAGAAAGAACAAATTTCTTTGTGGATGAGTGCCGCTTAGATCGCACCGGGCGGCGTCGATAGTTTATGGTGCGTCCAATTGGGTTTCAAGGCCGCCATCAGGCGCGGCGAGCAGGGTGAGCGGAATGGCGGGCAGCGTAAACAAGGTAATTCTGATCGGGAACCTCGGAGCTGATCCGGAAATCCGCCGGACCCAGGACGGCCGCCCGATCGCCAACCTCAATATCGCGACGTCGGAAACCTGGCGCGACAAGTCGTCTGGCGAGCGCAAGGAAAAGACCGAGTGGCACCGCGTCGTGATCTTCAACGAAGGTCTCTGCAAGGTGGCCGAGCAGTATCTGAAGAAGGGCGCCAAGGTCTATATCGAAGGCGCGCTGCAGACCCGCAAGTGGACGGACCAGGCCGGCATTGAAAAGTACTCGACCGAAATCGTCCTGCAGGGCTTCAACTCGACCCTGACGATGCTCGACGGTCGTGGTGAAGGCGGCGGCGAAGGCGGCGGTCGCGGAATGCAGCGCAGCGGCGGCGGTGGCGGCAACGACTTCGGCGGCGGCGGTTCGGGCTATGGCGACGACTATAACCAGTCCTCCTCTTCCGGGCGCGGCGGTTCTGCAAATAATAGCAGCTCCGGCGGCGGAAACTTCTCGCGCGATCTCGACGACGACATTCCTTTCTGAAATAGAATTTTCCCCATGCGCCCGGTTGTCGGGCGCATGAGCCGGATACCGGCTCACCAAGGGGGACTTTAACCTATGTCAGAAGCTGCTCTACCTAGAAACCCGTCGACCTGGCGGCGCGTCTTGGCTTTTATCCTTGATTTGATCACTGCTTTTTTCGTTATTGGCTACATCGTTGCTGCAGCCACCGGTGGCACGACCGATGATGGCTTCCAGCTCAATGGCTGGCCGGCACTCCTGCTGTTTGCTCTTGTGATCGCCTACTTCGTGATCTTCAATCGCTTCTTCGGCGGCACCATCTGGAAGTATATCCTGAAGGCACGCACGTAAGCCGCGCAGCCGTCTGATTTAGCCGATTGCAAAGGCCGCTCGGATCCCGTCGACGACGAACTGGGCGGCCAACGCCGCGAGAATGACCCCCAAAAGACGTGTCAGTATGGCTCGCCCCGTCATGCCGAGGAAGCGGTCCAGCCGTTCGGCGATCAACAGGGCGGCAAATGTGAGTGCCAGGCAGGCCGCAATGACGACGATCAGTTGCGAACGGTCGATGGAGCTCTGCATGGATCCGGAGAGCAGGATCGTCGCCGAGATGGCACCCGGTCCGGCGATCAGCGGCAGGGCCAGTGGGAAGACCGAGATATTGTGGATGTGATCGCGGGTGATCGCCACCTCGGCGGTCTTCTCCTTGCGATCCTGGCGCTTTTCGAAAACCATTTCGAACGCGATCCAGAACAACAACAGGCCACCGGCAATCCGGAAGGCGCCAATAGAAATGCCGAGTACTCCCAGCACGCTCGCTCCGAACAGAGCGAAGGCAGCCAGGATGCCGAAGGCTATCAGGGAACCGCGCAGGGCAACCTGGGTCCTTTGGCTGCGGTTCATGCCCGTGGTCAGCGCCAGGAACAGCGGCGCCAGCCCCGGTGGATCGATCGTCACCATCAAAGTGGTGAAGGCGTTGATCAGACTGTCCGCGCTCGCCATAATTCCTCCGATATCGGCACTCTTAACTGACAGGGCGCTTGTCACACGGCGCGTGACACCACGCAACGCTTCGCCTTCAATAGGTTTTCGCACAGGTCACGGAAATGTGCTATCTAACCCTTCCAAAGCCTAAAAGCCTGTTCAAAACCCTTGGCGAAATTGGCGCGTTTGTCCGCTTTCGGCTATAAATTCCACAGTGATTCTTAAAGAGATCGTGATCTGTTTTGACTGAACAATCCACACCCGGTGGCGGGAAGCTCCCGCCAGGCATCGAGCCAATTTCCATCATCGAGGAAATGCAGCGGTCCTATCTCGATTACGCCATGAGCGTTATCGTCAGCCGCGCACTTCCGGATGTCCGCGACGGTCTGAAGCCTGTTCATCGGCGTATCCTCTTCGGCATGTCCGAGCTCGGGATCGACTGGAACAAGAAATACGTCAAATGCGCCCGCGTCACCGGGGACGTGATGGGTAAGTACCACCCGCACGGCAACTCGGCGATCTACGACGCGCTGGCCCGCATGGCGCAGGACTGGTCGCTGCGCCTGCCGCTGATCGACGGTCAGGGCAACTTCGGCTCTGTCGACGGCGATCCACCGGCGGCCGAACGCTACACCGAGTGCCGGCTGCAGAAGGCCGCCCACGCGCTGCTCGACGACCTCGACAAGGACACGGTCGACTTTCGCGAGAACTACGACGGGACGCTGAGCGAGCCCGTCGTCGTCCCTGCGAAATTCCCGAACCTCTTGGTCAACGGCGCCGGCGGCATCGCCGTCGGCATGGCGACCAATATCCCGCCGCATAATCTCGGCGAAGTCATCAATGCCTGCATCGCGCTGATCGACGATCCGGCGATCGAGCTTGCCGATCTGATGCAGATCATTCCCGGCCCGGACTTTCCGACCGGTGCCAAGATCCTCGGTCGGGCCGGCATTCGCTCGGCCTATGAGACCGGCCGTGGCTCGGTCATCATGCGCGGCGTCGCGGCCATCGAGCCGATGCGCGGCGATCGCGAACAGATCATCATCACCGAGATCCCGTTCCAGGTGAACAAGTCGACGATGATCGAGAAGATGGCCGAACTGGTGCGCGAGAAGCGCATCGAAGGCATCTCCGACCTCCGCGACGAATCGGACCGCCAGGGCTACCGCGTCGTCGTCGAATTGAAGCGCGATGCCAACGCCGAAGTCATCCTCAACCAGCTCTATCGCTACACGCCGCTGCAGACCTCCTTCGGCTGTAACATGGTGGCGCTGAACGGTGGCAAGCCGGAGCAGATGACGCTGCTCGACATGCTGCGCGCCTTCGTTTCCTTCCGCGAAGAAGTCGTTAGTCGGCGTACGAAGTACCTGCTGCGCAAGGCCCGCGACCGCGCGCACGTCTTGGTCGGACTCGCCATTGCCGTTGCCAATATCGATGAAGTCATTCGCGTTATCCGCCAGGCACCTGATCCGCAGTCGGCCCGCGAAGAGCTGATGACCCGCCGCTGGCCGGCATCGGATGTCGAAAGCCTGATCCGGCTGATCGACGATCCGCGCCACAAGATCAACGAAGACCTGACCTACAATCTGTCGGAAGAGCAGTCGCGCGCGATCCTCGAATTGCGCCTTGCCCGACTGACGGCCCTTGGTCGCGACGAAATCGGCGACGAACTCAACAAGATCGGCGACGAGATCAAGGATTACCTTGACATCCTGTCGTCGCGCGTCCGCGTTCAGACCATCGTCAAGGAAGAAATGATCGCGGTCCGTGACGAATTCGGCACGCCGCGCCGCACCGAGATCATCGACGGCGGCCTCGAGATGGACGATGAGGATCTCATCTCCCGCGAGGACATGGTCGTCACCGTCTCGCATCTCGGCTACATCAAGCGCGTACCCCTGACCACCTACCGCGCCCAGCGCCGTGGCGGCAAGGGCCGCTCCGGCATGGCAACGCGCGACGAGGATTTCGTCAATCGCCTGTTCGTCGCCAACACCCATACGCCGGTGCTGTTCTTCTCGTCGCGTGGCATCGTCTACAAGGAAAAGGTCTGGCGCCTGCCGATCGGCACGCCGCAATCGCGCGGCAAGGCGCTGATCAACATGCTGCCGCTCGAAAAGGGCGAACGCATCACCACCATCATGCCGCTGCCCGAGGACGAGAAGTCCTGGGAAAACCTCGACGTCATGTTCTCGACGACGCGCGGCACGGTACGCCGCAACAAGCTGTCGGACTTCATCCAGGTCAACCGCAACGGCAAGATCGCCATGAAGCTCGAGGAAGAGGGCGACGAAATCCTCTCGGTCGAGACCTGCCAGCCGCCGAACGCCGATCTCAACCTGCAGGGCGACGACGTCCTGCTGACGACGGCACTCGGCCAGGCGATCCGCTTCCCCGTCGACGACGTCCGCGTCTTTGCCGGCCGCAACTCGATCGGCGTGCGCGGCATTACCATGGCCGATGGCGACCGCATCATCTCGATGACCATCGTCAACCATGTCGACGCCGAGCCGTGGGAACGCGCTGCCTACCTGAAGCGCGCTGCCAACGAGCGGCGTCTGGCGACCGGCGAGGCCGAAGAGGTGGTCCTGGTCGGCGAGGAAGTCGTCGAGGAAGGACAGCTCAGCGACGAGCGCTATGAAGAGTTGAAGGCGCGCGAGCAGTTCGTGCTGACGGTCTCCGAAAAAGGCTTCGGCAAGCGCTCCTCTTCCTACGATTTCCGCATCTCCGGTCGCGGCGGCAAGGGCATCCGTGCCACCGACACGTCGAAGACGGGCGAGATCGGCGAACTCGTCGCAGCCTTCCCGGTCGACGAACGCGACCAGATCATGCTGGTGTCCGATGGCGGCCAGTTGATCCGCGTCCCGGTCGGCGGCATCCGCTTCGCCAGCCGTGCTACCAAGGGTGTGACGATCTTCTCCACGGCCAAGAACGAAAAGGTTGTCTCGGTCGAGCGGATCAATGAGCCGGAAGACGATGAAGAGATCGCCGACGTGGTTGCCGAGGATGGCAGCGTGGTTGCGGTGGAAGGTGAAGCCGGCAATGCCGCACCAGAAACCGATGCTCCGGAAGGCGAAGGCGCGGAATAACCCGCGCAACCGATAAGCGAAAAGATGAACCGGGCAGCTTGGGCTGTCCGGTTTTTTTTGACTGCACAGCTCACCGGCTGGCTTTGGAGGTTTTGCCTCGTCTATCCCGGCGGCGGAGCCGACCCGATTGGCAGCGAAGTCCAGATCACGCTCATAGCCTCCGGTGAGTTGGGCAAGCGGTGGCCCTTGCCGTCGATATATACCCCCAAGACGAAGCTGCCTGCGGGACGGCGGCGGACCTCCAGGTCACGGGTATCACAGTTCACGAATCCCCAGCCTGCCTGACGAACATCAACGGCTTCGCGAGCGTGTGCCAGGCGATTTCGCGCATGCTTCGGGTCTGAAGGTGAGCCGCAAAGGGATGCGAGATGGTGGGCCGAAACATTGAATGGTGTGGCATCGTGGTGAACCGCGACGCTCCGTGGTCGGCACCCCGACCTCAGCGAAAAGCTATTAGCCGCAAGGCATTGCGTATCTCGGGGGCATTGGATGGCGGCCTACGCACTCCGTTAGGATGCAAGGACAGCGGGGGCGTAGCGAGGACAGGCAGGGCAGCACGGCTGGCATCGATATCACCAACTGCACAAAAGAAAATAGCCAGGCGCTGTGAAGCGTCCGGCTATTGTGGGTGGCATTCGAGGGCGACGAAGTCGGCCGCTCAGAATACCTTATGCTGCTTGGTGATGTGCTTCATCTCTTCGCTTTCGCGCCGTAGCGCTGAGACCGTCGAGGCCACGGACACGATAAACATGAGGCTGATGACAGCGGTGAGCAATGTCAATATCGTGAACATGGGGTTGTTTCCTTCTTCGCAACTACGTGCGATCAGATCCTCAATATTGGCTCGCCACGTGGGCCTGAGCCGATGCATATGGACCATAGACAGGAGACTGATCGGCCTTCTGACCGTAGAGAGCAACAGTGAAAGCCAGCATGCCGGTGATGACGGTCATCCATACGACGTTGATCAGGATGACTTTGTCTGGCATTGCTTTTTTCCTTGATGTCAAGATGTTCATGTCTGTGTTCCGATCTTATAACGTGTCCTTTGGAAATTGGTTCCGCCGGATATTAAGGGCTGTTTAACTTCAGCTGGCTGAAGCCACCTTGAATAGTCTGTTCATTTACCGTTCATCTTTATGGCAGCCTGACGAAGCTTTGCTGCAACCTCCAGGGCGAGCGCATTCTCCGGCTTGACGGCTGCCTGCGGCCACTCGATTTCGTAGCTGTCGCGAAACAGGTGTGCGAAGATTTCAACGACCAGCGAAACGACGATAGTGGCGGTGACGAGCAGGATCAGCATGACCGTTTGCCTTCGAGTTGAGCGTGAAGGCGAAGCCCTCTGGCCGCCTCCGATGATGAAGCCAGTTGATCACAGACTGGCTGAAACAGGCTTGAACGGCCCATTCATCCGGCGTTCAGCCGTGGGCGGCGGCGGCCGCAAATAGCTTGCGATGGCGTTCCATCCATGACAAAAGGCCTTCCAAGCAACCGGCCGGTAGAGAATGACGATAGCTTTCTATCCCGGATCCTTCGATCCGATGACAAACGGACATCTCGACGTTCTCGCCCAGGCGTTGAACGTTGCCTCGACCGTGATCGTCGCAATCGGTGTTCATCCCGGCAAGGTTCCCCTGTTTTCGTTTGAGGAGCGCGCCGATCTGGTGCAGCAGTCGCTGGCGTCGGCTTTCCCGCTGAAAGCAGGTTCGGTTTCCGTGGTTTCCTTCGACAATCTCGTCATCGACGCGGCCCGCAGTCATGGTGCATCCTTGCTGGTCCGCGGTCTGCGCGACGGGACGGATCTCGACTACGAAATGCAGATGGCCGGCATGAATCGCCAGATGGCGCCGGAATTGCAGACAATCTTTCTACCCGCCGGCACGGCGTTCCGGCCGATAACGGCCACATTGGTCCGCCAGATTGCGGCCATGGGCGGTGACGTCAGTGCCTTCGTGCCCGCGCCGGTTCTTGCCGCCTTGAAGGGCAAAGCGAAACGCTAAGCCCAACGATTTTCCAAACGGAGCATTCCATGAAGTTCATCCACATCGCTTTCGCCGGACTTATGTGCCTGGCATCCTTCGCCGGCGCAGCCTCGGCAGCCTCGGCAGCCGACGACAACGACATCACCATCCAGCTGAAGGACGGTCCGGTCGTCATCCAGCTGATGCCGGAAGTGGCCCCGAAGCATGTCGCCCAGATCAAGGCGCTCGTCGCCAAGGGTGCCTATGACAATGTTGCGTTCCATCGCGTCATCGACGGCTTCATGGCGCAGACCGGCGACGTCAAGTTCGGCAACATGACCAAGGGCTACAACGCCCAGCAGGCCGGCATGGGCGGCTCCGACATGCCCGACATCAAGGCCGAGTTCTCCAAGACGCCATTCGTGCGCGGCACGGTGGGCATGGCCCGCTCGCAGGATCCGAATTCGGCGAATTCGCAGTTCTTCATCATGTTCAAGGACGGTCCCTTCCTCAACGGCCAGTACACGGTCGTCGGCAAGGTCATCTCCGGCATGGATCTCGTCGACAAGATCAAGAAGGGCGAGGGCGAAAGCGGTTCCGTCACCAACCCTGACCGGATGATCAAGGTCACCCTGGGCAAGAAGTAAGAAGTTCAAAAGAGGAAAATACAATGGCTGAGATCAAAGATCCCGAAAACACCATCATCCTGGAAACCACCAAGGGCAAGGTCGTCATCGAGCTGCTGCCGCAGGTAGCGCCCGAGCACGTTGCGCGCATCAAGGAACTGGCCCGCGAAAAGGCCTATGACGGCGTCGTCTTCCACCGCGTTATCAACGACTTCATGGCCCAGACCGGTGACGTCAAGTTCGGCAAGACCGGCGGCGCGGAATTCAATCCGGCCCGCGCCGGCATGGGCGGCTCGGAAAAGCCCGACCTGAAGGCTGAATTCTCTGCCACCAGCCACGTTCGCGGCATCTGCTCGATGGCCCGTTCGCAGGCCCCGAACTCCGCCAATTCGCAGTTCTTCATCTGCCTGGCCGACTCACCCTGGCTCAACAAGCAGTACTCTGTCTGGGGCCAGGTCATCGAAGGCATGGACAATGTCGACAAGATCAAGAAGGGCGAGCCCGTCAAGGATCCGGATTCGATCGTCTCCATGCGGGTTGCCGCCGACGTCTGATCGTGATTAGTCCTGAAGCCCGCCCTTCACGCTGCCTGCGTGGGGGCGGGTTTCGCTTTGTCTGGAATTGCCCATGCGCGTAGACCTTTTCGATTTCGACCTGCCGGATGAAGCCATTGCGCTGCGTCCTGCCGAGCCGCGCGACAGCGCCCGGCTGCTGCTGGTCGATCCCCATGCAACGCCTGAGTTGTCCGATCGTCGCGTCCGGGATCTGCCGTCCTTCCTGAAGGCTGGCGACGCAGTGATCTTCAACGACACCAAGGTTATCCCGGCACAGCTCGAAGGCTTGCGCCACCGCGATGGTGCGCCCGCCCAGCCAGTGTCGGCCACGCTGCACATGCGGATGTCGCCGGGCAGCTGGAAGGCATTTGCCAAGCCCGGCAAACGGATCAAGACCGGTGACCGCATCCAGTTCGGCAGCGAGACGGCCGATATCGCGCTGGAGGCGACAGTGGGCGAGAAAGGCGAGGGCGGTGAAATCACCCTGCATTTCGACATCTCGGGCGCCGACCTCGATGCCGCCATCGCGGCCGTCGGCCATATTCCCCTGCCGCCATACATTGCCGCCAAGCGTCACGAGGACGAGCGCGACAGCAGCGACTACCAGACGATCTATGCCCGTGAGAAGGGGGCCGTGGCGGCCCCAACCGCCGGCCTGCATTTCACACTCGAACTCTTCGATGCCCTCGACCGCCTCGGCGTCGAGCGCCACTTTGTGACGCTGCATGTGGGCGCCGGCACCTTCCTGCCGGTCAAGGCCGACGATACGGACGACCACAAGATGCACCAGGAGATCGGCCATGTCAGCGCCGAGACGGCGGCGGCACTGAATGCCGTCAAGGCGCGGGGCGGTCGGATCGTCTGCGTCGGCACGACGTCGTTGCGGCTGATCGAGAGTGCAGCGGCCGATGACGGCACGATCGATCCCTGGTCCGGACCGACCGGGATCTTCATCACGCCCGGCTATCGCTTCAAAGCCGTCGACATTCTCATGACCAATTTTCACCTGCCGCGCTCGACGCTGTTCATGCTGGTCTCGGCCTTTGCCGGCTACGAGACCATGAAGGCCGCCTACGACCATGCGATCGGCACCGGCTACCGCTTCTATTCCTATGGCGATGCCAGCCTCCTGTTCCGGAAAGACTAGATGAGCCAGACCTTTCAGTTTCAATTGAAGAAGACCGATGCCGGCGCCCGTCTCGGCGAAGTCTCCATGCCGCGCGGTTCGATCCGCACACCCGCCTTCATGCCGGTCGGCACCGTCGGCACGGTCAAGGCGATGTATCTCGACCAGGTGCGCGACACCGGCGCCGACATCATTCTCGGCAACACCTACCACCTGATGCTGCGCCCCGGCCCGGAACGCGTCCAGAGGCTCGGTGGCCTGCATGAATTGATCCGCTGGCCGCATCCGATCCTCACCGATTCCGGCGGCTTCCAGGTGATGTCGCTGTCGGGTCTGCGCAAGCTCGACGAAAAGGGTGTCACCTTCAAGTCGCACGTCGATGGCAGCACCCATTACATGTCGCCCGAACGCTCGATCGAGATCCAGGGCATGCTCGACAGCGACATCCAGATGCAGCTCGACGAATGCGTGGCACTGCCATGCGAGCCGAAGGAAATCCAGCGCGCCATGGAAATGTCGCTGCGCTGGGCAGAGCGCTGCAGGGTGGCGTTTGGCGAGCAGCCCGGCAAGGCCATGTTCGGTATCGTCCAGGGCGGCGATATTCCTGATTTGCGTATCCGCTCTGCACAGGGTCTGACGCAGCTGGACCTGAAAGGCTATGCGATCGGCGGCCTCGCGGTCGGCGAACCGCAGGACGTGATGCTGAAGATGCTCGAAACGACGCTGCCTGTCCTGCCAACCGACCGGCCGCGCTACCTGATGGGCGTCGGCACGCCCGACGATATTTTGAAGTCTGTGGCGCGCGGCATCGACATGTTCGACTGCGTCATGCCGACCCGCTCCGGCCGTCACGGCTTGGCCTTCACCCGCCGTGGCAAGGTCAATATCCGCAATGCCCGCCATGCCGAAGACATGCGTCCGCTGGACGATCAGTCCAATTGCCCGGCGTCGCGCGACTATTCCCGCGCCTATCTGCATCACCTGACACGGACCGGCGAGGCTCTGGGCGGCATGCTGCTGTCCTGGCACAATCTGGCCTATTACCAGGAGCTGATGCAGGGGATCCGCAAGTCGATCGAAGAGGGGCGTTTCGCCGACTTCATGGCGGAGACGCAGGAAAACTGGGCAAGGGGTGACATCGATCCGCAGTGAGGATCAGATGCCCTTGCTGGTCGTGTTGGGCACGATCTGGACGCCGTTGATCTTGTAGCTGCCATCGGGCTGGCGGGCGATCTGGTAGATGGCGGACCAGTCCTGACCGTCGTTTCCCGTGATCAGAACCTCCTGATAGAGGAGGGCGTCGTCATTCTCGGATTTGCTGCGGCCGAAAGCATAGTTGCCGGGACGGTAGACCGGCTGGTAGCTCTTCTTCACCATGGCAAAAAAAGTGGACTTATCGGGAAATTTTGCTGTGATTCCCGGGGCGGCGAAGGAATAGGCCGCGTCCGCATCGTCGTGAAGGAAGGCCTGGATCTGCTTTTCGATCACCTGTTGCGCTGCTGAGCGGGCATCCTCGGCCGACGCTGGCAGCATCATAGCGAGCGTCATCAGGCAGGCAGAAAAACCGAGAGCAAGAATGCGCATGCAAGGACCTCCGCGAGTGCAGGCCTGAGAATAGCGCAATTTCCCTGTTTGAGAAGGGCACGCTGCGGTGCTTCTGTCGTATCGCGGCGAAGCCGGCGGCTCGCCAGTTGCAAGCCGCCGCGCCTAGACCTTAGTTCTGGCAGTCTGAAACGATGACCTTGCAATGGGGGCAATTTTCCAGAGCCTTGCGTTCAGCTTCGCGCTTGGTGTCGCCGTAGCCGATGCCGTAGTTGACCTTGTCGCCAACGTAGGCGCCGCAGGTCTCGAACCAGACGGCAACTTCACAGCTGTCGTTGCCGGCATCGCGGCAGGACTTCATCGCGTCGCGTTCTGCTTCCTTACGCGTTGAGCCCCAGCCTGTGCCGTAGCCGACGTCGCTGGCCGATGTTCCCTTGCTGTCATTGACGGCAAAAGCGCCGAACGCGAATGCCGTGCTTGCCTGAACCGAAAGCAAAAGTGCGATCGACATGCCGAGTGCAGCTTTGTAACCCATGGTAACCCCCTGATGGTAAATTGGTAAACCGCCTGACGCGGTCGGGGGTATGATATCATCGTCTGGCGCAAGTAAAACTGCCGCCTATACTTCAACGGTGGCCCATTTTTGGGGACATCCGTTGAAATATAAGAATTTTATCGGTTGCAGTTCGCTCCAAAGCTCGGCGGGCTGCATGGTGGGCAGTCAGCGAGCGCTGTCCTCGTCCCGGCGGGAAAAGTAGTTGGCGATCAGGGCGCCCGATATATTGTGCCAGACACTGAAGATCGCACTCGGAACGGCGGCGACCGGAGAGAAGTAAGCGTTTGCGAGTGCCGCCCCGAGGCCGCTGTTCTGCATGCCGACTTCGATGGCCAGAGCCTTGCGCTTGGGCAGCGAGAGACCGAAGGCCTTCGCCGTAAAGAAGCCGAACAGGTATCCGAGGCCGTTGTGCAAGACGACGACCGCGAAGATCAGCAGGCCGGACTGGGCGATGGCGCCCTTGCTCGCCCCGACCACCGCGCTGACGATCAACACGATGCCGATGACGCTGACCAAGGGCAGAACCGGGATTGCCGCGCGCACGAGGCCGGGCACGAATTTCTGGAACAGCAGGCCGAGCGCCAATGGTAGCAGGATGACCTGGACGATGCTGAGGAACATCGAAACGGGATCGACCGGGAGATACTGGCTGGCGAACATCCAGACCAGGAAGGGTGTAACGATCGGTGCCGCGAGCGTGGTCACGCTGGTGCAAGCGACGCTGAGCGCGACATCGCCCCTAGCAAGGTAGGTCATCACGTTGCTGGACGTTCCGCCCGGGCAGCAACCGACGAGAATGACGCCGGCGGCGACCTCCGGCGGCATCGGGATGATGCGGGTCAAGAGTACGGCCAGCGCCGGCATGATGATGAAATGCGCCAATACGCCGATCGCGACTTCCAGCGGCCGCCTGAACAGGGCCTGGAAATCGTCCAGAGACAGGGTGAGACCCATGCCGAACATGATGATCCCGAGCAGGATGACGATATAGGGAGCGATCAGCTTGAAGGTGTTGGGAAACAGGAAGCCCAGAACTGCAAAAAGAATGACCCAGACGGCAAACGTCCTGCCGACGAATCCCGACAACGATGCAAGTGATTTCACGAAAACTCTCCCGAATGACAGGCGTCCGCATTAATCCCGTGCTCCCGCCTGTCAAGGCCAGCAGGCGTTCAGGCGGTTCGGACGTTGTCGAAGGAGGATGAGTGAATGCATGGGAGGCAAGCTCACTTCGCAGAGAGACGGTTGGGAGCTTAATCCGGAACGTATTTGTTTTCGTATCTGACGCGAAAATTCCTGCGATGGAAGTCCTCGCGAAAACAGATGAAGATCAACTCGAGGTCACCGTCGTCATGATCATGGCCCAGCAGGCTGAGGGCAATAACGATGGTTCCGTCGTAGCCGCGCGTCAGGCGGATCGCGGCATTCCGGATGTCGTTGGCGCTGATGCCTTTGTCGGCTTCGGTTCGTCGGTAGACAAGCCAGAACGGCGCGTCGCGCTTGGCGTCGGTCAGCGCAGCATCCACCTGATCGCGAAACTCTCCAGTGTGACGGCCTCTTTCCGAAGCTTCCGCCCGCTCCATATCCTCGGTCATGACGTTGAGATACCCGTCGCGGTCGCTGCCGTCGAGAATCGTCGCCTCGACTTTCTCCAACGCTTTGTCTTCGCTTATCGCGGTCTTGAACAGGATCGCCATCGAATCGCCTATACTGAATACTCGTCTAGATATTAGTCAGTTGCCAAACGGCAAGATACCTACGCAGGCTTCTTGCCGGATCTGCGACTTTATAAGGATTGTCATGGTTCTCGCAATGCAGGGTGTCAGCAAGGCATATCAGACGGCCGAGGGGCCTCTGCAGGTGCTGCAGGACATCGATCTCACGCTCGAGGCTGGCCGCAGCCTGGCGCTGACGGGAGAATCCGGCAGCGGCAAGAGCACCTTGCTGCACCTCGCCGCCGGTCTGGACGGGGTCGACGCCGGGCGGATCGAGATCGATGGACAGGATGTCACGCAGCTTCACGATGCCGAGCGCGCAGCCTTGCGCAGGAGCGTGGTCGGCCTGGTGTTCCAGCAGTTCAATCTCATTCCTTCGCTCGACGTCGCGGCCAATCTCGCTTTCCACGCCCGGCTCGCCGGCCGCCATGACCCCGCCTGGCAGACGGAGTTGACGCAGAGGCTCGGATTGGTCGATTTGGGCAAACGCTATCCTGAGCAGCTCTCGGGCGGGCAGCAGCAGCGTGTCGCCATAGGCCGCACGCTGGCGGCGCGGCCGAAACTGGTTCTCGCCGACGAACCCACGGGTAATCTCGACGAGGCAACCGGCGATGCAGTGCTCGACCTGATGTTGTCGCTGGTCGTCGAGACGGGGGCGGCGCTTTTGATGGTCACCCATTCGCAGCGGCTTGCCGAACGACTGGACGGGCGCATTCATCTGAGATCCGGGCGGATCGCCTGATGCTGACAGTTGCCCTCTCGGCGCTTCTCTCCCACTGGCGCCGCCGTCCCATGCAGCTCGCCATGCTCCTGCTCGGACTTTCGCTTGCCACCGCCCTCTGGTCGGGCGTCCAGGCGATCAATGCCGAGGCGCGGGCCAGCTACGATCGGGCCGCCGCCATGCTGGGCCAGGACAGGCTCCGGCAGATCGTGTCCGATGATGGTGAACTCATACCGCAGGCGGACTTTGTTGCGCTGCGACGTGCCGGCTGGCTGGTCTCTCCGGTTCTCGAAGGCCAACTGCGGCTGGGTTCCGTTCGACTGCACGTCATCGGCCTCGATCCGGTAAGCCTTCCGGCCGAAGCCCAACAGGTGAACGTCAGCGCCGGCGACGATCTTCTTGGTTTCATCACGCCGCCAGGACGCATGTATGTGGCATCCGCGACAGCGCGCCAGCTTGCCGGGCAGCCCACACCTCCGCTTGAAGTCGGCCAAGGCCTGCCGCCCGGAACCGGGCTCGTGGACATCGGCATCGCCCAATCGCTGCTCGACAAGAAAGGTCTGATCAGCCGCCTGATCGTCGATGCGCATCAGCCGGCGGGCCTTGCGCCGATCGAGACGATTGTCCCAGGCCTCTCGGTCCGCGCGCCGGATCCGCAGGGCGACCTGGTCAGGTTGACGGACAGCTTTCATCTCAATCTCACCGCCTTCGGTTTCCTGGCCTTTGCCGTCGGCCTGTTCATCGTCTACTCGGCGATTGGCCTTGCCTTCGAGCAGCGCCGCGCGACCTTCCGGACGCTGCGCTCGCTCGGCCTTTCCGCCAGGGCTTTGATCGGTCTGCTGCTGGCGGAATTGCTGCTGCTGGCTCTGATCGCGGGGCTCTGCGGCGTGGTGCTCGGCTATTTCGTTGCCTCCTTCCTGCTGCCTGACGTGGCCGCAACGCTGCAGGGGCTCTACGGTGCGACGGTGCCGGGAGCACTGACCCTGCGCCCCCAATGGTGGGCGACCGGTCTTGCCATCGCCGTGGGCGGAACCCTGGTTTCGGCGGCGCAAAGCCTTTGGCAGGTTTGGACCTTGCCGCTTCTGGCGCCAGCCCAGCCAAGGGCCTGGGCACGGGCCTCCGAGGCTGCGCGGCGGGTGCAGGCTGTCTTTGCCCTCTGCCTTTTTGCAATGGCCCTGGCGCTGGCTATATGGGGCAATGGGCTGATCGCCGGCTTCGCCGTTCTCGCCGGCCTGCTGCTGGGTGCCGCACTGATCCTGCCGGTGATCATAACTGCATTGTTGGCGTTCATGCAGCAGCTTGCGCGGGGTCCCTTGACGCAGTGGTTCTGGGCCGACACGCGCCAGCAACTGCCGGGGCTCTCCCTCGCTTTGATGGCGCTGCTGCTAGCGCTGTCCGCCAATGTCGGCGTCGGCACCATGGTCGCGAGCTTTCGCCTGACCTTTACGGGCTGGCTCGACCAACGGCTGGCCGCCGAGCTCTATGTCACCGCCCGCAACGAAGGCGAGGCGACTGCTTTGCGGACGTGGCTTGCACCGCGTGTCGATGCCACTCTGCCGATCTGGAGCGTCGAAGGTACGGTCGCAGGCGCACCGGCGCAGGTGTTCGGCGTGGCCGACGACCGCACCTACCGCGACAACTGGCCCCTTCTGCAACCCGTGCCCGGTGTCTGGGATAAAGTCGCTGGGGGCAATGCGGTGCTCGTCAACGAACAGATGGCACGGCGTGAGAAGCTCCAACTTGGCGAGCCGCTCATTCTGCCGGGCGGCTGGAAAACGACGATCGTCGGGGTCTACTCGGATTACGGAAATCCGATCGGGCAGGCCATTGTCGGCATCGATGCATTGACGTCACATTATCCCGATGTCTCGCGGCTACGCTATGGGTTGCGGCTGGATCCAGCAAGGACGACGGCACTCATCGATGCGCTCCAGGCGCAGTTCCATCTGCCGTCCCAGAATGTCGTCGACCAGGCGAGCATCAAGGCGAAGTCGCTGGAGATCTTCGAGAAGACCTTTGCCGTTACCGGTGCTTTGAACGTGCTGACGCTGGGTGTTGCGGCCGTCGCGATGTTCGCCAGCCTGATGACGCTGTCCGGCATGCGCCTGTCCCAGATCGCGCCGGTATGGGCAATGGGCCTGACGCGCCGCCATCTCGTTGTGCTCGAGGTGGCGCGCACGATGGTGCTTGCCACAGTGACGCTGCTGGCGGCGATCCCCGTCGGCATCGGCCTCGCATGGGTGTTGCTGGCCATCGTCAATGTCGAAGCCTTCGGTTGGCGCCTGCCGATGCATCTCTTTCCCTCCGACTGGCTGCGATTGGCGGTCTTCGCTCTTGCCGCCGCTCTGCTGTCTGCACTCATTCCGCTACGCCGTCTGGCAAGCCTGTCGCCCTCCGATCTTCTGAGAGTCTTTGCCAATGAGCGTTAAATCTTTGCTGTTGTGCCTTCTGCTCTCGTCCGCGGTCTGCACTGCGGATGCCCAGGCGCAGGGTTTTGCCGGATTGGGCACCAGCGCCGATGGTTTCGCCATTCCGCAGCGCGGCGTGCCATTTCGCTTTCCGGCCGACCATGGTCCCCATCCCGACTACCGGATCGAGTGGTGGTACCTGACCGCCGATCTCAAGGGGGCCGATGGCAAAGCCTATGGCGTGCAGTGGACGCTCTTCCGCTCCGCTTTGGCGCCGGGCGCCAAGGCAGATTGGTCAAGTCCGCAGATCTGGATGGGCAATGCCGCGATCACCACGCCGACCGCCCATTACGTGTCGGAGCGCCTGTCGCGGGACGGGGCGGGGGCTGCCGGCGTCAACGCCACGCCGTTCGCGGCCTGGATCGATGACTGGCAGATGAAGAGCCTGTTGAAAGCAGGGAGCGCTGCCGACGCACTTTCCCTGATCGACCTTCGCGCCACGGGATCCAATTTTCGCTACGATCTGCGGCTTAGCGCGCGAGGCCCGATCGTGGCGCAGGGCGAGGGCGGTTACTCCGTGAAGTCGGCCGGCGGCCAGGCCAGCAATTACTATTCGCAGCCGTTCTACGCGGCAGAGGGTGTCCTGAAGCTCCCCGACGGCGAAGTGGCCGTCACCGGCGAGGCGTGGCTCGACCGCGAATGGTCATCGCAGCCGCTGTCATCCGACCAGACTGGCTGGGACTGGTTTTCCCTGCATCTGGAAAATGGCGAGAAACTGATGGGATTCCGGTTGCGCGACAGCGGCGCAGGCTTCACCTCGGCCACGTGGATTGCAGCCGATGGCACGCCGACGCCCTTGCCTGCCGGTGCCCTGACGATCTCGCCGCTGAAAACCACCGACGTGGCCGGCCACAAGGTACCGACGCAATGGCAACTGGACATTCCCACTCGCCATTTCAGCGTCACCACTACGCCGCTCAACGCGCAGGCCTGGATGGCAACGCGCTTTCCCTATTGGGAAGGACCGATCAGCTTCGAGGGTAGCCAGAAGGGACGCGGTTACCTCGAGATGACCGGGTACAATTAGCGCGAGGCGCTGACGTCTACATCTGTCTTCGGGGTGTCGCGGTGGATGCGCACAGGCAGTTCCTGTTCGGTGAGCTCAGGCTCTTCCTCGGAAAGTTCGACCTCGCGGATCCATTCGCGCCAGATGGCCACGATGATGGCCATCAGCACGGGTCCAATGAATAGCCCCAGGAAGCCCATCGTCTTGACGCCGCCGACAAGGCCGAAAAATGTCGGCAGGAAAGGCAGCTTGATCGGTCCCCCGACGAGACGCGGGCGCAAGGTCTTATCGACGATGAAGAGCTCCACCGTTCCCCAGACCAGTAGCGAGACGCCGGCGATCTGCGCCCCGCTGCCGAGCAGATAGAGCGAGACGAGCGTAAACGACAGCGGTGCGCCGCCGGGGATCAAGGCCATTATGCCGGTGAGTACGCCAAGCGTCACGGGCGAGGGGACGCCGGCGATCCAATAGGCGACACCAAGCACGATTCCCTCGCCGATGGCGATGACCGTCATGCCCATGACCGTGGAACTGATGGTGATCGGCACGACCCTGGAAATGCGCTCCCAGCGATTGGGAAAGATGCGTTCGCCGATCAGATCGAGCTGCCTGACGAAGCCGATGCCGTCGCGATAGACGAAAAACAGAGCAATCATCATGAACAGCAGGGTCAGGACAACGTGGAACGCGCCGCCGCCGGCCGCCAGCACCGCACGATAGATGTTGCCGATATTGGCGCCGCTGACGAGCTGCGCCATCTCGCCGATAGCGCCGGGCACGCCGACATAATGAGACCACTGCTCGTTGAGCCAGGGACCGGCAATCGGCAGGTCCACGATCCAGAGCGGTGTCGGCGCGCCGAAGCGGTTGACATGCAGCGCCCAGGTGAACCACTCCTTGACCTCACCGGAGGTGTAGATCACCGCAAACACGATTGGCAGGACGAGGAACGCGATGATCAGAACGATCGCGATCGAAGCGGCGATCGTGCGGCGATTGCCGGTGCGCCGCAGGATGTCGCGGTAGATCGGCCAGGTGGCGAAACCGACCACCAGTGCCGCCAGCACCGGCACGATGAATCCATAAAAGAAGTAGATCGCAGCCAGCGCGATCAGCAGCAGCAACCAGCGGGCAGCGGAGATCGACGGGATAAGCGCCATGCGTGCCTGCGTGGCTGGCCCCAGCCAGCTCGGCTCCCCCGGCTTTTGACGTTCGAACATACCCACCCGGACTTTTGTCAGCATTTCAGATTATTCGGTTATGGGGCATGAACCAGGCTGATTCAAGGGTAAGGCCCATAATGGGCTGTAGTGCATCGTCATGACAAGGATGCGACCGCAGGTTGGTTTCAGCAAAGCTGCGGTCGATTCTTGGTCAGATGTCCAGGTTCTCCGCGAAGGCAGCCCGTTCCTGGATGAATCGGAAGCGGGCATCGGGTTTTGTGCCCATAAGGGCGTCGACGGCGTCGCGTGTGCCCTCGAAATCCACGTCGTCGATGGCGACCTTCAAAAGCGTACGCTGCGCCGGGTCCATCGTCGTTTCTTTGAGCTGCGCCGGCATCATCTCGCCCAGCCCCTTGAAGCGGCCGATCTCGACCTTCTTGCCCTTGAACACCGTGTTCATGATCTCGGCGCGATGGGCATCGTCACGGGCGTAGAGGGTCTTGGCGCCCTGCGTCAGCCTGTAGAGCGGCGGCACGGCCAGGTAGAGATGGCCGCCGCGGATGAGGTCCGGCATCTCCTGATAGAAGAAGGTGATCAGCAGAGACGCAATATGCGCGCCGTCGACGTCTGCGTCGGTCATGATGATGATGCGCTCGTAGCGCAGGTCCTCGTCGCGGTATTTCGCCCGCGTCGCGCAGCCGAGCGCTTGGATAAGGTCGGAGATCTGCTGGTTGGCCGACAGCTTCTCGCGCGTCGCGCTGCCGACATTGAGGATCTTGCCGCGCAAGGGCAGGATCGCCTGATTGGAACGGTTGCGCGCCTGCTTCGCCGAGCCGCCGGCCGAATCGCCTTCGACGATGAAGAGTTCGGCGCCGGCCGCCGTGTTCTGCGAGCAGTCGGACAGTTTGCCCGGCAGCCGCAACTTGCGCACGGCTGTCTTGCGGTTGACCTCTTTTTCCTTGCGGCGGCGCAGCCGCTCCTCGGCACGCTCGATAACCCAGTCGAGCAGCTTCTCGGATTCGCCCGGATTGTCGGCGAGATAGTGGTCGAAGGGATCGCGCAACGCGTTCTCGACGATGCGCTGGGCCTCGACGCTGGCCAGGCGATCCTTGGTCTGGCCGACGAATTCAGGTTCTCGGATGAAGACGGACAGCATGCCGACGGCTGATATCATCACGTCGTCGGTGGTGATCGCGGCCGCACGCTTGTTCTGGGTCAGTTCCGCGTAGTTCTTCAGTCCTTTCAAGAGGGCGATGCGCAGGCCGGCTTCGTGGGTGCCGCCCTCCGCCGTCGGGATGGTGTTGCAGTAGGAATGCACCTGCGGATCGCCGCCATACCAGCTGATCGCCCATTCCAGCGAGCCGTGGCCGCTGGCCTTCTCCGACTTGCCGGCGAAGATCTCGCGGGTAACGGTGAACTCCTTGCCCATCGTTGCCTGCAGGTAGTCCTTCAGGCCGCCCGGAAAGTGGAAGACCGCCTTGTCCGGGATCTCTGAACCCTCAGGCAGCATGCCGGCATCGCAGCTCCAGCGGATCTCGACGCCGCCGAACAGGTAGGCCTTGGAGCGGGCCATGCGGAAGACGCGGGCCGGATCGAACCTGGCATGGTCGCCGAAGATCTGCGGATCGGGATGGAAGCGGACACGCGTGCCGCGCCGATTGTGGATATCCCCGAGTTCCTCAAGGCCGCCCTGCGGAATGCCGCGCGAAAAGCGCTGACGGTAGAGCTTCTTGTTGCGGGCGACCTCGACTTCCATGTCGTCCGACAGTGCGTTGACGACGGAGACGCCGACGCCGTGCAGACCACCTGATGTTTCGTAGGCCTTGCCGTCGAATTTTCCGCCGGCATGAAGCTTGGTCATGATCACTTCGAGGGTCGACTTGCCCGGCACCTGTGGATGGTTTTCGACCGGGATGCCGCGACCATTGTCGCTGACCGTCAGGTAGCCCTGCACATCGAGATGAACCTCGATGAAATTGGCGTGGCCGGCGACGGCCTCGTCCATGGAGTTGTCGATGACTTCGGCGAACAGGTGGTGCAGCGCCTTTTCGTCCGTGCCGCCGATATACATGCCGGGACGCATGCGCACAGGCTCAAGGCCCTCAAGCACGCGGATGGCCGATGCGTCGTAGCTGTCGGATGAAGACTGGCTCGGCGGCGCCGGCCTTGGCGCGGCTACACCCTCGGGCTTCTTCTGAGCCTCAGGCTTCTTTTCGACTTTGGGGGCTGCGGCGACAGTGGCGGCGGCTGAGAAGAGATCGTTGCTATCATCCATAAGCGTGTTCAAATCTTAAACTGAGGGGATATCCCGTATGTGGTGACAAAGCGATGGGACATGGAATAGCCCACTGCACGCCCGACTCACGCGGATTCTGGCAGAAATCTTTCGAAACTGCGACGCACGCATCTTCGGGACCAATTGGAAAAAAGATTTGCGTCCGCCATCGACGAATGGCAAGCCACACTTCTCCAAAGGGTCAGATCGGCATGCCAGTGTCCACAGTTCATTTCATCAAAATTGCTTCAATTGCTGCGTTTGTCGCATTTTTCGCGACGCAAGTCGCCGCGCTGGAACTGAAACCTTTCAAGGACGAGCTGTTTTCCAACCAGACGGTCACGGAGAGCCATGACAAGGGCGCCTTCGAGACCATCGATTACCAGGAAATGCGTGACATCAACGGCCGCGACGTCGTCCCGGAGCGAAGGGTAAAGCCGTCCTACCTGGCGTTGGGCGTTCGCCACGACCAGGTGGACGAAACCCTTGCGATCGGGACGCGAAAGCTTGATGTCACCAGGGTGGGACCTGCTGTGTCGCAGGCGTTCACGGTCATCTTCATCCACGGGCGCGCCGGCGATCGGCGCCTCGGCGCCAACGACTACATGTTTGGCGGCAACTTCAACCGATTGAAGAACCTCGCCGTCGACAATGGCGGGAGTTACTATTCGCCCACCATCAAGACATTCGATGCGCAGGGCGTGGCAGATACGGCGGCGCTGATCAAGGCTGTCTACGAGCAATCCGGCGGTAAGCCGGTCGTCCTTTCCTGCGCATCGATGGGGAGCATCATCTGCTGGGGAATCAGCCGCGAGCCCGAGAGTGTCAAGCGCCTGGCGGGCATGGTGATGATGAGCGCCGTCACCGATCCCGCCTTCAGCAAGAGCGCCTTCTACAAGGCGCGGCTGCCGATTTGGTTCGCCCATGGCAGCGCCGATAAGGTCTATGCCGCCGCCGATCAGCAGGGTCAGTTCGAGAAGCTCATCAAGGCCCGCTATCCGGCACGCTTCACCCTCTACGCCACCGGCTCGCACGGAACGCCGTTGCGGATGATCGACTGGCGAAAGACGCTCGACTGGGTGTTTTCACAGGCGCATTAAAGGGGCTCCGGCAACCGGGCGGCGCGACAGCCGAAAGCCGGTGGCGCGAAACTTTCCTTTTCGCCATTCTTTTGCTAGGTCCGCAGGACGAGGGAGGAGAGCACCATGACAGAAAAGATACGTCCGCTTCTGGCGGGCAACTGGAAGATGAATGGAACGCGGGACAGCCTGACGGAGATCAAGGCGATTGCCGAGGCCATCACGCCAGCACAGGCGCTGAAGGTCGAAGCCTTGCTTTGCCCACCGGCAACGCTGCTCTATGTCACGACAGCGCTCTGCCAGGATAGCCCGTTGGCTGTCGGCGCGCAGGATTGCCATCAGCACCGCAGCGGCGCCCATACCGGCGATATCTCCGCCGAGATGATCGCCGACTGCTTCGGCACCTATGTCATCGTCGGTCACTCCGAGCGCCGCCGTGACCACGCGGAGACAAGCGAGCTTGTCAGGGCGAAAGCCGAGGCGGCACATGCAGCTGACCTCACCGCGATCATCTGTGTTGGCGAGACGCTCGCGGAGCGCCAGCAGGGGCAGACCATTGCAGTCCTGCAGAAGCAGATCGAAGCATCGGTGCCTCAGGGCTCGACGGCTCAGAACACTGTCATTGCCTATGAGCCTGTCTGGGCGATCGGAACGGGCATGGTCCCGCAACCCTCTGAGATCGCCGAGGCCCACTCGTTCCTAAGGTCCGATCTGGTGACGCGGCTCGGCAGGACGGGCAAGAGCATGCGCCTTCTCTACGGAGGGTCGGCCAATCCTTCGAATGCGGCTGCTCTTGTCGGCATCGAAAACGTCAACGGTCTGCTGGTCGGCGGCGCCAGCTTGAAAGCCGTCGATTTCATCGCCATGTACGGCGCGTGCTTGAAACAGCCGGCCTGATTTCGTTGGGGGCAAACTGAGTTCGTGGCCGTTTTGCGGCCACGGCAGCGGACCGCGTCGAAAAGGCTTGGAATAGGCGAAAGCCTCATGTAAAGAGCCGCGAGCTTTTCTTCTTATGCCTGCGTTCGCGGGCGGGACTGGACCTATGCAGACCGTATTGATTGTCATTCACCTCATGATCGTGCTCGCACTGGTCGGTGTCGTTCTTATTCAGCGCTCGGAAGGCGGCGGCCTTGGCGTCGGTGGCGGTTCGGGCTTCATGTCAGCACGTGGTGCTGCCAATGCCCTGACCCGCACGACGGCTATCCTTGCGACGCTGTTCTTCATCACCTCGCTCGGTCTCGGCGTTCTGTCGCGTTACGAAGGTCGTCCGACCGACATTCTCGACCGGATCACCCCGGCCGGCCAGACCAAGAGCGGCGGCGTGCTTGATTCGCTGGGCGGCGCAAAGCCCGCAACCGGCACCGCGCCCGCAACGGGAACCGCGCCCGCTGGCACTGCTCCGGCAGCACCTGCTGGCCAGGCCGCTCCGGCGACGCCTGCTGCTCCGGCCACGCCGGCACCGGCTCAGACCGGTGTTCCAACGGGTCAGTAAGAGACCCTCGAAACAATCCTCCGGCAGGTCTCAAACCTGCCGGTTTTCTTTTGTGTATCATCCGCCTGGCCTTCAAAAGTTCTGGAAAAGAATTTTTGGGCTGGCGGAATCATTTGTGAAAAGGTAACCGGTGGCTCCCATGGCGCGATATGTATTCATCACCGGCGGCGTGGTTTCCTCACTTGGTAAGGGAATAGCGGCCGCAGCTCTCGGAGCACTCCTGCAGGCCCGCGGTTATAGATGCCGCCTGCGCAAACTGGACCCCTATCTCAACGTCGATCCGGGCACCATGAGCCCGACCCAGCACGGCGAAGTGTTCGTGACGGACGACGGCGCGGAGACCGATCTCGATCTCGGCCACTACGAGCGCTTCACAGGCCGCTCGGCGACCAAGACCGACAACATCACCACGGGTCGCATCTACAAGAACATCATCGACAAGGAACGCCGTGGGGATTACCTCGGCGCAACGGTCCAGGTCATTCCGCACGTCACCAACGAGATCAAGGATTTCGTCACCGAGGGCAATGACGACTACGACTTCGTCATCTGCGAAATCGGCGGCACGGTCGGCGATATCGAGGCGATGCCGTTCATGGAAGCGATCCGCCAGCTCGGCAACGATCTGCCGCGCGGCACCGCCGTCTACGTCCATCTGACGCTGATGCCTTACATCCCCGCTGCCGGCGAATTGAAGACCAAGCCGACCCAGCATTCCGTCAAGGAGCTGCAGGCTCTGGGCATCCATCCCGACATTCTGCTTGTCCGCGCCGACCGCGAAATTCCGGAAGCCGAACGCCGCAAGCTGTCGCTGTTCTGCAACGTCCGCCAGTCGGCCGTCATCCAGGCGCTCGACGTTGCCAATATCTACGACGTGCCAACCGCCTACCACAAGGAAGGCCTCGACAACGAGGTGCTCGCCGCCTTCGGCATCGAACCGGCTCCAAAGCCGCGTCTCGAAGCCTGGGAAGAAGTCTGCCACCGCATCCATACGCCCGAGGGCGAGGTGACCATTGCCATCGTCGGCAAGTACACCGGCCTGAAAGACGCCTACAAGTCGCTGATCGAGGCGCTGCATCACGGCGGCATCGCCAATCACGTGAAGGTCAAGCTCGAATGGATCGAGTCGGAGGTCTTCGAAAAGGAGGACCCGGCGCCCTATCTCGAGAAGGTCCACGGCATTCTGGTGCCCGGCGGTTTCGGCGAGCGCGGCTCGGAAGGCAAGATCCATGCGGCGCGATTCGCACGTGAGCGCGCAGTTCCCTATTTCGGCATCTGCTTCGGCATGCAGATGGCGGTCATCGAAGCGGCCCGCAATCTGGCTGGTATCGAGCATGCATCGTCGACCGAATTCGGCGCCACCCAGGAGCCTGTAGTCGGCCTGATGACCGAGTGGATCAAGGGCAACCAGCTCGAAAAGCGTGCTGCGTCCGGCGATCTCGGCGGCACGATGCGTCTCGGTGCCTACAAGGCAGCGCTGAAGAAGGGCACCAAGATCGCTGAGATCTACGGCTCCTCCGACATATCCGAGCGCCACCGCCATCGCTACGAGGTCAATGTCGACTACAAGGATCGGCTTGAAAGCTGCGGGTTGGTGTTCTCGGGAATGTCGCCGGATGGCGTCCTGCCGGAGACGGTCGAATATCCCGATCACCCGTGGTTCATCGGCGTGCAGTATCATCCCGAACTGAAGTCACGCCCGCTCGATCCGCATCCATTGTTTGCGAGCTTCATCGAAGCCGCACTTGAGCAGAGCCGGTTGGTCTAGCACTTCCGTGCTGTACCGCTGATCCTTCGAACCCGGCGATAAGCCGGGTTCGCTGTTTGAATGCCGGAAAACGAGCCGATACTACGTCGTTTGCCTCTGGTCCCGCTTTTCTTTCCATGGCACTTTGCGCTGCCGTGCCTGAGGAAAGCGATTTATGATCCCCAATCCGTTTGACGACCGGAAAGACCGGGCCAAGACGAAAATTACCACCACCTATATCCTGATTGTCGCTTTCAATGTCGGCGCATGGTTCTGGGCATGGATGGCATTTTCCGAACGTCCGGCCCTGCTCGCCACAGCCTTCCTTGCCTACATGCTCGGTCTGCGCCATGCCTTCGATGCTGATCATATCGCCGCGATCGACAACGTGGTCCGCAAACTGGTCCAGGAAGACAAGGCTCCGTTTTCCGTTGGTTTTTTCTTCTCGCTTGGTCATTCCAGCATTGTCGTCCTGGCGTCGATCGCTATCGCCGCCACGGCCTCGGTGGTCGAGCTCGGCACGTTTCATGATCTTGGCGGTGTTGTCGGCACATCCGTTTCCGCGTTATTTCTATGCATCATCGGGCTTGCCAACTTCTTCGTGCTGCGCGGCATCTGGGCAGCGTTCAACCGTGTCAAAAGAGGTGAGGTCGTCGTCGAGGAAGACCTCAATACGCTGCTTGCCAAAAGCGGTTTCCTGGCACGGATCTTCCGCCCGATGTTCAAGGTCGTGACCCGTTCATGGCACATGTATCCAATCGGTTTTCTGTTCGGACTGGGCTTCGATACGGCGACGGAAATCGGTCTCCTCGGCATCTCGGCGACCCAGGCGGCACAGGGAATGTCGTTCTGGACGATCCTGGTTTTCCCGGCGCTCTTCACGGCCGGAATGTCGCTGTTCGATACCACGGACAGCGTCCTGATGACCCGCGCCTATGGCTGGGCCTTCGTCAACCCGGTTCGCAAGCTCTGGTACAATCTGACGATCACCGCTGCCTCCGTCGTCGTTGCCATCTTCATTGGCGGCATGGAAGCATTGGGCCTGGTCGCTGACAAGCTCGGCCTCGAGGGCGGCGTCTGGAGCGCTGTCGCCGAGCTCAACGACAACCTCGCCAATTTCGGTTATGCCGTGGTCGGCATCTTCCTGCTCAGCTGGCTGATTTCGACACTCGTCTACAAGACGCGGAGATATGACGATATCGAGATCAACAGCGGTGCCATCAGACTTCGGTCGAGATGATCGATCTGCACCTGCAGAACACCGGCGCGACCGCGCCGGTGCTTGAATTCGCAAGGTTCATCTGTAACAGCGCGATCTTGCCGAGTCGGATGCCCGACTGACAGGGTGTGCAATTGCGCTTGGTTTCAGGCGGCTTTGGGGACCAGTCCGATATAGCGCGATTGCGGGCGGATCAGCCGCCCGTTCAACACCTGCTCGCGGGCATGGGCGATCCAGCCCACCGTTCGGCCGATCGCGAAGACACCGGTAAAGGCCTCCCGCGGAAAGCCAAGCGAATCGAGCAGCATCGCAGTGTAGAACTCGACGTTGGTCTCGAGCGGCCGGTCTGGTTTGCGCTCGCGCAACAGCGTCACGGCCGCCTGTTCCACGGCTTCTGCAAGCGCCATCCTCTGGCCGTCCACCTGGCCGGCGGCAACGATCGGCCTTAGCGCCGCCTTCAGCGCGTCGGCGCGTGGATCGCGGACACGGTAGATTCGATGTCCGAAGCCCATCAGCCGCTCGCCCCGATCAAGTTCCTCTTTCAGCCAGCCGCGGGCATTCTCGGGCGTGCCGACCGCATCCAGCATGTCGAGCACCGGACCCGGCGCGCCGCCATGCAGTGGCCCCATCAACGCGCCGAGCGCACCGAGGACGGAGGAGGTGAGCCCGGCATGCGTGGAAGCGATGACCCGGGCGGTAAATGTCGAGGCGTTGAGCCCATGGTCGGCGATCGTCACCAGGTAGGCATCGAGACCGGCTGCCTGTTCCGCAGTTGGCAGGATACCGTTGGTCATCCGCAGAATATCCTTTGCCTGCGAAAGGCGGGGGTCCGGGCGGATGGCGGGCTCGCCGGCCCGCAACCGCAGAACTGCCGGGAGGAAGACGGCAGGCGCCGCCATCAGCCGGACAGCGGTTGCGAAATCCGTTCCGTCGGGCAGACGCGCCAGCAAGGCCCGCATCGCTTCGACAGGCGGCAGCGCCAGCAACGCCGGGTCAATCTGCGCGACGTGGTCGAACAGCGATAGCCTTGCGTCACCGATCAGTGATATCAGCCGGCCGGCATCGATCTCCTCATCGAACATGCCGGAAAGCAGCAGGGCGGCAACGTCTTCGTATCGGCTCTTGGCCACCAGGTCGTCCAGCGAGACGCCGCGAATGATCAGCCTGCCGGCCAGACCGTCGACATCGGACAGCTGGGTTTCGGCGGCGATGACATCATCCAATCCACTCTTCATCGTATTCTCCTTTGACTATCCAGCGAGGATCGGCACAATTCGCCGGAGCGTCAATCTTGACGCTTTGGATCAATGTGAGGCGCCATGTCCTGGATGACGGCGGAAGAGGCTCTGGATCTGCTGGGCACCAAGCAGCAGACACTCTATGCCAATGTCAGCCGTGGTCGCATCCGCGCCAAGGCCGATCCCACCGATACGCGCCGCAGCCTCTATCTGCAGGACGACGTGAGGCGTCTGGCGACGCGGCAGACCGGTCGTCGCAAAAGCGAAGCGGTGGCCGCCGAGACGATTCGGTGGGGCGATCCTCTGCTGCCTTCGGCAGTCTCGACAGTGTCGGACGGCTGCCTGTTCTACAGGGGCGTGAACGCGATCGGTTTGGCCGAGCATGCCAGCCTGGAGGCTGCGGCGGCCATCCTCTGGAACACCGACGGCCCGCTCCGGCCCTTGCCTTCGCCCGCAGGTCTAGGCTCCGATGGGTCGGTGCAAGCCGCGCTCTTGGCTCTGGCTTGCCGGATCGCAGGCGATCCGCCGTCGCTCGGCCGATGCCTGCCGGACCTGCAGGTAGAGGCGCACTCGGTCTTTGCCACTGTCGCGGCCGCGTTGGCACCGGGGAGGGCCGACCTTCCATTGCACCAGCGGCTGGCAGATGGTTGGCACCGGCCGGAGGCCGCACCCATCATTCGCCGCGCGCTCGTTCTCTTTGCCGATCATGAACTCAATGCCTCGACCTTTGCCGCCCGGGTCACCACCTCCTCCGGCGCATCGCTTTCGGCAGCAACGCTCTCCGGGCTGGCAGCCCTTACAGGTCCGCTGCACGGTGGCGCCTGGCGCCAGGTGGACCTTCTCGTCGATCAAGCGCAAACTAAGGGAGCCCGCGAAGCGGTGCGCCTTCGCCTTGAGAAGGACCGGATGCTCCCGGCTTTCGGGCATCGCCTCTATCCTGACGGCGATGCGCGTGCCTGCGCGTTGCTGGCGCATTTCGAGATACCGCCCGTCTTTGCCGATCTGCGGGCGGCGGCGGAAGCGTTGGTCGGCGAGCGCGCCAATGCCGACTTCGCCCTGTCCGCGCTTGCCGCCGCCTTCGATCTGCCACGGGATGCGCCGATGACGATTTTCGCCTTGGCTCGTACTGTCGGATGGCTGGCGCATGCCATGGAGCAGGCGGTGAGCGGCCGGTTGATCCGCCCGCGGGCCCGTTATATCGGCCCTGGATTGGAGACTTGAGCCACAGCGGCAATGGCGGTAGGAAGGGAAATTCAAACGATTAGGTTTGCTCACATATTCTTGATGTTTCGCGGCTATGGTTGCCTGCTAATCCTCGGCACCATAATTTGCGGGCACTAAGGGCTGTCGCAAAATCAACCTATAACCCGACTGGAGCGACCGCTCCAAAACCGTCCCAAGGAGACGTGACTATGCAGATTGGTATGATCGGCCTCGGCCGCATGGGCAGCAACATGGTGCAGCGGCTGATGAACAATGGCCACACGGCCGTCGTCTTCGACGCGCGTGCGCAGAGTGTTGAAGACCTGCAGGGCATGGGTGCAACCGGCAGCTCCAGCCTCGAAGATTTCGTCTCCAAGCTCGAAAAGCCGCGCGCCATCTGGATGATGCTGCCGGCTGCCATTGTCGACAACGAGTTGACCAAGCTTGTGCCGCTTCTCGAGGACGGCGATATCATCATCGACGGCGGTAACTCCTATTACCACGACGACATCCGTCGCGCCGCGATGCTGAAGCAGAAGGGCATTCACTACGTCGACGTCGGCACCAGCGGCGGAGTTTTCGGCCTGCAGCGCGGTTATTGCCTGATGATCGGCGGCGAGACCCCGACCGTCCAGCATCTGTCGCCGATCTTCGCGACGCTGGCACCGGGCATGGGCGACGTGAAGGCCTCGACACAGCGCAGCGAAGTCGCCGCCGCCAAGAGCACGGCCGAGCAGGGCTTCCTGCATTGCGGCCCGCACGGCGCCGGCCACTTCGTCAAGATGGTCCATAACGGCATCGAATATGGCCTGATGGCCGCCTATGCCGAAGGCTTCAACATCCTGCGTCACGCCAATATCGGCATGCAGCAGGCCGAGGCGGACGCCGAAACGGCACCGATGTCGAACCCCGAATTCTACCAGTACAATCTCGACATCCCGGAAATCGCCGAAGTCTGGCGTCGTGGCAGCGTCATCACCTCCTGGCTGCTCGATCTGACCGCCGACGCGCTCCATGCCGACCCGGCGCTGTCGCAATATGCAGGCCGCGTGTCCGATTCCGGCGAAGGCCGCTGGACGATCTCGGCTGCCATCGACGAAGGCGTCCCGACCCCGGTGTTGAGCGCTGCCCTGTTCAGCCGCTTCTCGTCGCGCGGCAATGACGGCTTCGCCAATCAGGTCCTGTCGGCCATGCGCGCCGGCTTCGGTGGCCACCACGAAAAGCCGCCGGTCAAGTAATCGGCGCAAGCCAATCATATTCCTCGGGCGGCGAAAGCCGCCCGAATTGATTCCGGCTTGCGGGAATTTGAAGGTCTGAACTTGTCAGTCCAAAAGATCCGGCCGCAGCAGCAGGACCTGCGTGAGGGCGCCTGCGGGCAGGGCAGGCGCATGGGGCGGCCGGACGATCAGGCAGTCCGCCTGGGCGAAGATTTTCATCATCGACGAGTCCTGCTTGCCGAAGGGCGTAGCAATCCAGTGCTCATTGGTGGATCTGGCAAGCGTTGCTCGGACGTAGTCCTGGCGCTGGTCGTTGGCCGGGAAGGGCGTGGCGACTTCTGCCATCGCCGCGCGCTTCACCGTTGGGAGCGAGGCCAGCTTGCGGATCAGTGGCTCCAGGAACAGGAGGCCGCAGACAAGGCTTGAAACGGGATTGCCGGGCAGGCCGAGCACATGCGTCTTGCCCAGACTGCCGACCATCAGCGGTTTGCCCGGCCGCATGGCGATCCGCCAGAAGTCCAATTGCATGCCCGCCGCAATGAGCGTTGCCTGAACGAGGTCATGATCGCCGACCGAGGCGCCACCGAGCGTGACGATGACGTCGGCGCCCGCATTGCGCGCCCTGGCGACCGCAGCGCTAATGGCCGCGCTGTCATCAGGCGCAATTCCGAGATCGAGGACCTCGGCGCCGGCCTGTCGCGCGAGCGCGGCTATCCCGAAGGTGCTGGAGGCGAGAATCTGGGCAGGGCCGGGGACGGCGCCAGGTGCGACCAGTTCGTCACCGGTAGCAAGGATCGCCACCAGGGGACGGCGGCGCACGGCGACCGTTGCATGGTTCATCGCCGCTGCCACGGTCAGACGCGTGAAATCGAGCACGGTGCCTGTGCCGAGCACCACTTCACCCTCGGCGAAATCCTGGCCGCGCGGTCGCACATGCTGTGACGGACGAAGGGCGTAGGTCGTGTGGATATGACCATCTTCGTTCCGGGCATCTTCCTGCAGCAGGACACTGTCGGCACCTTCGGGCACAGGGGCGCCGGTGAAGATGCGCACCGCTTCTCCCGCGCCGACCTTTCCCTCGAAAGCGTGGCCCGCGGCGGAGACGCCGATGACCTTCAATCGTGCGTCAGGCGACGCCAGGTCGGCCTGGCGGAGGGCATATCCGTCCATCGCCGATGCGTTGAAGGGGGGCTGCGTCAGCCGGGCCGCGAGATCGGCGCCAAGCACGCGTCCGGAGGCTTCGCTCAATGGCAAGCTCTGGCTTTCAGTGATCGGCACCGCGTTCCGGAGCAATCGCTCCTGCGCTTCGACAACTGGCAGCAGGCTCATTTCGCATTCTCCGCGAGACGGAAATCGCCGGACTTTCCGCCCGACTTCTCCTCGAGCCTGATACCACCTATTTCCATCAGCCGGTCGGCGGCCTTGGCCATGTCGTAGATCGTGAGGCAGGCGACGGAAACGGCCGTCAGCGCCTCCATCTCGACGCCGGTTCGTCCGGTCAGCTTCGCCGTCGCGGAAACCCGCAGACCCGGCAAAGCATCGTCCGGCACGATCTCGACCGCAATCTTCGTCAGCATCAGGGGATGGCAGAGCGGGATGAGGTTGGCGGTCTGCTTTGCCGCCATGATGCCGGCAAGGCGCGCCGTGCCGATGACGTCGCCCTTCTTGGCATTGCCTTCACGGATCAGCGAGAGCGTCTCGGGCTGCATCCTTACGTATCCAGAGGCTGTGGCGATCCGCGTCGTCTCGGCCTTGTCGCCGACATCGACCATGTGCGCCTCGCCTGAGGCGTCGATATGGGTGAGGCCGCCTTGAGCGCCGGCCATCTATTCGGCAGCCAGAGTGGCGCCTTCGCCGGTGAGCAGCGCTCGCGCTGCTGCCTCGACATCGTCCTTGCGCATCAGGCTTTCGCCCACCAGGAACGTGCTGATGCCGCAAGCCTGCATTCTCAGGCAATCCGCATGGGTGAAGATACCGCTCTCGCCAATGATCAACCGATCGGCCGGAACCATCGGCGCCAACTGTTCGCTGTTGGTGAGGCTGACCTCGAAGGTCCGCAGGTTGCGATTGTTGATGCCGATCAACGGCGACGACAGCTTCAGCGCCCGCTCCATCTCCGGCGCATCGTGTACCTCGACAAGCACATCCATGCCGAGCCCGAAGGCTTCGTCCTGCAGACGCTCGGCATCGTCATCGGAGAGCGAGGCCATAATCAGCAAGATGCAGTCGGCGCCCCAGGCCCGGGCTTCCTGAACCTGATAGGTCTCAAACATGAAATCCTTGCGCAATGCCGGCAACGAGCATGCGGCGCGGGCGGCAGTCAGGAAGGCAGGGGCGCCCTGGAAGCTCGGCGCGTCGGTGAGTACCGAAAGGCAGGCTGCGCCGCCAGCCTCATAGGCCTTGGCAAGAGCTGGGGGATCGAAGTCGGGACGGATCAGACCCTTGGACGGGCTTGCCTTCTTGATCTCGGCGATCAGGCCAAACTTAGCTGCCTGCTTCTTTTCAACCAAAGCTCTGTGAAAACCGCGTGGCGCCGATTGATCGCCCTGCATCGCCTTGAGGTCAGCAAGCGAGACGGTTGCCTTGGCGGCCTCGATTTCCTGGCGCTTGTAGGCCTCGATCTTCCTCAAAATATTGGTCATGGCAAAAGCCTTTCCTTTAGTCGCCGTCGTTCGAGACAGCAATAAGCCTGTCGAGGGCGGCGGCAGTCGCGCCGCTGTCGAGCGAAGTTTTCGCCAGACGCATTCCGTCCAGCACCGTTTCCGCCTTGCCCGCAATGACCAGCGAGGCAGCGGCGTTCACCAGGGAAATATCGCGATAGGCATTTTGGGCGCCGGAAAGGACCGCGCGCAGGGCCGCCGCGTTAACGACGCCGTCGCCGCCCTTAAGGTCGGCGAGCGCTGCGTGCTGCACGCCGAAATCGCTGGGGGTCAGTTCGAACGTCCGGATCTGGCCGTTCTCCAGCGCTGCAACCTGCGTCGTGCCTGTCGTTGTGATCTCGTCGAGGCCGTTGCCGTGCACCACCCAGACGCTTTCGGCATTAAGATCCCGCAATACCTCTGCCAGAGGCACGACCCACTGAGGCGCATAGACGCCCAGTAGCTGGCGACGGGCTCCGGCGGGGTTGGAGAGCGGGCCCAGCAGGTTGAAGATCGTCCGCGTCCCAAGCTCGACCCTGGAGGGGCCGACATGGCGCATTGCCGAATGGTGCATCTGCGCGAACATGAAGCCGATGCCGGCCTCGCGGATGCAGCGGCCGATATGCTCGGGGGAAATGTCCAGCTTGACGCCGAGCGCGGAAAGGCTGTCGGCAGCGCCCGATTTCGAGCTCAGCGCCCGATTGCCGTGTTTGGCGACGGGGACGCCGCAGCCTGCGACGATCAGCGCGGCGAGGGTCGAAATATTGTAGGTGCCGGTTCCGTCGCCACCCGTGCCGACGATGTCGATGGCATCGGCGGGCGCATCGACCGGCAACATCTTTGCCCGCATGGTCGTGACTGCGCCGACGATCTCATCGACCGTTTCCCCGCGCATGCGAAGCGCCATCAGGAAACCGCCGATCTGGGATGGCGTGGCCTCTCCCGACATCAGGATGTCGAAGGCCTCACACGCTTCATCGCGCGTCAGGCTTTCGTGTCCGGCGACCTTGGCAAGCAGTGGCTTCAGATCGGCCATCGATGTCGGTTCCCTATTCCTAGCGCTGCACGGCCTGGGCCGCGGCCTCGCGATTGACGGTGACGCCGTATTTCGTCTGCAGCTCCGCGACCATCTGGTCAAGGATATCGTCGCCGGCAGCGTTGGCGATCGTCGTGATCTGCTGATCCTGGTTGGCCAGGATGTCGGTTGCCGGCGGCGTGGTGTTGACCTCGGTGACCTTCAGCAGGATCTGCGTCGTGTCGTCACCGCCAACCGCATTGGCGACAGTGTCGACCGGGCCGGTAAAGGCTGCGGAAACGCCGGAGCGTCCGAGAACGGCATCATCCATGCTGCGGGTCACGTTCGTCTTGTTCTCGACGGCGATGCCGAGCGGAGCGGCGATGTCGGCGAGCGACTTGCCCTTCGCGGCCTCTTCCTTGAGGGCAGACGCCTTGGCTGCCAGAGCGACCTTCTGCTGCTCTGCAGTCCAGTCGGCCACGGCCTTGTCGTGCACTTCGGCCAGCGGCCGGTCGCGCTCCGGTGTCACTTCGAGGACATCGAACCAGACGTAGCCGTCGCTGCCGATGGTGATCGGAAGGGCCTGAATGCCCACTTCGGTCTTGAAGGCCTCGGTCAGCAGCTTCTGACGTTCCGGAATATCCTTGACCTCGTTGGCGGACTTGTCGAGCCCGGTGGCGTCGACGGAATCGATGGTGACGGCCTTCAGCTTCATCTGCTGGGCAGCTTCGGCTAGCGTGGCGCCAGAACCGCGCGCATCCTCGAAGCGGTCGTGGAGGTCGGCGATCTGGGACGAGGCGGCGGCGATGGCTATCTGCTTGCGCAGGTCTTCCTTGACGTCGTCGAAGCTCTTGGCGCTTTCCAGCTTCACGTTGGTCACGCGCAGGATAACAGGCCCGAACGAGCCTTCGATGACACCCGTTGTGCCGCCATCCTTGGTCACCGCGAAAGCCGGCTCGGCGATCGCCGCGTCCGGAACGGTTGTCTTGTTGAAGGTTCCAAGCATCACGTCGCTCGGCTTCTTGCCCTGGTCGGCGACCAGCTGGTCGAAGGTCGTGCCGGTTTTCAGCGCCAGGGAAGCGGCGTTGGCGAGATCCTTGTTGGCGAAGCTCAGTTGTTCGATCGTCCGGGTCGCCGGGATCGTGAAGCTTTCCTTGCGCTTCTCGAATTCGGCGCGAACGGCTTCCTCGGTAATCGCCGTCGGGTCGGCTATATCGGCCGACTGCAGCTTGACATAGGCGATCTTGCGGTATTCCGGCGCCCGGTAGCGGGATTTTACACCCTCGAACCATTTGGCCAGCACGTCCTCGGCAGGTGCCTTGACCGGATCGATATTGGCGTTGGTTAGGATCAGGTAGTCGATGGTCCGGCTTTCATCGTGGAACTGCTTCAGCCCATCGATCAATGTCTTCGGCGCGGTAAATCCGTTCGAGATGGAATCGACGATCTGGCCGCGAATGGCGACCTTGCTGCGCTCGTTGATATAATCGTCCTGGCTGATACCGGCATTGGCGAGACGGCTGGTGAAAAGCCCGCGATCAAACTGCCCGGTGTTCGACTTGAAGGCAGGGTCTTCGCCGATCAGTTTTGCAAGGCGATCCTGGGAAAGGCCGAGGTTCATGTCAGCGGCAAGCTGGTCGAGCGATGCGCCGGCGACCAGCTGTGAATTGGTCTGCTGTTCGAGCCCGAAGGCGCGCGCCTGTTCGGGCGAAAGCTGTGTGCCGAACTGCTGGCTAAGGGCGGACAGCTGACGGCGATAGGCGAGGCGGTATTCCGCCGCCCCGATCTGCTGGTCGCCGACGGTAATGATCGTCGAGGCATTGCCGCCGCCAATCAACGAGCGCGACACGCCCCAGATCCCGAAGGATGCCACAAGCAACAGCATCAGGCCCTTGGCGACCCAGGTGCGGGCCAATCTTCTCAGCTGTTCAAACATTTGAATGCAAACCTCAATACGAACACGGCTTCGCAGCAAAGGCGAAGCATTGGCTGTTCCTTAGAGCAAACCGAACAGGAATTGAAGACCACCGGCTGAAATCGCTTGGCAGACGGAACTTTTGCCGAAACACTGCGTTTTTGGGGCACGAACAAAAGGAGCTGAACCTATGGCTGAACTGAAATCCGCGTCTATCCAATCCACAGCAGCACGTGCCGAAACCGAGGCTGCAGCACAGGACCTTTCCGCGCAGATTGCAGCGCTCAGAGACGATCTCAGCAAGTTGTCGGACAGTGTCGTGGCGATCAGCCAGGGCGCAAAGACAGTCGTGACGGAAGAAGCCGCACTTGTGACGGCACGCGTCCGTGACAAGGTGCGCGAAGAGCCGCTTTTCGCGCTCGCCGTGACTGCGGGCGTCGCCTACGTGGTCGGCCTTCTCAGCCGCCGCTGATCCGAAGTTAAAATTCAAAGATTTGAGAGGCCGTCGGGGCGACCCGGCGGCCTTTTTGTTTTGTCCGATTGGATGCGTTTCGGCGCGTTCGCGAAATTGACAGATTGCATCCAAAGGTATAGAAAGGTTGCTAATTAATAGTAGGCTTCTTACAGGTGGCCATCTCAACCGATATTGGATGCCTAGCGATACCACGAGCGGCGACCATCTCGGGTTCCCGCAAGAGTTCGCCAGCCGCCTGCATACCCTTCCGTTGATAAAACCCAACCTCGCCAAGAGCTGCCGCACTTCAGCGGCCGACCAAGAGACCGATCATGGCTGATTCACTGCATACCCGCAGATCCGCAAGTCCAAAGGACGCTATCAGCGTCGTGCCGAAGGAGGAATATGCGGAAGCGCCCGGCACGCCGGGTAAGGCGAATGCGGCGCCGGTGCCACAGAATGCCGCCCCCGATGCACCTCGTAAACGCCGTAGCCTGACGCGCCCCATCCTTTTTGCTGCCCTTCCGATCGTCCTCATCGTCGGAGGCTATTACTATGTGACCGGTGGACAGACGATGTCGACCGACAATGCCTATGTCGGCGCCGACATGGTGGGGGTATCGACGGATGTCAGCGGCCTCGTGGCCTCGATCGACGTGCACGAAAACGAGCTGGTGAAGAAGGGGCAGGTGCTGTTTCGCCTGAAGCCGGACACCTTCCAGATCGCCTTGGCCGGCGCGAAGGCGCAGCTTGGCGTCGCGCGCAACCAGATCCTCAATCTGCAGGCCAGCTACCAGCAGTCGCTGGCCGAGATTGCCCAGGCCGAGGCCGACCTGCCGTTCTTCCAGACGTCCTATGATCGCCAGCAGAGCCTGATCAACAGTTCGGCTGGCTCGAAGGCGGCCTTCGATTCGGCAAAGCACGACCTTGACGCGGCGCGTCAGAAGGTCGCCGTCGCCAAGGCGCAGGCGGCCAGCACGCTGGCGCAGATCGGCGGGGACATAAGCCAGCCGCTCGAGCAGAACCCCACTTATTTGCAGGCCAAAGCTGCTGTCGACGATGCGCAGCGGCAGCTCGACGACAGCGTGGTGCGCGCCTCCTTCGACGGTGTCGTCACCAACGTCAACAGCCTGCAGGTCGGCGCCTATCTTGCCGCAGCCCAGCAGGGATTTTCGCTCGTGTCTTCCAACAATATGTGGGTCGCCGCGAGCCCGAAGGAGACGGAGCTCACCTATGTGAAGCCCGGACAGAAGGTCTCCGTCTCGGTCGACGCCTATCCGGGCGTAACCTGGAGCGGGACCGTCGCCAGCATCAGCCCTGCGTCCGGCTCGAGTTTCTCGCTTCTTCCGGCTCAAAATACCACCGGCAACTGGGTGAAGGTGGTCCAGCGTATTCCGATGCGCGTCAACATTGACGATCTAGCCGGCAAGCCGCCGTTGCGTGTCGGCATGAGCACCGAGGTCGGGGTCGAGACCGGGCATGCCCGCGGCTTGCCCGATTTCGTCTCGTCGCTGCTTGGCCGGTCGGACGGCGGGGATCATGAGTAACGTCGCAGCCGCCAGCGGCAGCACGGCGGCCGTTGCCAATCGCGGCGCCATCACCGCCTGCGTCATCCTTGCCGTCATCATGCAGGCGCTGGACACGACGATCGCCAACGTGGCGCTGCCCTATATCCAGGGGAGCGTCTCGGCCAGCGCCGACCAGATCAACTGGGTGCTCACCTCCTATATCGTCGCCGCCGCCATCATGACGCCGCCCTCTGGGTTCCTCGCGTCCAAGTTCGGTCGCAAGCGTGTCCTTCTGACAGCGATTGCAGGCTTCGTCGTCGCCTCGGTGCTTTGCGGCTTTGCCCAGTCCCTGGTCGAGATCGTCGGCTTTCGGCTGATGCAGGGGCTGTTCGGAGCGGCGCTCGTGCCGCTTTCGCAGGGCATCCTGCTCGACATGTATTCCGTCGAGGAGCGGGGCAAGGCTATGGCTTTGTTCGGCGTCTCGGTCATGGTCGGGCCGGTGCTCGGACCCGTCATCGGCGGCTGGCTGACCGATCACATCAGCTGGCGCTGGGTCTTCTACATCAATGTACCGATCGGGCTTCTCGCCTTCATGGGGATTGTCGTTTTCGTCAAGGAGACGACGGTCGACCGGTTGGCCAAGCTCGATGTCTTCGGCTTCAGCATGCTCAGCCTCGGCATCGCGGCGCTGCAACTCTTCCTCGATCGCGGCGAGCAGCTGGACTGGTTCTCGTCCGGGGAGATCATCGTCGAAGCCCTGGTCTGCTTCTGCGCCTTCTATCTTTTCCTCGTCCACACCTTCACGACGGAGAAATCCTTCGTCAATCCGCGCCTGTTCATGGACCAGAATTTCGCGGTCAGCATGTTCTTCATCTTCATTGTCGGCGTGACCTATCTGGCATCGCTGGCGCTGATGACGCCTTATCTGCAGACCTTGATGGGCTACCCTGTTGTCACCGCCGGTATTGTCATGGGTCCACGCGGTCTGGGCACGATGCTGTGCATGTTTGTCGTCGGACGGCTGATCGGGCGGGTGGATACGCGCTGGCTGCTGCTACTTGGTCTCGGGCTGACCGCCTGGGCGATGTACGAGATGACCGGCTGGACGCCTGACGTCTCGCAGACGACTATCATCGTCGTCGGCTTCGTCCAGGGTGCGGGTCTCGGCTTCCTCTTCGTGCCGCTGACGACGGTCGCCTTCGCCACGCTGCCCGCCCATATGCGCGGCGAGGGAACTGGGCTCTACAATCTGTCGCGCAACATCGGCTCGAGCGTCGGGATCTCCATCGTCTCCGCCCTGATCGTGAGAAACACCCAGAGCAACCACGAATCGATCGCCGCCTATGTGACGCCCTTTAACCGCGCCTTCGATGCGACGGCGGCGGAGGGGCTCAGCCCGCTGAGCGCTGTCGGACGGGCCAGCCTCGACAGCGTGGTGACGCTACAGGCGACCATCATCGCCTATATAGACGACTTCAAGCTTCTGATGCTGATGTCGCTATTGGTCATGCCGCTGGTCATACTCCTCAGAAAGCCCGCCGCGCCGCCGGCGGTCGATCACAGCATTGCAATGGAATAGGGTTCCGCCGTGCCACGGCATCTATCCTTATGGAAACTTGCGGCTGACAAACCGCGAGCCCAAAGCGCCGAAGCGCCAGGGAGCCTCCACGTTCCGCGTGATGCCGATCCGCTGGCCGATGGCGATCGGCAGCGGTGCCGCTTCGAGGAGCTGGAACGGCGCATGGTCGAGGCGAACACCGTTCAGGGCGATATCGATGCCGAGCGCTTGACTCAGCTTTCCCGGCCCGCTGCAAAGCTGCATGACATCAGCGATCCCACGCCGCTCGATCATGTCCCCGATGCCGCTTTCTGGCTCAATGGCGCGGATGAGGACGGCGCTGCCCGGGAGACAGACGAAATTGACGCACCAATGAATTCCGTAGGAGCGGTAGACATAGGCGTGGCCGGGCGGGCCGAACATCACCGCATTGCGCGCGCCGGGTCCGCGGAAGCTATGCGACGCTTCGTCGTCCGTTCGGTAGGCTTCGGTCTCGACGATTCGTCCGCCGACACCGCCAACGGCGAATCGGTAGCCGATGAGATCGCGCGCGACAGCGACGACGTCCCGCCGGAAAAAGGCATCGAGACTTTCATCCATAAATTTCCTTTCCGCGACAGGCGCATTCGGCCTCCATTGCCCGGACCAGAGAGAAGACCATTGCCGCCGCGAGCAGACAGGTCTCCCATACCGGTGGCAGGATTGCTTACCATGGGCGGGGTGACCTCGATACGCCCTCTTGGCCGGCGCCGCATGCAACGCAGAATTTGGCTGTCGCGTTCCGATCGGTTGAATGGCTGGAACATAATAGCGGTCTGCGTCTTACCTCGTCGGAGGCTGTGAATGGCAAAGTTCTATTTTAATATCAGTGACAACGACGGAATGACGGGAGGCGATCTCCCCTATGAATATCCGACGTTGGCTGACGCTGTTGCGCAGGCGAAAACCGTGCTTTCGGAAATGGCGCTGGACGGCATTCCGCGCGATGACGGCAGCCGGCTTGCCGTTGAAGTGGTCGATATGGATCGCCGTCCGTTGGTCACCGTCAGCATCGTTTTGAGAATAGACCGTGCACCAGGAGGCTCTGCGGCCGGCACTTCCGGTGACTTCAGCACAATCCAGGTCGATGACGTACGATGACACAGAGACACCAAAATTGTGATTATGAACGCACGATGAACAAAATTGGCAGGTAAACGTTACTCCTGTAGAAACGGGAGCGTGTTAAATGTTCATGTCTATTCTTCCTACAAGCGCCTTCGTCGGAGCTCAGATGGCTGGCGTATGCGCCGCGATTTCCTCCGCTATGGCTTATGCTTCCGGCCTTGATGGTGCGAATATCGAAGTCAGCCAGGACCATGGCGTCATTTATCTCGATGGCTCCGCACCCAGCCTCAGCGCGCTCGAAGCGGCAATGAGCGTTGCGCGCGAAATCGGCGGAAGCTCGGTCTGCAACCGCATCGCTCCGGCTTACTGAAACAGCCTATTGGGCTTACAGCCGCATCAAGTAATTTTGGCTGAAACCACCTCGAATATTGCGCGAAGGCGATCCAGGTCTTTTGCCTTCAAACTCTCATGAGGCTCTGTCGAGCTTAAAGGCTTGAACCAGTCCATGGCTTCTCGGATCGCCGTTGCGTAGGGCTCGCGATATTCGCTTAGTCCCAGCACCCATTCGCGAACAGTTTCGCGTTCCATCCGTGAGGCCGCATATCTCGCGTATACTGTCTTTGCCGAACTGATCAGATCATCAACATTCTTCATCGGAACTCCATTCGATGAGACGTCAATGGACTTGTGGGTCTGTGTCGTCAAGGAAGCTCGACAGCCCATCGCGCTCGATGGTTGCCAGAAACTCGTCGAACGCTTCGCGGTCGGTGCTGAAACCGTCCTCCCACGTCGTCACCCCATCGGCCTGATCGATTATTTCCATTGTCCAATCGAGCTGGCTATCCACGGGTCGCGATATCGAGATGCGGACGGTGACGCCATTCTCGCTGAACTCTCCCGAAAGCTCCGAGTATTCACGCCGAGGATCGTCGTTCTTGTTCATGGGGAACCGCTCTTTCTCTGCACAGGGTATTGACCGCGTAGCTTGGAGATAGGAGCAGCCGTGCCGGGCGACAAGTTCATCTTGCGCCAGTCGCCGTCACCCAACATTACCGAGCATACAACGAAACCCGCCGCTGGGGGCGGCGGGCTTCATGTGACGCAATGTGGATCAAGCCTGCTCGCGCGTGCCGTTTGCGTTCTGCCGCTGGTCGTCATCTTCAAGGTCGGTGGCGACGAGGAATGTATCTGAATGTTCCCGGCCCGCTTCGCGCATTGCACGGAGGTTCGGCACATCGTCGCCCTCGATCTCGCCGGAGACTGCCTGCCTGCCGCTTGCAGCGTCTCTATCGTAGTCCCGCTCGGCTTCGGCCCAATGGTCGGAGTGAGCGCCATCTGGATGGCCCTCGCGCTCCCAGATTGCATGGGCCCGACGTTGAATTTCTGTTTCGCGATCATCTGCCATAGTCGTTCTCCTGTTAATACCAGAAGAACCTGCGACCCACGAAAGCGTTCCCTCCAAACAGAAATGTGAAGATTGCCAGACGAAACATGGGAGGCCGCTGCCCACATGTAACGGGCAGCCGATGCTGCACGGATGCTTCCCAAATCCTGCAACGAAGATTAAGCCGGTTCATGGTATCGGAAACCATTGGGGCGCGCCTGCGACGACGTCACCGGTCGGTGATCACTATGAAGGATGGGACGGATATGGCGGAAACTGACGGCGCGGCGCGTTTTGCCGGTTCAGCGGACCTTGTCCCACTTCGGGAGGCGATCAAGGTCTGGGTGCGGGTCGCCGCCTTGAGTTTCGGTGGCCCAGCCGGTCAGATCGCGGTGATGCACCGGATCGTCGTCGACGAGAAACGCTGGGTGGGCGAGCACCGCTTCCTGCACGCACTCAACTATTGCATGCTGCTGCCGGGCCCCGAGGCCCACCAGTTGGCGATCTATCTCGGCTGGCTGCTCAACCGCACGGTCGGCGGGCTGATCGCCGGCGCTTTGTTCGTGCTTCCGGGCTTTGTCGCCATCCTTAGCCTCAGCTATCTCTACGCGGCCTTTGGCGAGGTCAGCTTTGTCTCCGGGTTGTTCTTCGGGCTGAAGGCGGCGGTCCTCGCCATCGTCCTGCAGGCGGTCTTCAGGATCGGCGCCCGTGCGTTGCGAAACAAGATCATGGTCGCCATTGCCGGACTGTCTTTTCTCGCGATCTTCGTCTTTCACGTGCCGTTCCCGCTGATCATCATCATTGCCGCTGCGGTCGGTTACACCGGCGGGCGGGCGGGCTTGGACGCATTCAAGGCCGGCGGGGGGCACAAGGGTGGTGCCGGCGCTATCCTGGAGGACCGGGACTCGCTTCTTGGGGAGCACACGCCTGAGCATGCCAAGCCGGACCTTGTCTGGTCGCTGCGGATTTCCGTCGTGCTGGCAGTGCTCTGGCTGGCGCCAGTCGCCCTCCTGATCGCATTCCTCGGACCTTCGAACGTCTTCACGCAAATCGCCATCTTCTTTTCCGAGATGGCGGTCGTCACCTTCGGTGGAGCCTATGCGGTGCTTGCCTATGTCGCGCAGGAGGCCGTTCAGCATTTCGGCTGGCTCAAGCCCGGCGAGATGCTGGACGGGCTCGGCATGGCGGAAACGACGCCAGGCCCGCTCATCATGGTTGTCCAGTTTGTCGGCTTCATGGGAGCCTATCGCAATTCCGGCGTCCTCAACCCGATGCTGGCGGCAACCCTCGCCGCCGTGCTGACCACCTGGGTCACCTTCGTGCCGAGCTTCCTGTGGATTTTCCTCGGCGCCCCCTTCATCGAGCGGATGCGCGGCAACAGCGCGCTGACAGCCGCGATGTCGGCCATCACAGCCGCGGTCGTTGGCGTCATCCTCAATCTTGCGCTCTGGTTCGGTATCCATGTGCTGTTCACCGAAACCAGCCCGCTGACGCTTGGCTGGGTTTCGCTCGACGTGCCTGTACCTGCCTCGCTCGATGTTGCGGCTTTGATCCTCAGTGCGGCGGCGGCGGTGGCAATCTTCCTGCTGAAGTGGCCGGTCATTGCGACACTGATCGGCTGCGGTAGCTGCGGCGTCCTCTGGAGCCTTGCAATGGGCAACTGAGCCTATCGCCTAAGCCGCAGGGGCGTCATGGCGCTGGGCCAGGATCTTGTCGATGCGCATGCCGTCGAGATCGATGATCTCGAAGCGCCAGCCATCGAAATCGAAGGTCTCGCCGACATCGGGGAGGTGGCCGAGCTGATGCAGGGCAAAGCCCGCCATCGTGTGAAAGTCGCTGTCTTCCGGGCGCTCCTTCAATCCCAACTTGTCGAAGGCATCGTAGGCCGGCATCAGCCCCTCGATCAGCAGCGAACCGTCTTCCCGCTCGACAACATCGGGCTGGTTGCCATCGCTGCCGGGCAGGTCGCCGGCGATGGCTTCGAGCAGATCCGTCTGGGTGATGATCCCTTCCAGACTGCCATATTCGTCGATGACCATGGCAAGGCGGACGGGCGCTTTCTTGAAACTCTCCAGCAGCTTGAACACCGTTGTCGATTCGTGGACCACGAGCGGCTGTTTCATGACCTTCACCGGATCGAGCGGCTGGCCCGCCAGAAGCTGGTCCAGCAGATCCTTCTTCAGCACCATGCCGATCGGCTCATCTATGCTTTGCCGGGCAACGAGGAGCTGTTCGTGCTGGCACTCGCGGATTGTGCGCAGGATATCTTCCGGCTTGTCGTCGGCATCGATCCAGTCGACGTCCAGCCTCGGCGTCATGATGTCGGAAACGTCGCGGCTGCCGATGTTGAACACCCGTTCGACGAGGTCCTTCTGCGCCTGCTCGAGCAGCCCGGCTTGCTGGCTCTCGGCGATCAGCAGCTTGATTTCGGCCGGCGAATGCAGCGAACCCTCGCCGGAGCCCGGCTGTAGGCCGAACAGGCGGATGACGCCATTGCCGAGTGCATTGAGGGCCAGAATGGCCGGCCTCAGCAGCAGCAGGAACAAGGCCAGCGGCCGCACGATCGTCAGTGCCGTGCCTTCGCTGCGCTGGAGCGCCAGGCTCTTCGGTGCGAGTTCGCCGAGGACGATGTGGAGCGCGGTTATGATGATGAAGGAGATCGCAACGGCAATCGCGTGCGATCCGGCTGTTGCCCAGGATCCGGGCAGGGATGCGAGTAGCGGTTCGATCAGATGCGCGAGCGCCGGCTCGCCGACCCAGCCGAGCGCGAGCGAGGAGATGGTGATGCCGAGCTGGGTGGCTGCAAGATTGGCGTCGAGATTTTCGACGGCCCGCTGCAGCGCGGTCGCGTTCATCCGGCCCTGGGAAACCAGCTCCGTGACACGGCTGCGGCGCACCGAGACGAGCGAAAATTCCGCCGCAACGAAAAAGCCGTTGGCGGCGACGAGAAGGATAACGGCAAGGATTCCCAGGATATCGAAAAAACTGCCTTCGGTCTCAGACATGAACTCCCTTCGGGCCTCGAGGCCACCAGCATGCATTGCAAAAATCGGCACTCGTTGGGCGAGGGCGATTTCATTCATAAGGTTTTTTATTCGCCCGGTCCAACGCGCAACAGCCAGTGGTCGCACTCATCACCGGAACGCACAATTGGAGCATTCAACTGCGCCGGTCCGGAAACGTTCCGCAAGCCTTGTTATTTGCGCGACGCGGTGTTCCCCGTTGCCGCAGGCTCACGCCTCATCGCAGACGGACGAGGTCCACCGGGCGGTTGCGGATGATGGCCTCCATGGCGAAGAAGCCCGTGACGGTCGCCAGGTCGAAGTTGGTGATGAGCTTCTGGTAGAAGGCATCATAGCCCGAAATACCTCTGGTCACCACCTTGATCAGATAGTCCCAGTCTCCGCCGATGCGATAGAAGTCGATGACCTCCGGCAGCCGTCCGACATGCTTGCGGAAATCCTCGGCCCACTCCTTGGAGTGGTGGCGGGTCCGAATCATCACGATAGTGGTGAGATCGAACCCCAGCATCTCGAGAGCGATCTCGGTGCGCGATGGCCCGAGCACGCCGCTTGACTGCAACCGTTGCAGACGCCGCCAGCAGGCATTCTGCGACAATCCAACCTGGTCTGCCAGTTCGCGTTGCGACAAGCCTGCGTCATGCTGCAGACGGTTGAGAATTTTCAAATCAAACTCATCGATTTTGACGGCATCTTCAATCATATGATCCAACATCAGCCCGAAAACTGCAAAATATGGTGAGGTTATTCACTCTCATTCGCGTTACCATGGATGTCAACGCCTACAGGAAATCTGACCATGCTGGCCTTGCCCGAGCTCTCGCCCTCCAAACCGTCGCCGACCCTACTTGCCAAGTTCAAGGCAGGCCTCGGGGGGCCGGATCGGATGACAGCGATCCGGGAAGGGCTTATCGGCTCCAACGCTCGGATGGACGGGCCCTTCGGTGAGAAGACCCTGGTCTATGCGGACTATGTCGCTTCCGGACGCGCGCTGCGGCAGATCGAGGAATTCATTCTCGAGGAGGTGCTTCCCTACTACGCGAACAGCCACACCGAGGCCTCCTACTGCGGCGGCATGATGACGCGCCTGCGACGCGAAGCGCGGGCCGTCATTGCCGATTGTTGCGGCGCGGACGGCAGCCATGCGGTGATCTTTGCCGGGTCGGGCGCGACCGCCGGCCTTAACAGGCTGGTCAATCTGCTCGGTGTGGCCGAGGCCGTGGCAGCCGGGCGGCGGGTGCGCGTGCTCATCGGCCCCTACGAACACCATTCCAACATTCTGCCCTGGCGCGAAAGCGGCGCCGAGGTCATCGAGATCGCCGAGGGCAGGGACGGCGGCCCGGATCCGCTGCTCCTCAAGGACGTGCTCCGCACCGACCCCGCAAATCTCACGATCTGTTCCTTCTCGGCTGCCTCCAACGTCACGGGTGTCACCACGGACGTCGCGGCGATCACGGCAATCGCAAAGGCGGCGGGCGCCAAGGTGGTCTGGGACTATGCGGGCGCCGGTCCCTATCTGCCGATCGCCATGTCACCGGCGCCGGATGCCGCGATCGACGCAATCGTCGTATCGCCGCACAAGTTCATCGGCGGCCCGGGGGCGTCGGGCATCCTGATCGTCCGGCGCGATGCCGTCGTCAGCCACAAGCCGTCCTGGTCCGGCGGCGGTACCGTCAAATTCGTCTCGCCCACCGCCCACGATTACAGCGACAGCCTCGAGGCCCGCGAGGAATCGGGAACACCGAATGTCGTTGGCGACATCCGCGCGGCGCTGGCCTTCCTCGTGAAGCAGGTCATCGGCCTGGACGAAATGCAGCGCCGGAACGATGTGCTGGTGCGCAGGGCGTTTTCCGCATGGAGAGACATCCCCGAGATCGAGGTCCTCGGATCGCAGACCCTGCAGCGCCTGCCGATCCTTTCGTTTCGCGTGCGAGACGGCGAGGGCGGCTACGTCCATCAGCAGTTGATCACCCGCATGCTGAGCGACCGCTTCGGCATCCAGGCGCGCGGCGGCTGCGCCTGCGCCGGACCCTATGTTCATCGTCTTCTGTCGATAGATGCTGAAACGTCGGAGCGCATGAGGCAGGCGATCCTCGAGGGTCGCGAGATAGAGAAGCCGGGCTTCACGCGCCTCAATCTCAGCGTCCTCCTTTCCGACGAAAAGGTCGTCTTCATCCTCGAATCCGTCGCCCAGCTCGCCCGCGACGCGACGCGCCATCGGCAGCACTACGCCTTCGATCCCACCCGCGCGATTTTTTCGCCGCTGCCAGCGGAGAGAGGATGACGGCCGAAGCTTGCGCAAATCAAGCGACTATTCGACAGTGCTTTAGGGTGATTGAGAAGTGGATATGGCGCACCCGACAGGATTCGAACCTGTGACCTTTGGAATCGGAATCCAACACTCTATCCAGCTGAGCTACGGGTGCATGCCTGAGGCGGTTGGTGCCGCCTGTCCGATGGCTGGTTCATAGCCTAGGTCGCGGCAGGCTTCAATGCGGAAAATTCGCAAACCGACAAAGAGTGCGCGATCGTCAGAGGATGATGGGGAAGGTCGCCGGGTTGGCCGTCGACCTTCGATGGGTGAACCGTCATGCCACCTTCATGGCGCCGGGGCCGGCGGTGGCGCCGGGCGGGACCTTGCCGAGGATGATCATGCCGAGTACTTCGTCCTTCGTCACGTCCTCGGTGCGGGCGTGGCCGACCACCTGGCCGTTCTTCATGACGGACACCCGGTCGGCGAGGTCGAAGACGTCGTGGATGTCGTGGCTGATGAGGAAGATGCCGATTCCCTCCTTCTTCAGCTGCTTGATCAGTTCGCCCACTTGCGCGGTTTCCTGCGGCCCTAGGGCTGCCGTCGGCTCGTCCATGATCAGGATGCGGGCATTGAACAGGATGGCGCGGGCGATCGCCACCGATTGGCGCTGGCCACCGGAGAGTGCCTTGACCGGCTCCTTGAAGCGCTTGAAGTTCGGATTGAGACGGCCCATCACCTCGCGGGCCGAGGCTTCCATGGCGACGTCGTCGAGCGTGCCCCATCGCGTCTGCAGCTCGCGGCCGAGATAGAGATTGGCGGCGGCGTCGACATTGTCGGCGACAGCGAGCGTCTGGTAGATCGTCTCGATGCCGTATTTCTTGGCGTCGCGCGGCGTGCGGATGTCGGCTTGTTCGCCGTTGATCAGGATGTCGCCGCTGTCGCGCTTGTAGGCGCCGGAGAGAATCTTGATCAGCGTCGACTTGCCGGCGCCGTTATGGCCGAGCAGGGCGACGACTTCGCCGGGGTAGAGGTCGATCGACGCATTGTCGACCGCGTGAATGCCGCCGAACGAGATCGAGATGTTCTTCAGTTCCACGAGCGGGGTGGTTTGATCCGTCATTGTAGCAATTCCTCTTACTTGGCCCGCGAGCGGTAGACGGTGTCGAGCCAGACGGCGATCACCAGCACGACGCCGACCACGACATTCTGAATCGGCGTGTCGACATTGGCGAGCCCCATGCCGGATTGCAGAGACTGCATCACCAGCGCGCCGAGCATGGCGCCGGCGACCGTGCCCGTGCCGCCGGCAAGCGAGGTGCCGCCGATGACGGCCGCAGCGATGGTGTAGAGCTCGTAGGTGGTCCCTTGCGAGTTTGCAGCGGCGTTCAGTCGGGCCGTCGAGATTGCAGCCGCGACGGCGGCGAGGAACCCCATCAGCGTGAAGATCTTCACCGTCACCCAGCGGGTCTTGATGCCGGCCAGCTCTGCCGCCTCGGGATTGCCGCCGATTGCAAAGACGTAGCGGCCAAAGCGCAGCCGCGTCGCGATGAAGGTCATGACGATGCCGGCGGCAACGGCGATCAGCACGGGAATGGCGATCCCGTAGGGGATCTCGAGTCCGCCGTCCGGCCAAGCGATGCCGTGGTCGGTGGCGTATTTCTTCGCAATGCCGACCGGCCAGTAGTAGATCGTGAAGACGTAGATGGTTCCGAGGACCAGCGCGGAGCCGAGCGTGGCGAGAAAATACTCGGCCCAGAGCGGGCGGCGCGGAAAGTTGAAGCGCTTGCGCTGGCGTCGCGATCCGGCGATGCCGAGGACGATTAGCAGACAGGCGACGACACCGATGATCCAGCTCCAGGTGGCCCCGATCGAGCCCTCGGCGCCGCCGCCCATGATGCGGAAGGTGGCGTCGAGCGGCGCCACAGTCTGTCCCGAGGTCACGTACCAGGCAAGACCGCGCCAGGCGAGGAAGCCGCCAAGCGTGACGATGAAGGAGGGGACGCTCAGAAACGCAATGATGATGCCCTGCAGCAGCCCGATCAGCGCGCCTGCAGCCAGACCGCAGACCAGCGCAATGACCCAGGTCCACTGGCTGTCGAAGCCGAGATAGGCCGGCAGCCATTTCGCCTGGACGACGCCCATGATCATGGCGACGAAGCCGAGCAGCGAGCCAACGGAAAGATCGATGTTGCGGGTGACGATAACAAGCACCATGCCGGTCGCCAGCACCGCGATCTCGCAGGTCTGGACCGACAGGTTCCAGAGGTTGCGGGGCGTCAGGAACAGGTGCCCGGTGTAGATGTCGAAGCCGACCCAGATGATCAGCAGGGCGCCGACCATACCGAGCATGCGGGTATCGATTTCCGTGGCGCGCAGGAAGCGCGTCAGCGCGTTGGCGTCCGTGGCGCGTGCGCCGCCCGATGTTGTGGAATGGGTCATATCGGCCATTGCTCTGCCGTTCTCCACTGTTGAGCGCAGACCGGCGATACGTCGAGTTTCACTGGTGTAAGTCTGGCGCTGTTCTCAGATATGCGTTGTCCCGGACGAAGATGATCGAACGGCTGCCTTGTCGGTCTCGCGGCGCGGGCGGAAACGCAGGTTACGGCAGCGGTCGGTCCCTTCGGAGCGTGCCGTGCCGATGGCGACGCCGCGACGGGGGACCGTTGCGGCGTCGCTTGGCGATCGCGTCAGTGGTTACTTGCAGGCGGCGACAGCGCCGGCCTTCACGCCCTGGCAGGCCTCTGCCTTGGAAATCCAGCCGGCGTCGATAACGACGTTGAGATTGTCCTTGGTGATGGCAACGGGGGTCAGGAAGATCGATTCCATGTCGACTTTCTTCGGACCGCCGTTGAAGGTCTGGACGTCCTTGATCTCGGTCATCTTCTTGCCGTTGGCAAGGTCGATGGCGATTTCAGCGGCGCGCTTGCCGAGCTCGCGGGAGTCCTTCCAGACGGACACGGTCTGGGTGCCGAGTGCGATGCGGTTCAGCGCTGCCTTGTCGGCGTCCTGGCCGGAGACCGGCACGGAGCCTGCGAGGCCCTGGGCATCGAGAGCGGCGACGGCGCCGCCGGCAGTGCCGTCATTGGAGGCGACGACCGCGTCGACCTTGTTGTTATTCGCGGTCAGGATCTGCTCCATGTTGCGCTGGGCGTTCTGTGGCAGCCAACCGTCGGTATAGGCTTCGCCGACGTTCTTGATCTTGCCGGCATCCATGGCAGCCTTCAGAACTTCCTTCTGGCCAGCGAACAGGAAGTCCGCGTTCGGATCGGAAGAAGAGCCCTTGATGAAGACGTAGTTGCCTTCAGGCTTGACCTTCAGCACGTCGCGGGCCTGCATGCGGCCGACTTCCTTGTTGTCGAAGGTGATGTAGAAGGCGGCCTTGTTTTCGATCAGGCGGTCGTAGCCGACGACCGGGATGCCTTCGTCGGCAGCCTTCTCGATGGCAGGGCCGATGGCGTCGCTATCCTGTGCGAGCACGATCAGGGCGTTTGCACCCTGCGAGATCAGCGATTCGACGTCGGTCAGCTGCTTGGATGCAGATGACTGGGCATCGGCGGAAATATATTTGGCGCCGACGGCAGCCAGTGCCTTCTTGATGGCGGCCTCGTCAGTCTTCCAGCGTTCTTCCTGGAAATTGGACCAGGATACGCCGACCACAAGATCCTTGGCGAAGGCCGTGGTCTGCATCGTCAGTACAAGGGCTGCGCCTGCGGCCAGCCGAACAAAAGCTTTCATGATACCCTCCCGAGTGAAACGCGACCGCACGCACCTTTTGAAGCTCCCGCCCGGCCGCCGCGATAACGCTGACGAGAAATCTCCTTTTTTCTCGACAGTCGAGAAATTAAGTGTCAGAGAATTTCTGGCCTGTCAACAGTGCACGATCAGGTTTTATCGCGACCGACAGGCCAACCTTAGATGCTTGCCGGGTCGCTGTTGGAAACGAGGGAGAAGCGCCCCGATGCAGGGCAAGTCGAGTGCCGAATGGGTGCGACAGCGCAACAGCGTGATGGTCCTGCGGGCACTTCGCCGGCATGGTCCGCTGGCCCATACCGAGCTTTCCGATTTCACGACGCTATCCTCGGGGACGATATCGGCAATCACAGGCGATCTCGAGCGCGCGCAGATCCTCGTCAAGACGGAGCAGCAGTCCGCCGGCGGTCGGGGGCGGCCCAGGGTTGCCTTTTCCCAACGACGGACCTGCGGCTATCTCATCGTCGTCATCATTTCGTCCGATGCCGTGCAATATTCGCTGGTCGATTATGCCGGAACCCTGATCGACCGCTTTTCTGAAAGCCGCTCGCGTGACGGGACCGGGCTTGCGCGCTTCATCGAAGCCATCCAGGCAGGCCTGCATCGCCTCGTCATACGATCGCAGCTCTCGCCTGACGACGTGCTCGTCATCTCGATCAGCAGCAAGGGGCTTGTGGACAGTCTGGAGCCGGTGCTGCGCTGGTCGCCGATCTTTGGCGACGAGCAGATCGATTTTGCAACATTGCTGCACGACGACTGGCGGGCAAAGATCATCCTCGACAACGAAACCCTGCTTGTGGTCGATGCGGTGAGCCAGCGCGAGGAGGAGACAAAGGGGCGCAGCCTCGATTCGATCATGGCTTTGTCGCTCGGCCATAGCATCGGCCTCGGCATCGTCCGGCGCACGGCAAATGGCGACCGCGAGGCCTCCGCACCGAACTTCGGCCACATGCTGCACGAGGCGAACGGCGGCCTCTGCCGCTGCGGATCGCGTGGCTGCATCGAAGCCTATGCCGGCTTCTACGCGATCCTGCGCAATGCTTTTGCGGTCCCTCTGGACACGATTCCGGCCAAGTTCGTGCCGCTGGCCGAGCTCGACAAGATCGCCGCAAGTGCGCGCCAGGGAAACCGTCGCAACGGCTTTGCCTTTCGCCAGGCAGGCCTGGTGCTGGGCAATGGGCTTTCCCGGGTGTTGAGCCTCTACGAACAGATGCCGATCGTCCTGACCGGTCCTGGCACACGCTATTACGACCTGCTTCGGGAGGGCATGGAAGAGGGATTGCGGCAGTCCCAGATTGTCCGCATGGGAGGGCTGCCGGAGGTTCGCATCATGGCGGACGAACAGTCGCTGGCTTTCGAGGGGCATATGCGCCGGGCACTCGATATCATCGACAACGACATTGTCGTGTTGAGGGCGAACACCGATCTCGAATTGAAAGACAAAGCCGGGTAGGGGCCATGCCAGGCGCTTGGGCCCGACATGGCATAGGAGCGCCAGAGCGCAGGATTAGTCGACCTTAATCAGCTTGCCTTCCTTGACCGAGCGGACCGCGGCATCTGCAAGCTTGAGTGCGGCCAGACCATCGGCACCGGACGGGCTGATTTCCGTACCTTCCTCCACCGCGCTGATGAAGGCCGCAATCTCGTTGGCATAAGCCTCCGTGTAGCGGGTCATGAAGAAATCATGCAGCGGCGGGCGGGTGTAGCCGTCGCCATTTGCCACCTCGATGGAGAAGGGGCGCTGATTTTCAGCGGCAACCATGCCCTTCGAGCCGTGAATTTCTATGCGCTGGTCATAGCCATAGGTGGCGCGGCGGGAGTTGGAAATCATTGCCTGCTTGCCGGAGGCGGTTTGCAGCAGCACCGAAACGCTGTCGTAGTCACCGGCCTCGCCGATCGCCTTGTCGACCAGGACCGCGGCCGTGGCGCTGACCGAAACGGGTTCCTCGCCGAGCAGGAAGCGGGCCATGTCGAAGTCATGGATGGTCATGTCGCGAAAGATGCCGCCGGAGCGCTTGATGTAGTCGACCGGCGGCGCGCCGGGGTCGCGCGAAGTGATCGTCACCATCTCGACATCGCCAATCTTGCCGTCGTCGATCGCCTTGCGTACGGCCATGAAGTGCGGGTCGAAGCGGCGGTTGAAGCCGACCATCAGCTTGCCCTTGGTCTTAGCGACGACGTCGATGCAGGATTCGACGCGGCTCGTATCAAGGTCGATCGGCTTCTCGCAGAAGATCGCCTTTCCGGCACGCGCGAAGCGTTCGATCAGGTCGGCATGCGTATCTGTCGGCGTGCAGATGACCACCGCATCGATATCCTTGGCCGCCTCGATCGCCTCTATCGTGCGAACTTCGCAGCCATAGGCTGCCGCAATCGCATCCGCCGCCGCGGGAAATGCGTCTGCAACGGCCACCAGCACGGCGTCGCCGTTGGCGCTGACTGCCTTTGCGTGAACCTTGCCGATACGGCCGGCACCCAGCAGACCAAATCTTACCGTCATTTTCCATCCTCCCAGATACGGAACAAATAAACCGTCTTCATGTCATTGTGGAATTTTCATTCCATCTTCCCGATGGTTCGTCAAGACGCCGGGGTTTCACATTCGCGAAATTCGGCCTATGGACGGATAAGCACAACACATCGGATGACAGCGCATGAAGATGATCGACCCGAGCCACAAATTCTATCGTCCGCTTTATGTGCGGATAGGGATTGTTGCCCTGTGCCTCGGATGGGCGATCGTCGAAGCGACGACGGGCGAGCCGATTTGGGGCGTGGCGGTTGGCGGGGTCGGCGTCTATGCGGCTTGGATGCTGCTATTGAACTACACACCCGCGCCCGAAGAGACTGCCGCACCCCCACCGCGCGACGATCGCGACGGCGAGGACTGAGCTAGCCGAAGAGTTTCGCGCGAAGTTCGACCCGGCGGATCGCCTCGTCGATCAGAAGGTTGGCGATCTTCATGCGCGCGGTGGCCTTGTCACGGAACAGTGGATCGACCCCATCAGGATGATTGACCCTGGCGAAGGCGCGGCGCTTTTCGCTCAGCGTCTGCAGCGTGTCTTTTGTCGAAACCGCAAGTTCCAACGCCACCGCCTGCGGCGAGGTATGCGCAAGATGCGCAGGCATCACGGGCGGCGCGACGCGCTCTTCTGGCGGAACGTCGGCGGTTGGGGCAGGGGTTGCCTGCGGTCGCGGAGTGTTGATCCGCGCCGGTTCTGGGTCAGGTTCGAGATTATCGAAATAGGCCTCTCCGGGGCGCGCTGACGCTGCGGACACGCCGTCGCGCACATCGGCGACGAAGCTTGTGTTCAGCCCCTGGATGCGATGGGAGGCAACGGACTGCGTCGGCAATTCCGCCTCCTCGGCCGCAAGCCGGTCGAGCACGGATTGAAATATCGATTGGCCAAAAAGCATGATTTCTCCCAATACGGCCAATGCTAGCCGTCGAAGATGGCGCCTGGCTGATGTCAGGCTTCAGGCATGCATGCCTCGGCTTTCCTGCAGGATGATATCGTAGAGCAGCAGAGCGCTCGGGGGCAGGGCTCGCTCTCGGGCCGTGATCAGGCTGTAGGGCTTCACGTCGATTGCAAAGTCGATCGGCAAAATGCAGGCTTCGCCGGCCTCCGAACTCTGGCCGCAGATGAATTCCGCCATGTCGAGCGCGATCGGTGAAATGGCGTTGGTCTTGCATACCACCGCGAGCGTCAGGACCACCGATGAGGTGTTGACGATGTTTTCCGGCAGCGGCACGCCGGCCGAAATGAATATGTCCTCCAGGCGACGGCGCAGCAGCGTTCCCGGCGGTTGAAAGACCCATTCCTGTCCCGTCAGGTCTTCCAGACTGACCACGCCCTTTTCGAGCAGCGGATGCCCCTTGCGCACGATTAGGCAAGCTTTCTCGATGCCGATCTGGTGGGCCGTGAAAAGGCGAGGGTTCAATTCGTCGGGAATGCGGCTGATGATGAAATCATGGCGCGCCGCCAGCAGTTCGCGTGCCAGGACGTTGCTGTTGTCGACCTGGATGTTGATCTCGATGCCGGGATAGGTTTCCGTGACGCGCCGGATCGCTGGTACGACGAGACTGATGGCCGGCGCCGCGACGGAACCCAGATAGACCGATCCACCCTTGCCGGTTCGAAGTTCGGCAATTTCCCGGCTTGCCTCGCGCAACTCGAGCAGGATCTTGCGGGCGCGCTTGGCGAGCGCCGATCCGAACGGCGTGAGCACCACGCCTCTCGCGATCCGTTCGTAGAGAGATGTCTTTGCGATCGATTCCATTTCGGACAGCATGCGCGAGGCCGCGGGCTGGGAGATATTCATGGCCTCGGCGGCGGCCGAAATCTGTCCGTGGTCCTCTATCATGACAATCATCCGCAAGTGATTCATCTTCAAGCCGGCCCGCAGCAGGCTGTCGTCGCGAAAATTATCTGTGTGAATCTCTATACCATCACGGGAATAATCGTTGTATATTTTCTCCAAGGTTGCATTTTTCCTTCATCTGGAGCGAAAAAGTAGTACTTTTTGCCATTATACCAAAAACGGCATACTGGGCGCCAGTTATTCTATTTGACAGTTATACGAATTGATTCCAGTTTGCCGCCGTGCTGGGAGCAGCATGACACGTGTGGGATCGTGGAGGAGACGTACTTCGTATTGATATTGAAGTAATATCCAACCGACGGAACCTGCCACAGTTTCGGGGTGGGTGCTTTGGCGTCCGCTAAATTCATATAAAACGGGAGAGAGCAATGAAATCCATTATCTCATTGATGGCCGCAGCGGCCTTCGGTGTAGCTTCGTTCGTCATGCCAGCAATGGCCGCCGACAAGGGCCTGGTTGGTATCGCGATGCCGACGAAGTCTTCGGCTCGCTGGATCGACGACGGCAACAACATCGTCAAGCAGCTCCAGGCAGCCGGTTTCACCACCGACCTGCAGTACGCTGACGACGATATTCCAAACCAGCTGTCGCAGATCGAGAACATGGTCACCAAGGGTGCCAAGGTTCTGGTCGTTGCATCGATCGACGGCACGACGCTGTCGGACGTTCTGCAGAAGGCTCATGACGCCGGCATCAAGGTCATCGCTTATGACCGCCTGATCCGCGATTCGGCCAACGTCGACTACTACGCAACCTTCGACAATTTCCAGGTCGGCGTTCTCCAGGCTGGCACCATCGTTGACGGCCTCGGCCTCAAGGACGGCAAGGGCCCGTTCAACATCGAGCTCTTCGGCGGTTCGCCTGACGACAACAACGCCTTCTTCTTCTACGACGGCGCAATGTCTGTCCTGCAGCCTTACATCGACAGCGGCAAGCTGGTGATCAAGTCCGGCCAGACCGGCATGGACAAGGTCGGCACGCTGCGTTGGGATCCGGCAACGGCCCAGGCTCGCATGGATAACCTCCTTTCGGCCTACTACACCGACGCAAAGGTCGACGCCGTTCTGTCGCCTTACGACGGTCTGTCCATCGGCATCATCTCGTCGCTGAAGGGCGTCGGCTACGGTACCGAGAAGCTCAAGCTGCCGATCGTTACCGGCCAGGACTCGGAAATTCCTTCGATCAAGTCGATCATTGCTGGCGAACAGTATTCTTCGATCTTCAAGGACACCCGCGATCTCGCCAAGGTCACCGTTGCCATGGTCACCGCCGTTGCTACCGGCGGCACGCCTGAAGTCAACGACACCAAGACCTACGACAACGGCGTCAAGGTCGTTCCGTCCTACCTGCTGAAGCCAGTCGTCATCACCAAGGACAACTACGAGAAGGTTCTGGTCGAAGGCGGTTACTACAAGGCTGAACAGCTGAAGTAAGAACCACTGAATAAACCACCGGAACCCGCAAATTGCGGGTTCCGGACTTCGCATTTATGATCGTCGTGCCACGTTCGGGCTGGCGACGTTGGATTTTGATTATGGACAATATTATCCTTGAAATGCGGGACATCACCAAGACGTTCCCGGGCGTTAAAGCGCTTGAGAATGTGAACCTGAAGGTTCGACAGGGTGAAATCCATGCATTGGTGGGCGAAAACGGGGCCGGCAAGTCGACCCTGATGAAAGTGCTCTCCGGCGTCTATCCTGCCGGAAGCTATGACGGCGACATCGTGTACGAGGGTGAGGTCCGCAACTTCAAGGTCATCAAGGACAGTGAAGCGATCGGCATCATCATCATTCACCAGGAGCTGGCCCTTGTGCCGCTGCTGTCGATTGCCGAAAACATTTTCCTCGGAAACGAGGTCGCAACCAACGGCGTCATTCGCTGGCAGGAAGCCTTCTCCAAGACACGCGGCTTGCTCGCCAAGGTCGGATTGAAGGAATCGCCGGAAACGCTGGTCACCAACATCGGTGTCGGCAAGCAGCAGCTTGTGGAAATCGCCAAGGCGCTGTCGAAAAGCGTCAAGCTCTTGATCCTCGACGAACCGACGGCTTCGCTCAACGAAAAAGATTCGGATGCGCTGCTCAATCTGCTGATCGAGTTCCGCAACCAGGGCATCACCTCGATCATCATCACGCACAAGCTCAACGAAGTGCGTAAGGTCGCCGACCAGATCACGGTCCTGCGCGACGGCATGACGGTCAAGACGCTGAACTGTCACGAGGAAGAGATCAGCGAAGACATCATCATCAAGAACATGGTTGGTCGCGAACTCGCTGACCGCTATCCGCCGCGCTCGGTTGCGATCGGCGAGACCGTGCTCGAGGTGAAGAACTGGAACGCCTTCCACCAGCACCACCGCGACCGCCAGGTCCTGCATGACATCAACGTCAACGTCCGCAGGGGCGAAGTCGTCGGCATCGCCGGGCTGATGGGGGCAGGGCGCACCGAATTCGCCATGAGCGTGTTCGGTAAATCCTATGGCCACCGGATATCAGGCGAGGTGTTCATGGACGGCAAGCTCGTCGATGTCAGCACCGTGCGCAAGGCGATCGACGTCGGCCTCGCCTACGTGACGGAAGACCGCAAGCATCTCGGCCTCGTGCTGAACGACAGCATCATGCACAACACGTCGCTTGCCAATCTCGCCGGCATCTCGAATGCGACTGTTATAGACAACCACAAGGAATCGGACGTCGCGACCGATTTCCGCTCGAAGCTGCGCATTCGCAGCTCCGGCATCTTCCAGGAGGCGGTCAATCTTTCGGGCGGCAACCAGCAGAAGGTCGTTCTGTCGAAGTGGCTGTTCTCCGACCCGGAAGTCCTGATCCTCGACGAGCCGACGCGCGGTATCGACGTCGGTGCGAAATACGAAATCTACAGCATCATCAACCAGCTGGCTGCAGACGGGAAAGGCGTTCTGATGATCTCATCGGAAATGCCCGAACTGCTTGGGACATGCGACCGAATCTACGTCATGAACGAAGGGCGTATCGTTGCGGAACTGTCCAAGGAAGAAGCCAGCCAAGAAACCATCATGCGCGCTATCATGCGCTCTGGGGAGAAGAAATAATGACTCCTGTTACCCCCCCCGCCGCTGAGGAAAGCCACGTGGTTTCCGCGTTCGATTACGTGCGTGGGAATATTCGCGAATACGGCATGCTGATCGTTCTCGTTGCGATCATGGTGTTTTTCCAGTTCTACACCGGCGGCATCCTGTTCAAGCCGGTCAACCTCACCAACCTCGTCCTGCAGAATTCCTTCATCGTCATCATGGCGCTGGGCATGCTACTGGTCATCGTTGCCGGCCATATCGACCTGTCGGTCGGCTCGGTCGTCGGATTCGTCGGTGCCATCGCCGGTATCCTGACGGTGCAATACCAGATGAACTTCATCCTGGCAGCGCTGCTGTGTCTGGTCGTCGGCGGCATCATCGGTGCGGCGCAGGGCTATTTCATCGCCTACCACAAGATTCCGTCCTTCATCGTGACGCTGGCCGGCATGCTCGTGTTCCGCGGTCTGACGCTGTTTGTCCTCGGCGGCAAGAACATCGGTCCTTTCCCCAAGGACTTCCAGCTGATCAGCACGGGCTTCATCCCCGACTTCTTCGACATGGGCACGATCCACTCGACATCGATCATCCTGTCGATCGTCATGCCCCTGGTGCTGTTCATCATGGCCTTGCGCCGTCGTAAGTCGAACGAGAGCCACGGCATCGATGTCGAGCCGATGAGCTTCTTCCTCATCCAGAACCTGATCATCTGCGGCGCGCTGCTCTTCCTCGGCTACCAGCTGTCTTCGGACAAGGGCCTGCCGAACGTGCTCATTATCATGGTCATCCTGATTGCGGCCTACGCCTTCATCACCCGCCAGACGACCATCGGTCGCCGCGTCTATGCCATGGGCGGTAACGAGAAGGCGACGAAGCTTTCGGGTATTAACACCGAGCGCCTGAGCTTCTTCACCTTTGTCAACATGGGTGCGCTCGCTGGCCTCGCCGGCATGATCGTCGCCACCCGCCTGAACTCGGCGACCCCGAAGGCCGGTGTCGGCAACGAGCTCGACGTCATCGCGGCCTGCTTCATCGGCGGTGCGTCTGCTTCGGGCGGCGTCGGCAAGATCACCGGTGCGGTCATCGGTGCCTTCATCATGGGCGTCATGAACAACGGCATGTCGATCGTCGGCCTCGGCATCGACTTCCAGCAGATGGTCAAGGGACTGGTGCTTCTCGCCGCCGTCTTCTTCGACGTCTACAACAAGAACAAGGGCTGATCGCCTCTGGCGATCGGTTCCACTGCAGTCAGGCGAGTGATTTCGCGGGCTCTTCGCTAAGGGCCGGTGATGCGGGACACCCGCTTCCGCTTATTAGATAGAAGGACAAGGTCCGTGCTCATTTCCCAGATCAAAGGTGCTGACGGCGCGATAACAGTTGCCGTCCGCAACGAACCGGGCGAAACCGCCAAGGTCGTCAATGGCGCCGAAAGCGTCTATGCGCTCGCCATGGAAGCCGCCGATAGCGGCAAGAGCCTGGCCGACGTCATCGCAGCCCATGGGTTGGGCGACACCGTCGACCTCGACAAGGCCTATGCCGAAGGCAAGTTCCTGCCGCCGATCACCCATCCTGACGCAGCCCACCTGCATCTGACAGGCACGGGTCTTACCCATCTCGGTTCTGCCGCGACGCGCGACTCCATGCACAAGAAGACCTCAGAGGCGGCCGAGGAAACCCTCACCGACTCGATGAAGATGTTCAAGATGGGCCTCGAGAACGGCAAGCCGAAAGCCGGCGAAAAGGGCGTGCAGCCCGAGTGGTTCTACAAGGGCAATGGCCACGAAGCCGCGGCCCCCGGCGCTCCACTGGTCTCGCCGTCCTTCGCGCTCGACGGCGGCGAAGAGCCTGAAATGGCAGGCATCTACGTGATCGGCAAGGACGGCACGCCGTTCCGCGTCGGCTTCGCGCTCTCCAACGAATTCTCGGACCACGTTACCGAGCGGATGAACTATCTGTATCTCGCCCATTCCAAGCTGCGTCCGGCCAGCTTCGGCCCGGAAATCCGCATCGGCGCTGCTCCCGACGACATCCGGGGCACTTCGAAGATTTCCCGCGACGGCAAGATCATCTTCGAAAAGCCCTTCCTGTCGGGCGAAGCGAACATGTCGCACACCTTTGCCAACCTCGAATACCACCATTTCAAGTATGGCTTGTTCCGCGCCCCCGGCGACGTGCACGTCCATATGTTCGGCACCGCGACGCTGTCCTTCGCAGACGGCATCAAGACGCAGCCCGGCGACGTATTCGAGATCGAGGTTGCCGATTTCGGCCTGCCGCTGCGCAATCCGCTGGCTGTGGCCGCCGAGACCGACGTCACGATTCGCCAGCTCTAGAGACTTTAGGCTCCGGCGCCAAAGGGGCGATCCGGAGCACGCCAAGGACGATTGACATGCACAAGAAAGCAGAATGGCCACGCCGGCTGAGATCGCAGGAGTGGTACGGTGGTACCAGCCGCGACGTGATCTATCACCGTGGCTGGATGAAGAACCAGGGCTATCCGCACGACCTGTTCGACGGACGTCCGGTCATCGGCATCCTCAACACCTGGTCTGACATGACGCCGTGCAACGGCCATCTGCGCGAGCTCGCCGAAAAGGTGAAGGCTGGCGTCTGGGAAGCCGGCGGTTTCCCGATGGAAGTGCCTGTGTTCTCGGCGTCGGAAAACACCTTCCGTCCGACCGCTATGATGTATCGCAACCTTGCGGCACTGGCGATCGAGGAAACCATTCGCGGCCAGCCCATGGACGGCTGCGTGCTGCTCGTCGGCTGCGACAAGACCACGCCGTCGCTGATCATGGCGGCCGCCTCCGTCGACCTGCCGTCGATCGTCGTTACCGGCGGGCCGATGCTGAACGGCTATTTCCGTGGCGACCGCGTCGGCTCCGGCACCCATCTCTGGAAGTTCTCCGAGATGGTGAAGGCCGGTGAAATGACGCAGGAAGAATTCCTTGAGGCCGAAGCCTCGATGAGCCGCTCGTCGGGCACCTGCAACACCATGGGCACGGCCTCGACGATGGCGTCGATGGCCGAAGCCCTCGGCATGGCGCTATCAGGCAACGCCGCCATCCCGGGTGTCGATTCCCGCCGCAAGGTCATGGCGCAGCTCACGGGCCGGCGCATCGTGCAGATGGTCAAGGACGACCTGAAGCCATCGGACATCATGACCAAGGACGCCTTCGAAAACGCCATCCGCACCAATGCGGCGATCGGTGGTTCGACCAATGCCGTCATCCATCTGCTCGCCATGGCCGGCCGCGTCGGCATCGACCTGTCGCTTGACGACTGGGATCGCTGCGGCCGCGACGTGCCGACCATCGTCAACCTGATGCCATCGGGCAAATACCTGATGGAAGAGTTCTTCTACGCAGGCGGCCTGCCTGTCGTCATCAAGCGTCTCGGAGAAGCAGGGTTGCTTCACAAGGACGCGCTGACGGTCTCGGGCGAGACAATCTGGGACGAGGTCAAAGACGTCGTCAACTGGAACGAGGACGTCATCCTGCCGACGGAGAAGGCACTGACGCAGTCCGGCGGCATCGTCGTCGTGCGCGGCAATCTGGCCCCCAAGGGCGCCGTGCTGAAGCCATCGGCCGCATCGCCGCATCTGTTGTCCCACCGCGGCCGTGCCGTCGTGTTCGAGGACATCGACGACTACAAGGCGAAGATCAACGACGAGGCGCTCGACATCGACGAGACCTGCATCATGGTCATGAAGAACTGCGGCCCGAAGGGTTATCCGGGCATGGCCGAAGTCGGCAACATGGGTCTGCCGCCGAAGGTGCTCAAGAAGGGCATCACCGACATGGTGCGCATTTCCGACGCCCGCATGTCCGGCACCGCCTATGGCACCGTCGTGCTGCACACCTCGCCTGAGGCCGCCGTCGGCGGACCGCTGGCCGTCGTCCGGAACGGCGACATGATCGAGCTCGACGTGCCCAACCGCCGCCTGCATCTCGACATCTCGGACGAGGAATTGGCGCAGCGCCTGGCCGCCTGGCAGCCGCAGCACGACCTGCCGACCTCGGGCTATGCCTTCCTGCACCAGCAGCATGTCGAGGGTGCCGACACCGGCGCCGACCTCGACTTCCTCAAGGGATGTCGCGGCAATGCTGTCGGCAAGGACAGCCACTAAACAGAGATCCCCAACAAGGATTGATAGGGAGGCGGGGGCAGACCCCGCCTTCTTTCGTTTCAGGAAGCAGGCGAGGGCGCCGGGTCGGGCAACCCTGGCGTCAGAGGACGGCGCTCCAGAAACTGTGCTTCTTGCCATGGTTCCGTTTCAGCCCCTCAGCATAGGTGACGTGGTCCGCAAAGGCGCCGAAATCGGCGATATGGGCGGCAAGCGCCGCGCAGGTGGCCAGATGCCGGCCGACGTGCTTGTAGCGGCTGGACCGCCCCGTCTCCAGCGCGAAATCGATCATTTCGCGCAGCAGCAGCGTTGCTGCCAGCGGGTGTTTTTCCGAAAGCCAGTCTGCAGCGCCCGTCAGGATCTCGTAGAGATCCCCATCGATTTCATCGGCCCGCGCCAGCACCAGCTTGGCGGCTTCGGCGGGCGCCGGCCACTGGGCCATGAAGATCAGCGCCAGATGAACATCCGGAAATCCATGCGCATGGGCGAAGGCCTTTTCCTCGGCTTCGATATCGTCGAAATCAGGCAGGCGCTTGATATAGGCCTTCAGGTGTTCGGCGCTGAGGTCTCGCTCAAAGCACTGCCAACGATAGGCCTGCGCCTCCTCATGTCGACCGAGCGTCTCCAGCGCCTCGACGCGCGCCTGCTGCCAGGGGAAATCGAGGGCCGGCCGCTCCGTCGCCTGCGCCTTGTCGAGCGCCGCAAGCGCCTCTTCGGCGCGTCCAGCGGCAAGCAGCCGCTGGGCGATCTCGGCGGCAACCGTCGTCATCGTCTGCGCGGCTTTGCTCTGCTGGCGGATGTAGGCATCGACATCACCCTCAGCGTCGGCAATCTGTTTGAGTGCGACGCTGACGGATGTATCGCGATGGCGACGGTGGATCTCGTCCTCATAGACAGGCCCGCTCATACCCCAGCCCATGACGACGCGCTCCGCCGGCTGCTCGAGCGGCTCATTCGCCCAATCGGCCAGAAGCCTCTTCAGGCGCGCCAGACCATCCTTCCCGAGCGCCGGCGCCATGGCCGGGATCAGCGGATCGTATTCGCCGTAGTCATTGCGCTGGATCGCTGCAAAAACCTGCTCCGGCAGCCGCTTGGCGCTCGATGCCTTGGGGGCGATCGCGCCGAGATCGAGGCAGGCCTCGTGGAAGCTGCCGATGACAAGTCCGTTGCTATCGTCGCAGCGCGCGAAGATAGAGCCGGCCAGCTCCAGATACCGCCACAGAAGCTCCATCGCCTCGTCGGCGTCACTGGGAGCGATGGTGCCGGTGATCACCCTGCGCTGGGTCTCGAGATCCGCCTTCAGCGCCTTGATCTTGCGCCAGTCGATGAAGGTGCGGGCCCGGTCGATCGACGACAGCCGTTTGCGCACCTCGCGCGCCGCCTCGCCGGTCCCTTGCGCCCCGGCCAGCTCCAGCCGCAGCCGCCGCTTGCTCGCCGCATTGCCGGTGCTGATCTCGATCAAAAGCGCCGCCAGCCGCTCGGCACCCAGCGCTTCCAGGTTCTTGGCATTCAACGTGGTTTTTGCGGCCATGCGATTACAGTGCGATCCGGTTTCGACAAAAGCTCGAGGCCAAGACGTATCGCGGCCCGGCGCATCGATCAATGCAAATGCCACATTGAAAGGGCTCGCAGCCCCGTCCGCCAACCTGCTTTTCCCAAGCCCGAACAAGGCATTCGCCGCCCATTAGCAGAAAAATGCAGGACCGCGCAAAACAGCGGCTGACAGGGGTTGCATCGCCAAGAGAATCCTTTATATGACCAACCACCGGCGAAGACCTGAGGCATGCCACAGGGATCTCTATTGGGGAATAGTTCAACGGTAGAACGACGGACTCTGACTCCGTTAATCTTGGTTCGAATCCAGGTTCCCCAGCCAGTTCTCTTTAAAAACTCCTTGATTTCGCAGTCGCGCCTGATGTTGTTTTGGCATCATTGGCGACCTGATGCCCAGAACTTCGGCCCAAAGGTGGTGCCCATGCCGATCGAGCGCGGTGGCCAGCCTTCGGCAAAAGACAGGGCATTCGTCATGGCCGTGCGCCCCGCAGCAATCGCTGCTACGGGGCCGGGAGCGGACTGCCCGATGTTGTCGTGCCGAAAGGCGATAGCGGACATCCGAGTATCTGTTGGCGCCGCTGTCCGAGTTTGACCCAAAGGCGACCTCTTTGTCAGGTGCCGTGATTCAACTACTTCGCGATCGCGTTCAACTGCCGGTCGAAGTCTGCCGGATCGAAATAATCACGCCAGACCGTGATCATGCCGTTCTCGACGGTCACGGTCCCCATGACGGGCAGCGTGATCCGTCCGCCGTTTTCGTGGAGGAAGATGTCGATCCGCTCGTTCAGCACGACGTTTCCCGCCGCCGCGATGTGCACCACCTTCCAGTCGACAGTAAACGTGTTGCCGATGCCGAAATCGCGGTGGAATTTTCGGACGTTCTCGCGGCCGGAGATATCGGGAAAGGGCACGTTGTCGTAGAGGACGTCTTCGGCCAGCATGGCGATGGCCTCGTCTATCCGATTGGCGCTCCAGTGGTCGAAAAACGTCTGTGCTATTTCGATTGATGTGGCTGACATAGCGGCCTCCTGAGTTGGTGAATATAGACGTCGCGGAAGATATCGAACCTTAGCCGAATTTGACGAGGTTGTGCGCCGGAAGCGGGCCGCCGGGAAACTGGACGAGGCGGCTGCCAACGGCGAGGGAACCGAGATCAATGCCGAAGAAGTCGAGACGGTCAATCAGCGCGCCGATCTTCGCCTTGGCGGCGGCGTCGTCGCCGGAATAGAACAGCACGCGCTTGCCGCCTTCGCTGGTCGGGTCACCGGCGAGTACGGCGGCCAGGAGATGGTTAAAAGCCTTGACGACCCGTGCACCGGGAACCATTTCGACGAAGACATCCGACGACGTCCGGCCGCCGAGGTCTGCGGGCTGGAACAGTGGCGCTTCGATCGGGTTGTTGGTGTCGACGACGATCCGACCGTTCCAGTCGGGCAGGCCGGCCATCGCCGCGGGAAGCTTCGACCAATTGACGGCAATGAAGACGATGTCTTTCGATGCGGCTTCCTCGCGCGAGCCGGCGGTAATCGATGGGCCGAGCGAGGCGACAAGTTCGGCAAGCGTTTCAGGGCCGCGGCTGTTGGAAAGCATGGCTGCGATGCCCTTCCGTGCGAGAATTGTCGCAATGGCGCGGCCAATGTTTCCAGCGCCGATAATTCCGATGGATGTCATGGATTTGTCTCCCTGTTGAGAATGGTCGATTAGGCTGTCTGTCCGCCATCGACGTTGAGTGTTGCTCCGGTGATGTAGCTGGCGTCCGGGCCGGCGAGGAAGGCGACCGCCGCCGCAATGTCTTCGGGCTTGCCGTAGCGCCCAAGCGCGGCGAGACCCTTCAAGGTCTCTGCAAAGGGGCCGTTTGCCGGGTTCATGTCGGTATCGATCGCGCCGGGCTGGATCAGGTTGACGGTGATGTTGCGCGGGCCGAGGTCACGGGACCAGCCGCGCGTATAAGCGCCCACTGCAGCTTTCGTCGCGATGTAGTCAGCCGCACCTGGAAAGGGAATGTGAACCGCGCCCGTCGTCCCGATCGAGATGATCCGTCCGCCGTCCGCCATCAGAGGAACTGCGGCACGGACTGCGGACGCGACACCTTTGACGTTGACGTCGATCTGTCGATCGAACGCCGCGATATCTGCATTCACGTCGCCGACCCCGCCGGTGATGAACACGCCTGCCGAATTGACCAGGATATCCAGCCGGCCGAACGCGTCATGCGCCCGTCGCACAAGGTCTGCGACCTCGGACGCATTGGCCTGATCCGCTTTGATAGCCTTAGACCGACGCCCAAAGGCTTCGATCTCGCGCACGATCTCCTCTGCCTTGTCGCCAGAGGTGGAATAGCTGAACACCACATCGGCTCCGTCATGTGCCAGGCGCTTGACGATGGCTGCGCCGATGCCCCGCGATCCGCCGGTCACGAGAGCCACCTTGCCCAGGAGAGGCTGAAAAGTCGTTGTCATCTGTTTGCTCCTTGCGATGTTTGATGAAGCAGATATGGACGATCCATTTCCCTTTGATTAGCGGGGCTTGGCTTGTTATATCTTCAACGATCACTTGAAGGATGCTGCGATGGAGACACTGGCGAACCTTGAGTCCTTCGTTCAGAGCGCCGAGCACGGGAGCTTCTCCGAAGCGGCCAGACGCATGTCGCTGACACCGGCGGCGGTCAGCCGCAACGTCGCCATGCTGGAGCGCAACCTCGGGATCCGGTTGTTCCATCGCTCGACGCGGAAGCTCGTTCTCACCGAGGCGGGCGAAAGCTTCCGATTGGCTGTTGCCGATAGTTTGGAAACACTCCAGACCGCAATCGGCGGGGTGGCCGTTCAAGGCGAGCCGAAGGGTGTGCTCAAGGTCAGCGTCCCACCCACCATCGGCGTGCTGCACATCCTTCCCCATCTGCCAGAGTTTCTGGCGCTCTATCCGGGCGTGAAGCCGGAATGCCATTTCGATGCCAGACCCGTCGACCTTGTTGCCGATGGTTACGATGCTGCGATCGGTGGAGGCTTCGATCTCAACCCCGGCATCATCGCCCGAACGCTGGCTCCGGCGCACATCATTGCGGTGGCGGCGCCGAGCTATATGGAGAACCGCCTGCCGCCGTTCGACCCGACCGGGCTGAAGGCGATGGACAGCATTGTCATGCGCTTAAGGCAGAGCGGTCGCATTCGACAATGGACGATGCGCGATGCGGCTGGTCGTTCCATGGTCGCGGACTTGTCCGGCACCTTGGTTGTCAACGATCCGGCTGCCATGCTCAGTGCTGCCGTTCTAGGTGTCGGCGTCGCGCTGGTTCCGAAGGCAGACGCCCAACCCCATCTGGCGGCCGGGCGTCTGGTCCGCCTGTTGCCGCAGTGGTATTCCGATGCAGGCGCGATTTCGGTGTACTTCGCAAGCCGATCACAGCTCCCTGCAAAGACCCGTGTCTTCATCGATTTTGTGACGGCTCTGGCAGAGCGCAATCACTGGCCAGAGCGGTTTGCCGGCAGTCTCGGGTAACCGCATTTGTCGCGCTGGCGACATGACGCCGCCTCCGTGACGATGTCTGATTCCGGGCAGGTACGGCGACGATCTTTGTGGCCGACAATAGGACGCAAAGCCGCCGAGCGCTTTATGGCCATCTCAACACAAACTTGAGGTCCGAACGCGGAAATAATTGCCGCAAGACCTCGCCTCCTCGGCAATCACACCCCACCCAAACGACAGCCTCAGGCAAGCTCTCGCCCCCATAGATTGCCCCAGTTGGGGACCCCACCGAGTCTGGTGGAGGCGTCACGACTGGCGGCCGAGCCGTGCGAATAGCCGTGGATCCGTGCTGATCCGGGGTGTGGGCGACATTTTCCGCGAGGGGCGCGGGAAGTGGTTGTCTTGCTGTCATGAACAAGGGGTTTCCTATGATTTCGCCCATTTCCTCGCTGAGCGTCACGCAGATCCGCTCGCTTGCAACCACAACGATTGCGGCCTGGACGACGGACGATATTTCGGCCTTGTCGACGACGCAGATCAGGGCCCTGTCGGGCGCGCAGGTCGCAGCTCTTGAGACCGAGGATCTCGCGGCCTTCTCAACGGCCCAGCTGAACGCCATCTCGGCAACCTCGATCACCAGCCTCAGCATGGACCAGCTCGCCATCCTGTCTACCGACAAGATCGGCGGCCTTGCGGCCGGCCAGGTCGCGGCGCTGAAGACGGCCCAGATCGGCGCTCTCGATGCCAGCCAGATCGAAGCGCTGACGCCTGCCCAGGTGGCGGCCCTGAGCGCCACACAAATTGCCGCCCTGTCCACCGACGATATCTCCAAATTTTCGACGGCCGACATCGCCGCCATCAGCGCCACCGCCATCACCGGCCTGTCAGCCGCCAACATCGCGGTCCTCAGCACCGACCAGACGGCCGCGCTGAAGACCAGCCAGATCGCCGTGTTGAAGACCAGCCAGGTTGCCGCCCTGACGACGGACCAGATCCCGGCGCTGTCGAGCACCCAGATGTCCGCCCTCAGCGCGACGCAGCTGAAGGCGCTTCCGACCAGTGACGTCAGCGTCCTGTCCACCGGCCAGATTGCCGCATTGAGCACCAAGGCGATCGCCGGACTGACGACAGTCCAGATCGGCGCGCTCTCGACGGCGCAGGTGGAGGCCCTGACATCGCCGCAGGTGGCAACGATGACCTCCGCGCAGGTCGCGGCCGTCGGAGCGGCGGGGCTTGCCACCTTCTCGACGGCCGACATCGCCGCCATCAGCACCGTGGCGCTCGCCGGCATTCCGGCCGCCAGCCTTGCCGGGCTCGGCAGCGACCAGATGGCCGCGTTGAAGACAACGCAGATTGCCGCCCTGAAGACCAGCCAGATCGCCGCCTTGACGGCAGGGCAGGTGCCTTCGCTGTCGACGGCGCAGATCGGCGCGCTGAGCGCCTCGCAGCTGCGGATGATGACGACCGACAGTATCGCCGCACTCTCCACCGACCAGATCGCTGCCATCAGCACAAGGGCCGTTTCCGGCCTGACCACGACGCAGATCGGCAGCCTATCGACCAGCCAAGCACAGGCTTTGACGCCGGCCCTCGTCGGCGTCATGAGCGCGATGCAGATCGGTGCCCTGAGTTCGGCCGATCTCGCGACCTTCTCGACCGCCGATGTCGCGGCCATCACGCCCACCGCGCTCGCCGGCCTTTCCACCGCCAATGTCGCGGCTCTCAGCTCCGATCAGCTTGCCGCCCTGAAGACCAGCCAGATCGTTGCGCTCAAGACCAACCAGATTGCAGCCCTCGACAGCAGCCAGACGCCGGCACTGACCACGGCGCAGGTGAATGTGCTGACGTCGGCCCAGCTCAAGGCGCTGGCGAGCGGCAGCATCGGAGCACTTTCCGCCTCCCAGATCGGCGCCATCAGCGCCCGTGCGATCGTCGGCATGACCTCGGCGCAGATTGCTGCGCTCTCGACAGACCAGGCCGAGGCTTTGAGCTCGGTTCAGATCGCCGGCCTCGTGTCCTCGCAGATCGCCGCCCTCAGCACGGCCGACATCGCCACCTTCTCGCCCGACGAGATCGCAGCCATCAATGCCACCGCGCTCACCGGAATGTCGACCGACAACATCGCGGCGCTCAGCGCCGACCAGGCGGCAGCGCTGAAATCCACTCAGATCGCCGCTTTGAAGTCCGGCCAGATCGCCGCCCTGACCTCCGGCCAGGTCGCGGCACTGACGACGACGCAGGTGGGCGCCCTTGGCTCGCTGCAGCTCAAGGCGCTGTCCAGTGACAGCCTGGCGGCGCTCTCCGAAGACCAGATCTCCGCGCTGAACAACAAGGCGGTCGCCGGTCTCACCTCTTCGCAGATCGCCGCCCTGTCGACCTTGCAGATCGAAGGCCTGACCTCGGCGCAGGTGGCAAACCTCAATGCAAGCCAGATCGGCGCCCTGACCACTGGCGACCTCTCGGTCATGTCGACAGACGAGATCGCAGCCATCGCTATCTCGGCCCTGTCGGGCCTGTCGAGCGCTGGCATCTCGGCCCTTTCGCCTGAACAGGCAGCCGCGCTGAAGACAAGCCAGATCGCCGCGCTGAAGACCGGCCAGATCGCTTCGCTCACCTCCAGCCAGCTGTCCGAGCTGACGACGGCGCAGGTCGGTGTGCTCTCGGCCACACAGGTCGCCGCCTTGACCAGCGCCAGCGTTTCCGCTCTCACCAACGACCAGATATCGGCGCTCAGTGCAAAGGGCGTCGCAGGCCTCACTTCGACGCAGATCGCTGCACTCTCGGTCGATCAGGTCGACGCCCTGACGTTGGCGCAGGTCGCCAGCCTCGGCTCGACGCAACTGGCGGCCATGACCACCGCCGATCTTGCGGCCTTCTCCAGTGACGAGATCGCCGCCGTCAGCGCCGCCGCCCTGTCCGGTCTCTCCAGCGCCGCCATCGCCTCGCTCAGCCCTGACCAGATCGCCGCCCTGAAGACAAGCCAGATTGCCGCCATGAAGACTGTTCAGGTCGCGGCGCTCGCTTCTGGCCAGGTGTCGACGCTGACGACGGCGCAGCTCGGCGTGCTCTCGGCGGCGCAGGTCGCGGCACTCACCAACGTCAACGCCCTTTCCGACGACCAGGTGGCAGCCCTCAGCGCCAAGGCCGTCGCCGGGCTGACCTCCACGCAGATCGCCGGTCTTTCGACCGATCAGGTCCAGGCCCTGACCTCGGCTCAGGTCGCCGGCCTCGGCTCCGCCCAGATCGCCGCCTTGAGCACAGCCGACCTCTCGGTGTTCTCGACCGACGACATCGCTGCGATTGGCGCGGCGGCCCTGGCGGGCCTGTCCACGAGCGCGATCGCTGCCCTCAGTCCGGAGCAGGCGGCAGCGCTGAAGACCAGCCAGATCGCTGCCTTGAAGACCGCGCAGATCGCGGCCATGACAACAGCGCAGATTGCCAGCCTCACCACGCAGCAGGTCGGCGCTCTGAGCTCAGCTACGATATCGGGAATTTCCACGGCCGACATCGCTGCCCTCACGGACGACCAGGTCGCCGCTCTTACCGTCGCTGCGGTGAAGGGCCTGACCTCCGCACAGATCGCGGCCCTGACCACCGACCAGGTCAGCAGCCTGTCCGCCGCCCAGATCGGCGCGTTGAATTCGGCGCAGATCTCCGCGCTCAGCACCGCTGATCTTGCTGCCTTCTCGGCAGCCGATCTGGCGGCCATCAGCTCCGCCGGCATGTCGGGCCTGTCGAGCGCGAATATCGCCAGCCTGACGCCGGATCAGGCGGCAGCGCTGACATCAGGCCAGATGGCGTCGCTGACTTCGGACCAGATCGCCGCGTTGACAGCGGCTCAGATCGCATCGCTGACAACAGCGCAGGTGGCCGCCCTCAGCGCCGCCGGCATCTCCGGGCTCGCGACGGCAAGCGTTGCGTCGCTCTCCGGTGACCAGATTGCCGCACTCGGCACCAAGGCGATTTCCGGCCTGACATCGGCCCAGGTCGGCGCCCTGACGACGGACCAGATCAACTCACTGACGTCCGCGCAGATCGCCGCCCTCGGATCGAACCAGACCTCGGCGCTGAGCACGGCAGAACTCTCTGCCTTCTCCCCGGACGACATTGCGGCACTCAGCACTTCTGGACTGTCGGGCCTCTCTAGCGACAGCGTCGCGGCCCTCAGCCTCGATCAGGTCGGTTCCCTCAGTGCAGCGCAGGTCGCGGCCTTGCGGACAGGGCAGGTGGCATCGCTGACATCGAGCCAGGTGGCAGCCTTGACCTCGTCGCAGATCGGCGCCCTGAGTTCGACGCAAATCTCGGCACTGTCCAGCGACAGCGTCGGTGCCTTCAGCACGGACCAGGTGGCGGGCCTCAGCGCCAAGGGGCTTGCGGGCCTGACATCGACGCAGATCGCGGCCATGTCGACCGATCAGGTCCAGGCGCTGACCTCGGCCCAGGTCGCGGTGCTCACCGCCGCGCAGATCGGCGCCTTCGACAGCGCCGATATTGCAACCCTGTCGACCGACGATATCGCCGCCCTCAGTGCGGCAGCGCTTCCGGGCCTTTCGAGCGGCAATATCGCCGCGCTTAGCTCGGATCAGCTTGCGGCGCTGAAAACGAGCCAGATCTCCGCCCTGACCTTTGCCCAGACGCGCGCCTTGAGCTCGCAGCAGGCGGCGAGCCTCAGCACGGATCAGTTGGGTGCCCTCAGCGCCCTGCAGGTTGCGGCACTCGGAACCGGCAGCATCACGGCGCTGTCCACCGATCAGGTCGCAGCCCTCAGCGTCAGATCGATGATCGGCCTTACCACGGCGCAGATCGCCGCCATGTCAACGGCCCAGATCGAGGCTTTCACGCCGGCCCAGGTCGCGGGAATGAACTCGCTGCAGATCGCGGCCTTGAGCACGGACGGCATTGCTGCCTTCTCGGCGGCCGACATCGCATCGATCAGCACGTCGGCCATTGCAGGCCTGTCGACGGTCGATATCGGCAGCCTGTCGAGCGCCCAGCTGCAGGCAATCACAGCTGCGCAGGTCGAGGCACTCACCCCGACGCAAATGGAAGCCGTCGTCACGGCCTACCAGTCGTTCTAACGGGCAGACAGAAAAGTGCAGGCGAAGCTTGGAAGCGACGCCTGCATTTTTCTTTGCGCTGATGGTGAAATTTCAACAGGACAGCTTGCCCTCGCTCGGCGGACTACCGGGGGCAGGGGCTTTTCAGCTTTAAACAGCATGGTTTAAGCGGTGAAGACTTTCAGCATGCCTGGCACGGCGGCAACCGCATTGTCGCGGCGCGCCGCAGCATAGGTCAGCGTCTCTTCGACGGTGCGCGGGCTGACGGGCTTTGACACGACGCCCAGCGTCCCCTGCACCCCATCGGCGACGACTTCTGCATTTCCAGTCATGAACACGACGGTTATGCCGAAATCCTCCGCGAGGATTCGGCCTATGGCAGGGCCGCTGGCGCCGTCAGAGAGATTTACGTCAACGAATGCGATGTCAGCGGCAGCGGCAAGATTGAGAGCGTGTTCCAAGCTGCTCGCAAGGCCAGCGACCTCAAACCCCACACTTGCCACCATGTCTTCGAGATCGAGTGCTATGATGAGTTCGTCTTCGACGATCAACACCCTTTTCTTGGGCGCGTGATCGATGTGCGTTTCACGCATGGAATTTGACTGCATTTCTTTGCCCAGAGACTGACCGAAGCTTGTTGGTCACCGAATAACAAGCGCGAAGCAGCCGGTCCCAGGCTGTTCCACACCACCAATGCAATAGGCTGCCAAAAGTTCCGAATTAATTTTAGGCAGTGTTCGTAAAGGCAGTTCTAGAGAAATTCCCGCAACGTGTCGCGCGACTGCAGGGTCAGGAACTCGATGGCGACGCCTTCCATGAAGTGGCGCACGACACGTCCGCGCATGTTGCCAAGCCGTACCGCCATGCCCAAGGCAGGCCGTATCTCGACATCGACGGCCGCGCCCGAAAGCGAGAGATCCAGAATCCGGCATTTAAACACGGTGTCGTCGTCCAAGGTCAGCTCGACCGCTACGTTCTTCGGCATGAGACGGTCGTGGCGACGATCTTCAGGCAGGCCCAGTTCGTGTTTGTTTGCCAACCAAGTCAGCTGCGCGGCAAGCTTCTCGCGTTTGCGGTCCGTGGCATTGATCGACATGTTGAAGCCTCGGCTGTCGATCGAAAGGACGTGGCCCTCGACGCGACCGAGGTGGTCGATATAGGCGATGACGCGCTCATCGGCGCGTGGCCGACCCAGGCAGGTGACGTACATGTCGCCAGGCGACATATCGATCACCATGCATTCGAATTCATCGTAGTTGGCCAGCATCAGGCGACCCTGCATGTTGATCGGCACCCTTTGAAAGGTACGCTGATCCATCCGCGGCGCGATCCGCATCTTCTGAACTGGCTCGAACGAATGCATGGAGGACTTCTTGAAGTTGCCTACTCGCAGTAGAGTAGCAGGAAGTCCTTAACAGATGTTTGGGACCTGGCCGTGTGTTCCTTTGCTGGTCTGGCTGATTCTGGTTCAACTTCCAAGGCAGCAAGCGTCAGCGTAGGGATCTCTCGCCGCCCACCATCAGATGCAGCGCCCGACGCGCTACGGCTTCCAGACCGGCCGAGCTCTTCCGCCATGTCCAGGCGGACGATCGCCGCTCGACGGCCTCGGCCGTTTCAGCATATGGCTGATCGCTGAGGTTGTGGCGTCGCTCTGCGGCGAGATCGACCATGACGTCGCTGCCGATCCAGGCACCATGGGTGTCTGGCGCGATGCATCCCAAGAGGCGGTCGCAACAACCTGTAGAGGAGCGCATCGGCAACAGCGCGATTTCGAAGCCGACATTGCGCTCAAGTCGGGTGCGGCCGATGGCGTCGATCAGCATGGGAGCGATCTTGCTCATGACCTCTCGCGCCGTTGCCTCGGCCACGTTGGCGTGCGCCTGCCCCCATAGGGACGAGAAGAGGTCACCGCGCAGTTCTCTGCCGAAAAGGTTGCAGGCCATTGTCCCGGCCAGGCGGAACCGTAGCTCGTCGTCCGGCGCGATTTCCAGGATGAATATCTGCGACAGGATATGGCGGATGGCAGCAGGGTCCACGTCGGCGCGCTGGGGTGCGTCATCCGCGCCTCGAACGCTGTCCCAATAATTAAAGACTTCTAAGCTTGCCTTCAGGCGCATGACCGGTCCGTGTTCCATTTCGGCGCAGATTCGACGATGAGCGAGCGCTTTGGTCCTCAACATGCGTTTTTCATGCCAGAGCCGGGTGGGTAAGGTTAATGAGGGGTTTAGGTTGTCGTGGCCTGCTCTTCGTGGAATGAGTTTCCCCATCCGCCACATCGGATGGCAGCATGCATTCCAAAGCCGTCCGGCATCAGCGGACGGCTTCTTTTTTGGAAAGTGCTCCTGTATGTCTGCCTTTTGAAATCCAGACAAAGAGCACGTCATGCAAGATCCTGCGCCGCCGGCGCCTGAAACCGAGCAGCCCATGATCGAAGGGCCACGACCGCGCACGCCGATCTTCAACCTGCCGCCGGTTCTGACCGCGAGCCTGGGGCTGTTGATCGCCATATACCTGGTTCAGTCGATCCTGTTCTCTAGCGACATGCTCGACTGGTTCTTCTTCACCTTCGGTTTCGTGCCCGGTCGTTATGTGGTGCCTTTGTCCCAGCAAGGCTGGGAATGGCTTTGGACGCCGATAACCTACTCGCTCTTGCATGCCAATATCGAGCATATCGTATTCAACGGCCTGTGGCTGATGGCCTTCGGCGCGCCCGTGGCGCGGCGGATCGGACTGCGTCGGTTCATCGTCTTCTGGATCCTATCGGCCATAGCCTCCGCTGCTTTGAACGCCGCGATCAACTGGGGTGCCATGTCGCTGATGATCGGCGCCTCCGGCGTCGTCTCGGCGCTTATGGGGGCGGCCTGTCGTTTTGCATTCCCGCCGGAGACGCTTGGACGCCGGGGGCGGGAGGCTCATCTCAACCCGCGCCTGTCGGTTGTCGCCGCGCTGCGCAGCCGGACGGTTTTCATCTTCATCCTCTTCTGGTTCCTGACCAACATCCTCATTGCGTTCGGCATACCGCTCGTGGGAGACGGGTCGCAGGAGGTTGCCTGGGATGCCCATGTCGGTGGTTTTCTGTTTGGCTTCTTTCTTTTCCCGCTGTTCGATCGTCCGCTTCTGGTGGATGAGACGGCTGAAGACTGACGGTTGCAATCGTAACCCCCGACGTGCAAAATCGACTTCCGACGGGCGCTGGGAGGAGAGCGGCGCACTGCCGGAGCATTTTTGCAATGTCGTCAGGGAGGATCGAATGCCAATTTCCGTAAAATCCATATTGGACTCGAAGGGTCGCGCCGTCGTCACGGTCAGTGCGGACACAACGCTGATGGAAGCTGCCGCCATTCTGGCGGAGAACCGCATCGGCGCGCTGGTGATCGGCGCAGTGGGCGGGGAAGTTTCCGGAATATTCACCGAGCGCGATGTGGTGAAGGCGGTCGCCAAATATGGCAGGCAGTGCCTCGATCAGGCGGTCGGCGACATCATGAGTTTTAACATTGTTCGCTGCAGCGAGAACTCCACGGTCGATGAGGTCATGGAGATGATGACGCAAAGGCGCTTCCGCCACGTACCGGTCGAAGACGACGGCAAGCTGAGCGGCATCATCTCGATCGGCGACGTGGTCAAGGCGCATATCCGCGAAATCGAACTCGAGGCCGAGCAGATCAAGGCCTATATTGCCGGCTGAGCCTGCGCGAGGATGGCGCACTCACGCGCTGTCCTCACCGCTCGCGGGCGTAGGCTTGCTGCATTCGGCGAATTTCCGGCAGCCGCGCCGAAGTTTCCTCATAGCCGCGATCGATGGCTTCGCCGGCGCGGTGGAACTCCGAGAGACCGATATCGCTCAGCCGGGGATGCAAAGCGAGGTCAGGCGGATCGCCGGCAAGTCGCGCGCGCGAAATCCTGTCCTGGATGATGTTGAACGCCTGCACCATGACGCCGGTCATACCGAGCCTCGAATAGGGCGCTTCCGCCTGTCGGTGGATTTCCGAGGGCGTCAGCATGGCGTTGTGCTTGACGACGGCGGAGCGGCCGTAGAGGTCGTAATGCAGGTTCACGGCAACCACCAGCGACTGCTCGTAGGAGCGGCAGACCGAAACGGGCACAGGATTGACCAAGGCGCCATCGACCAGCGTCCGATTGTTGCTGCGCACAGGCTCGAAGATACCTGGCAAGGCATAGGACGCTCGAAGTGCCGTGATCAGCGAGCCGTTGGCGATCCAGACCTCGTGGCCGGTGTTGAGCTCGGCGGCGACAGCGACGAACGGACGGTCGAGATCCTCGATGGCGAGGCCTTGAAGATGTTCCTGCATGCGTTTTGTCAGTCGCATGCCGCCGAATAGCCCGCTGCCGCCGATCGTCAGGTCCAGCAGCCCGGCTATGCGGCGCATGGTCAGCGAGCGCGCAAAGGTTTCCAGTTCGTCCAGCTTGCCGGCCAGATAGCAGCCACCGACCAAAGCACCGATCGATGTCCCGGCAATCATGCCGACCTCGATGCCGGCCTCGTCCAGCGCCCGGAGCACGCCGATATGGGCCCAGCCCCGTGCTGCCCCGCCGCCGAGGGCAAGGGCGATCTTTGCCGTTATCGGCGGAACGGGAACGACGGCCGTCCCGGCAGGGCTGTTGCCGGTTGGCTCGCTGGCATTCACCGGACTTTGCCCGGCACCCTGACGATTGAAACGCCAGTTGAGCATCTTATCTTTCCTTCAGGGCGCATCGCGCCCCTTGTTGCGTCGCATCCCTTTTGTTTTGAAGACTATAGTCGAGCGGCCGCCTCCGGCCTATCGATTGCAGCATCAACTTGTTTAATGGCCATAAACATCCTGTGGGTCGAAATGCTTGTGGTCATCGACGATCCGCACGACGGGCTTACCGTTCTCGATCTCCACGGTCCGATAAAAGCAGGACCGGCGGCCGGTATGGCAAGTGGCCGCGTGACCGCCGACTTCCACCTTCAGCAGCAGCGCGTCCTGGTCGCAATCGGTGCGGATTTCGACAACCGTCTGCAGATTGCCTGACGTCTCGCCTTTCTTCCAGATTTTAGAGCGGGAGCGACTGAAATAATGCGCCGTCCTGGTCTCTAGCGTGAGCGATAATGCCTCGGCGTTCATGTGGGCGACCATCAGCAGGACGCCGTCATGGGCATCCGTGACGATGGCGGTGATCAGCCCGTTGCTGTCGAAGCGCGGCGTGAATTCTCCGTCAGCCTCGAGTTCGCTCTTATCGGTGGATGGTTGCTTGAATATCGTCATCGTCGTCTGCGGCCGCAATCAGCGGCCGCGCACCAGCGTCATGAATCGGGCCTGCTCGGCCGGATCGACCTTGTAGGAACCGGTGAATCGTGTCGTCAGCGTCGTCGATCCCTGCTTCTGCACGCCGCGCATCGCCATGCACATGTGCTCCGCCTCGATCATGATGGCGACGCCGCGCGGACGCAGGGTTTCATCGATCGCCGTGGCGATCTGGGCGGTCATGGCTTCCTGCGTCTGCAGGCGTCGGCCAAAGATATCGACGACGCGGGCGATCTTCGACAGACCGAGAACGCGGCCGTTCGGAAGATAGGCGATGTGCGCCTTGCCGATGATCGGCACGACGTGGTGCTCGCAATGGGAATAGAAGGGGATATCACGGACGAGCACCATGTCGTCGTAGCCCGCGACTTCCTCGAAGGTGCGTCCGAGGACGTCTTCCGGATCCATGTCGTAGCCGGCGAACAACTCGCGATAGGATTTGGCAACGCGGGCAGGCGTGTCGATCAGCCCTTCGCGCGTCGGATCGTCTCCCGCCCAGCGAAGCAGCACCCTGACAGCGTCCTCCGCTTCCTTTTGCGTCGGGCGATCCGAGTGGGTATCGGTCAGCGCCAAATTCTTTAACACAGCGTCCATCCTAAGGTTTCCTGATCCGCGCCGCGGATCGTTATTTTTCTCTTGTCGGTGCAATCCGTTGCCCTAGACTGCGGAGACAAGATTCCGCCTGCTCGGCCGATTGTCACGGCCGTGATATACGGTTTCCGCTCAATCTCGCACACGGGCGTTGTAAAATCGTGTCCGCCGAACGAAATACATATAGTATGACGGCAGCCCTGTGAAAGTGTCCGCATGGATACGGTGTGTTTTTCGTTAGGATACGACCGACGTCGTATCGGAGCATGATGTGCGATGGATGACATCTACAATAGCAAGATCCTCGAGTTGGCGGGCAACATTGACCGCATCGGTATGCTTGAGGACGCTGACGCCAGCGCGCAGGCCCATTCTCGCCTCTGCGGTTCACGCGTCAAGATCTGGCTGAAGCTCGACGGTGACGTGGTCAGCGACTTCGCCCATGAGGTCAAGGCCTGCGCGCTGGGGCAGGCGTCGTCTTCCGTCATGGCCCGCCACGTCGTCGGTGCCAGCGTTGGCGAGTTGCGCCAGGCGAAGACGGAGATGCTGGCGATGCTGCAACAGGACGGCGAGGGTCCCGCAGGGCGGTTCGCAGAGATGCGTTACCTGCGTCCGGTCAAGGACTACAAGGCGCGGCATGCCTCGACGATGCTTACCTTCGAGGCGGTTGTGGACGCGCTCTCCCAGATTGAAGCCAAACGCGGCGTCGCTGCAGAGGCCTGAGCCATGTGCGACGCGCACGACCACAGCCAGAACGCCACCCTATCGCGAAACTACACCGGCCCGTTCCGCAGGACGCCGGACCGGCTTTTGGGCATGGGGCTGATCCGGCTCTACCAACTGACCCTGTCAGGCTTCATCGGCAACGCCTGCCGCCATCTGCCGACCTGCTCCGAATATGGCTACGAGGCGATCGCCCGGCACGGCCTTTGGCCGGGCGGCTGGATGACGCTGTTTCGCGTCGGTCGTTGCGGCCCCGGCGGCACCAGCGGCTTCGACCCGGTGCCGGAGCAGTTGCAGTCCCGGCAGCATTGGTGGCTGCCGTGGCGGTATTTCCGCAAGCAGTCCGCCCGTAGCCTTTAATCGGCTTGCAGGTCGGCGCCTCGAAGGCAGCGCGGAGCCCGGTTTTCCTTTACTCAAAGGCCAAAAACATCTATCAGGCGCCGCGAGATCGGTCGTTGTCGACCCCTCATGTTTGTGACACACCACCCGCATTGGTTGGCGGGACTGGATAAGGAAGCTTATGATGCCTGACGCTATTTCCCTGACATTTCCCGATGGTTCGGTGCGCGGTTTCGAAGCCGGCGCTACCGGGCGTGACGTGGCCGAATCGATCTCCAAGTCGCTGGCCAAGAAGGCCGTGGCCATTGCCATCGACGGCACCGTGCAGGATCTCTCGGACCCCATCAAAACAGGGGCGATCGAGATCATCACCCGCACGGACGCCCGCGCGCTCGAACTTATTCGCCACGACGCGGCCCATGTGATGGCCGAAGCCGTGCAGGAACTGTGGCCGGGTACGCAGGTGACCATCGGTCCGGTCATCGAAAACGGCTTCTACTACGATTTTGCCAAGAACGAGCCGTTCACTCCGGACGATCTTCCCGTCATCGAAAAGAAGATGAAGGAAATCATCCAGCGCAACAGCCCCTTTACCAAGCAGGTCTGGTCGCGCGAAAAGGCCAAGCAGGTGTTTGCCGATAAGGGCGAAGCCTACAAGGTCGAGCTTGTGGATGCGATCCCGGCCGGCCAGGATCTGAAGATCTATTACCAGGGCGACTGGTTCGACCTTTGCCGCGGCCCGCATATGGCCTCGACGGGGCAGATCGGCACGGCTTTCAAGCTGATGAAGGTGGCCGGCGCCTATTGGCGCGGCGACAGCAACAATCCGATGCTGACGCGCATCTACGGCACCGCCTTCGCCGAGCAGTCGGAACTCGACAATTACCTGAACATTCTCGCCGAAGCCGAGAAGCGCGACCACCGTCGCCTCGGTCGCGAGATGGACCTGTTCCATTTCCAGGAAGAGGGCCCGGGCGTTGTCTTCTGGCACGGCAAGGGCTGGCGGCTGTTCCAGTCGCTGGTGTCCTACATGCGCCGCCGCCTGGCGCGCGACTACCAGGAAGTCAATGCGCCGCAGGTGCTCGACAAGTCCCTCTGGGAGACGTCGGGCCACTGGGGCTGGTATCGCGACAACATGTTCAAGGTCACCGTCGCCGGCGACGAGACCGACGATGAACGCGTCTTCGCGCTGAAGCCGATGAACTGCCCAGGGCACATCCAAATCTTCAAGCACGGACTGAAGTCCTACCGCGAACTCCCTGTTCGTCTTGCGGAATTTGGTAACGTCCATCGCTACGAGCCGTCAGGCGCACTGCATGGTCTGATGCGCGTTCGCGGCTTCACGCAGGACGACGCCCACATCTTTTGCACCGATGAGCAGATGGCGGCCGAGTGCCTGAAGATCAACGATCTCATTCTTTCGGTCTATGAGGACTTCGGCTTCGAGGAGATCGTCGTCAAGCTGTCCACACGGCCGGAGAAGCGTGTCGGTTCAGACGCCCTGTGGGATCGCGCCGAAGAAGTGATGATGGAGGTGCTCCAGACTATCGAAGCGCAATCCGGCGGCCGTATCAAGACCGGCATCCTGCCGGGTGAGGGCGCGTTCTACGGTCCGAAATTCGAGTACACGCTGCGCGATGCCATCGGTCGCGAGTGGCAGTGCGGTACGACGCAGGTCGACTTCAACCTGCCGGAACGTTTCGGTGCCTTCTACATCGACCAGAACTCGGAAAAGACCCAGCCGGTCATGATTCACCGCGCCATCTGCGGCTCGATGGAGCGCTTCCTCGGCATTCTGATCGAGAACTTCGCCGGCCATATGCCGCTGTGGATCTCGCCCCAGCAGGTCGTCGTGGCGACGATCACTTCCGATGCCGACGACTACGGTATGGAGGTGGCGGAGATGTTGCGTGAGGCCGGGTTGCAGGTCGAGACCGACTTCCGCAACGAGAAGATCAACTACAAGATCCGTGAGCACAGCGTCACCAAGGTGCCTGTCATCATCGTCTGCGGCAAAAAGGAAGCAGAGGAGCGCTCCGTCAATATCCGCCGGCTTGGTTCGCAGGCGCAGACTTCGATGTCGCTCGACGCGGCAATCGAAAGTCTGACGCTGGAAGCGACGCCGCCCGACGTCCGCCGCAAGGCTGAGGAAAAGGCGACAAGAGCTGCCTGATCTGATCTACCTCTGACAGGGCCGTAATGGCCCTGTCAGATAACTGACATCGATTCGTAATATACCGAGGCCAGTCTGATCAGGAGCGGGTTTACCCCGGCGCAATCGTGAAGCTCAAAGTCCTCTCCTATGCCAATGAACGCGACCCCCGCCTGAAGCGGTGGTTCATCCGCTCGATCGAGGGCCTTTCAGGCCGCGATCGCTACGCGCGTCTTTACGATATCTGGCGCAGCGATATCGTCGCGAGCGGCGAGCGCGTCTTCGGCAAGATGCTCGACCTCATCGACATTAGAATGGACGTGCGCGGCGCATGGCCGCCGGCAAATCTGCCGGACACGCCATTGGTCATCGTCGCCAACCATCCCTTCGGCATCGGCGACGGCATTGCCATCCTGGCGCTGGCCGAGCAGCTTGGCCGGCCTTTCAGGGTGCTGATCAACGACGAGTTGCTGAAAGTCCCCGAGATGAGTGCCTATTCGTTGCCGATCTCCTTCGAGGAAACCCGCGAGGCGATGGCCATGAACATGCAGACCCGCCATGAGGCGGTCCGGCTGCTGAAGGAAGGGGTTACCATCATCGTCTTCCCCGCCGGCGGTGTCGCCACGGCCAAGAAAGGCTTCGGTCTGGCGGAAGACCTTCCCTGGAAGATATTTCCGGCCAAGCTGGTGCAGGCCGCGCGCGCTTCCGTCATCCCGATCTATTTCGAGGGGCAGAACGGCCGCTTGTTCCACCTGGCCAGCCGTGTCTCGCTGACGCTGCGCATCTCCATGCTGATCCGCGAGTTCCGTCGTCTGTCCGGCAGCACGATCACCTCGCACATCGGCGACATCATCCCGTTCGACACGCTGAGCGAAGGGTGCGATCGCAAGGACCTGCTCTCGCGCCTCTATAGCGCGGTGTTTTCAATGGCACCGCAAAAGCGTGCGCTTCTCAGCCGCGCAAGCTGAGCAGAACCCGACCCAAGCACTACGCCGGGCCGCCGTGCTCAATCCATGCTTGTTCCGTCGTCGCCCGCGGGCAGCGGCGGTTCGGCAGCGGAGGGCGCTGAAGCCGGGGAGGGTGACGTGGTGGCCGGGTGCGGACCTGAACGCACCTGCTGCTGCGGCACGGCTGATGGCGGAGCCTCATCGGGCCCATTTTCAGGGTCCTGAAGATCCTGCGGCTGCTGCTCCTTCATCAACACCTCGACGTCGATGTTCTTGCCGGCCGAGACGCTGAAGTCGCGCTGGTAGATCTTGTCCTTGTTGCGAGCGACCGCCGTGTAGCGTCCCTCGGCGAGGATCATCGTCGGAAAGGCACTGACGCTTTCGCCGACGATATCGCCGGCGGCCGTCAGGACCGACCAGGCCGTGTCTGCAATGGCTTCGCCACCCGCGTCCGACACCAGCTTGAAGGTCAGTTTCGCGGCACGATGCTGGATCGTCGCCTCGGTCACCTTGCCGGCCTCGACCTGGATGTCGGCGCGGATGATGGCGTTCACCTGGCCGTATTCGGAAACGATATGATAGGTGCCGGCACTGAGCCCGATCAGGGTGTTCGGCTTGACGTCCGACATGACCAGGCCGCGCGTGCCGTCTTCCTTGACCTCGTTGGAATAGACCGAAAAGCTGAGTTCGGCGGGCGGAATGCGCACATCGGAGCCGGAGACCGCGTTGAGCAGGATGCCGCCGGCGTCGAGCACCATGACCTGCTTCTGCGTCTCGCCGCTTTCGGGCACTGTCAGCTTCTTGGTGACACCGGCCCGGCCGAAGGAAACGTTGACGAAGTAGTCGCCGGGGCCAAGTTGGAATGCGGCCGAGCCACCCTTGGAGCTCGCAACCAGGGGCAGCTTGCCGTCGCCGCCAGCCACGGGACTGAACACGTACCACGACAGGCCCTGCTGCAGCGGCGCCCCGTCCGTCGTCAGCTTGGCATCCAGCGCAACATCGCGGAGCGGAGCCACCTTGCCGTCGAGGCCGGGGGCGACGAAGGCGTTCAGCTTCGGCATCTTTGCCGAGCTGTTGAGCTGCTTGAACTCCTTGAATGCGTCGTCCGCCTGGACGGCAAGGCTGCCGGCGACCAAGAGCAACGCCGTCAGGCCGATCCGACCGGTATGGTGTGAAGCAGACATGAATTCCAATCGATCGATGACGCCCGTATCAATCTGCACCATGAAGACCAACGCGGTGGCAATTTCAAGACCTTGCGGCCCTGGGTACAGCTGATTCCCTTGCTTTTGTCACGGATACGGGAATTGACATCGGCGCCATCGGCAGCGACAACCCGGCAACGCCATGTATGGTGAAACCCGGCTGTTTGCCCCTACGGAATTTCGTTATGAAAAACGATATCAGACTGATCGATTATCTCGCCGTCCGCAGGTCGACGCCGGCGTTCCAGATGTGCGAACCCGGCCCCAGCCAGGCAGAGGTCGAGGAGATGCTTCGGCTTGCCTCGCGTGTCCCCGATCACGGTAAACTGGCACCCTGGCGTTTCATCGTCTACCAGGGCAACGAGCGCGTCAAGATTGGCGAGGCACTGCTGCAGATGGCGCTGAAGACCAAGCCGGATCTTTCCGACGAGATGAGAGCCGTCGAACGCGCGCGCTTTACCCGCGCCCCCGTCGTCATTGCCGTCGTCAGCACGGCTGCGCCGCATTTCAAGATACCGGAATGGGAGCAGGTCCTGTCGGCAGGTGCCCTCTGCCTCAACCTCTCGATGGCGGCGAATGCCCTTGGTTATGTGGCCAACTGGCTGTCGGAGTGGTTCACCTATGACGAACGCGCCCATCCCTTGCTCGGCGTCCGGCCCGGCGAAAAGATAGCCGGCTTCATCCATATCGGGTCGACCACGTTCCCGAACACCGAACGTCCTCGTCCCGAACTCAGCGAAACGGTGACCTGGGTCGGAAGCGGGCAAGGCTGATGTTCTACAGCACGGACAGCAACCGACACGGGCTGGCACACGATCCCTTCAAGGCCATCGTCACGCCTCGGCCGATTGGCTGGATCGGTAGCAAGGGGAGGGACGGTTCGCTCAACCTTTCGCCCTATTCCTTTTTCAATGCTGTCTGCGATACGCCGAAGATCATCATGTTCTCCTCACAGGGCCGCAAGGATAGCGCCCGTAATGCTGAGGAAACGGGCGCTTTCACCGCAAATTTCGTCAGTCGCAACCTCGTCGACAAAATGAACGCCTCTTCCGCAGCCGTGCCCTACGGCGTCGACGAGTTCGCGCTTGCCGGGCTGACCGCCCGGATGGGTACGCTGATCGATGCGCCCTATGTTGCGGAGGCTTTCGCCGTGCTCGAATGCCGGGTTACAGAAATCCGCAATCCGATGACGCTGGCGGGTGTTCCTGCCGGCAATGTCATGGTGTTCGGCGAAGTCGTCGGCATCCATATCGATGAGGCCATCATCCGTGACGGCCGTCTGGATATGGAGCTTGCCCGACCGATGGGCAGAATGGGCTATATGGATTACAGCGAAGCGAGTTCCGTCTTCGAACTGCTGAGGCCAGCCTCTTGATGTAGCCGGCACCAGGCCGGGCGGCATCGCAGCCGATTTCGACAGCATTACCGGAGGCTTAATGTCTATGGTGAACCAATCATAAACTTTTTGTCGCTAGCTTCGGACTCACTGTAAAACGGACGGTAGCCGCCCGTAGTATCGAGGTCGGACACGTGATCGTAGAGGCTTTTCTTCGCTGGGCTGAAACCGCTAAAGCTGGAGACAGGGCGAGGGCAGCCAATGCGCTCGGGCGAGCCTATCTCGGCTCCAGCATGCCGGCCGCGGAACGTGATGCCGCGGAACTGGCAATGACCTACCTGCTTGACGATCCGTCGCCGCGCGTCCGCCTGTCGCTGGCCGAAGCGCTGGCGCACGCGGAGACGGCGCCGCGCAACGTCATCCTGTCGCTCGCCGCCGACCAGCCCGAAATCGCAGCACAGGTCATTCTTTGCTCGCCCTTGCTGACCGAGGCAGACCTGATCGACCTCGCAGCCCGTGGCGACGGCATCACCCGCGTCCTGATCGCCTCGCGTGGTACGGTTGGCGTCTCCCTCGTCGCCGTCATCGCCGAGATCGGCGAAAGGGAAGAGGTTCTTTGCCTGCTTGAGAATCCCGCCGCCTGCTGGTCGCGCGCGCCACTGCGGCGGATTGCCGAGCGGTTGGGGGACTGCGCCGATATCCGCAGCCTGCTCCTCGACATGCCGGAGTTGCCCTGCGAAGCCCGGCATATGCTGATGCAACAGATCAGCAATGCCTTGTCCGGCTTTTCCCTGGTGCAGGCAACCCTTGGCGAACGCAGGCTCAGCCACGTCACGCGCGAAGCGGACGAGGCGGCAACCGTTGCCATCGCCGGCACGGCGCATCACGACGACATCGCCGGCCTTGTCGAGCACCTGCGGCAGAGCGGCCGGCTCACACCGGCCTTCCTGATGCAGACGCTCTGCACCGGCAAAATCGATTTCTTCGCCAGCGCAATCGTGGACCTGTCGGGCTGCAGCGAGCGGCGAGTGCGCTCGATTCTCGGCACAGGGCGGATGCATGCGGTGAGGGCGCTCTACGAATCGGCTGGCTTGCCGCGCGATGTCAGCAATCTCTTTGTCGAAGCGACGATGCTGTGGCGCCACGCCTCGCGTTCCAGCCTGGAGACCATGCTCGAAAACGTCTCGCAACGCCTGCTGCGAAGCTTCGGCCGCGCCGACGGCGCCTCCAGCGCTGCCCGCGACCTGATGGTCATGGTGGAGAAGCTGCACATCGCCGAGCAACGCCAGTCGGCTCGGTCCTTCGCTCTGCAGGCGATGCCCGTGGCGGCTTGACCGAACCAGCCGTTAGTTCGCCGTCTCGACCTCGGCAACGAAGGCCTTGATGATCTCCGTCAGCATCGCCGGCTGTTCGACCGGGAGAAGATGTCCGGCCTTCTTGACAACCTCGTAACGCGCGCCGGGGATGCGCTTTGCCATTGCGAGGACCAGATCCTGCGGCGTCGAGCCGTCCTGGTCGCCGACCACGCATAGGGTCGGAACAGCGATCCGGGTCAATGTTTCGCTGTAATCGGCATTGCGCAACGCTCTGCAGCTCGCCAGGTACCCGGTTACCGGCTGGCGGACCAGCATGTTCCTGTAACCCGTGATCGCGCCGCTTTCCGCGCTGCGGAAGTCTGGCGTGAACCAGCGCTCCATGGTGCCCTCGGCGAGGGCTTCGATACCGCCTGTTTCCACCTCGCCGATCCGCTGATCCCAAGCTTCTGATGATCCGATTCTTGGCGCCGTGCCGCAAAGGATCAGGCCACGCACCAGTGCCGCCCGACGCTGGTAAAGGGACTGGGCGACAAGCCCGCCGATCGACAGCCCGCAGACATAGGCACTTTCAACAGCCAACATGTCGAGCAGACCCTCCAGATCGGCCGCGTGGTCCTCGATCGCGTAGGGCGTCTTGCCGATGTCTGAAAGTCCATGGCCGCGTTTGTCGTAGAGAATGATGGCGAAGTCACCGGCCAGCCGGATGATGACATCGCGCCAGATGCGGAAGTCGGTGCCGAGCGCATTGGCAAAGACGATCGTCGGCTTGTCGCCCGAGGCGCCGATGATCTGGTAGTGGATCATGACATCGTTGATACGGGCAAACTGCATGGGGCGTCCTCTTTGTCTCTTGGGTGTGTTCGGGTCTGGCAGACCTTGCGTATCCGGATGTCTTGCCACGAAGTTCCGACAATCGCAAAGCGCCGGGGACCACGCGGGTCAACGACGGGTGTTGGTGCTGTCTCATCTGCGGCTGCCGCCCTCGATGCAAGTGCGGAACAATCGCGGTCAAATTCTGTTTTCCCAGGCCGCCGGACGTGTGAAGACGTCCTTGCTTCCTGAAATACTGGGACGTCCATGCCTGAAAATCACGAAAGCCTTAAAAACCTTGCCCGCAAGCACGGCATCGCATTACGCCGACCTTCGCCCGACGGCCATTCGGTGCCCGTTTCCAATGCCACCCTTAGCGATATGCTGACCGCCTTGCACATCGAGTTCTATGCACCCGACGTCGTCGAGACGGAAGCCGTTTGTTACCTACCCTTGGATTTGCAGCAGCGGCCATGCTGGGGCGTCAGCCTGCAGCTCTACGAGCTCAAGTCGCACCGCAATTGGGGGATAGGCGACTTCTCCGATCTCGAGGCGTGCTGCGACATGCTCGCGCCGCTCGGCGCCGATTTCATCGGCCTGAACCCGCTACACGCGCCTTTTATCGCCGATCCCGATCGATGCAGCCCCTACGAACCATCGAACCGACAGTTCCTGAACCCGCTCTACATCGCCGTCGATGCCGTGGACGGCTTCGCAGCGAATGCTGAACTTGCCGCGCGGCTCGAGCGTCTGCGCGCCCTGGATTTGGTAGACTATGTTGCGGTGGCTGAGGCGAAGCTCGCAGTGTTGCGCGCGCTTTGGGCCGAGGGCAAGGGAGGTTGCAACAGTGCCGAATTCGCTGCCTTTGCGGAGGAGGGTGGTCAGCAGTTGCATCGCCATGCACTGTTTGAAGCGATTTCGGGCACTATGGTCGCGGAAGGCAAAAGCGCAGGATGGAAAGGCTGGCCCTCGTCCTACCAGACCCCCTTCCACAACGACGTCGAACGCTTTGCCGAAAAGCATGCCGACCTGGTGCTTTTCCACAAATGGCTGCAGTGGCTGGCGCACAGCCAGCTCAGCAACGCCTCGAAGCGCGCCCGGGATGCCGGCATGCGCGTCGGCCTTTATCTCGACCTTGCGGTTGGCGAGGCGCTGGACGGATCGGCCACCTGGAGCGATCCCGACATCTACGTCGCCGGCGCAAGCATCGGAAACCCGCCGGAACCCTTCGCCATCGAGGGCCAGGACTGGCGTCTGGCGGCCCTCCTGCCGCAGGCGATCGCATCCGGCAGTCCTTCGCCGTTCCACAGGCTGCTGGCGGCCGCGATGCGCTATGCGGGCGCCATTCGCATCGACCATGCCGCCGCTCTGTCGCGACTGTTCCTTGTTCCGACGAAAGGTGGCCCGGCTGACGGGACCTATGTCTCCTATCCGCAGGAAGACCTGCTGCGGGTGTTGGCCGACACCTCCCAGCACTATGGGTCGATCGTCATCGGCGAGGATCTCGGCAACATCCCTGATGGGCTGCGCGACGATCTCGCGCTTGCCAATATCCTGTCCTACCGCATCCTCTCCTACGAGCGGACGAACCAGGGCTTCGTCGAGCCAGAAGCCTATCCGGCTCTGGCGCTTGCCTGCGTCTCCACCCACGATCACCAGACCTTCACCGGCTGGTGGCGCGGCGACGACATTGCAATGCGCACCGAGCACGGTCTGGTCCCGGAGGAAATGACACGGGCCCACGAGATCGAAAGAGACGCCGAGCGGGCGGATCTGGTCCGTGCCTTCACCGACGCGGAGATACTCGGCGAGGCGCAGGAGCCTTTCAGCGAGAAGGAGAAGGCCTTGCGCCTGGCGGTAAATGCATACCAATATATTGGGCGCAGCCCGTCGATGCTCGTTGCCGTCCGGCTCGCCGATCTCACCAACGAGCCGAAGCCGACCAACATTCCCGGCACCAGCAGCAGCTACCCGAACTGGAAACCCAAACTCTCCGTTTCGCTCGAAGAACTGGGGGCTGTCCCGCTGTTTGAGGAGGTCGTATCGGCCATGGCTAGGTGCAGACCGAGGTGAGGGTTGCATACGCGGCTCTCACTGCTCGTGGTCATCACCACGCTAAAGGCCGTCGACCTTGCTTCGATCATTCTGTTGCGGCGACCAACGCCTCCAACTGGATAACAATCTCTGTGGGCAAAGTCGGTTGGCGCTGCAGCTTTCTCAGCCGGCGGCGCAGCTCCTCGGCAATACCGTCGGCAACCGTGCTGCAACAGCCATTGCATTAGCCGTCGCATTCCGGCGTTGGCGATCGTGAAACCTGTTGCGCTTGGTCTAAATTAGCGTAAATGGCCGAGCGGTGACGACCGAGCTGACGTGCGATCTAGTTGATGGGGACGTTTGCAACCACCAGGTGACGCGTCGGCAACAGGTGTGAGTTCACGATGAACCGCGACTTGCGGCATTCCCAATGCTATCCCGCGCGCCTGATCTGGGCGAGAACTTTCTGGCGAAAGACCTCTGCGGGCGTTTTGTAGCCGAGGCATTTACGCGGCGTTGAGTTTAGCCTGTTGCAGATCTCGACCAGATCGCTCTCGGTGATAGACAGCGGATTGACCTCTCTCGACAGCCATTTGCGGGCCCGGCGATTGGTGTTTTCGACGGTGCCTTTTTGCCAGGGCGATTGCGGATCGCAAAACCAGGTCTGCGCTCCGATCCCTGCCTGCAGATACGGCCAGTCGGTAAACTCGGTGCCGCGGTCGAAGGTAATCGAGCGGCGGGCGAGATGGGGTAGGGATTGGAGCACGCCAATCAGCTTGTCCATGATCGGTTTCGACTGGCGGTCATTGTTGCGCAACAGGACGGCAAATCGACTGACGCGTTCGACCAGTGACGTTACATTGGCTTTGCCGAACTTCTGTCGAAACTGGATGAGATCGCACTCCCAATGACCGAATTGCTTGCGTTCTGTCACCGCTTCCGGACGGTTGAGAATGTTGACCTCCGGGCCGAAGCGACGACCGTGGCGGCGTCTGGCGTGCCTCGGGCGGCGTCTGGCCCGATGCTCAGGCAGATGTCGCCAGAGCTTGATCGCCTGGCCGTCGGATGAATAGGCGAATTTGTAGATCGTCTCATGGCTGACGCAAATTTTCTGCCCTTCGACCTGTAACCGGCCGGCAATCTGCTGTGGCGACCAGCCATGCATGATCTGCTCGATGACGGCCTGGCGCAGCTCGGAGAAGCGGGCAAGCTTGCGCAGCTTTGCGCGCCGGTCACGCGCCATCTCATGGGCCGTGACGCAGTAATAGCCGTTGAGGTCTTCCATGGCGGAATCTTCAAAAGCATTGCGTCGCAGTTCCCGGAAAATGGTCGACCGATGGCGACCGAGTTTCTCGGCGATCACTGTGGCGCTGATGCCAGCAGTCTTCCAGCGCGCGATCTTGCGCCGCTCATCCATGTCAATCTGCGAGTAGGTGCGTTCCATGTCTCATTCCTTGCAAGCGATAAACCATTGTTATCTATTGCAAGTCGCACTTCATCCTTGAACCCACCCCCGCTACAGACGAAAAGTGGATAATCTGTCTTATGGAACTTATGACTCATTGCCCGATCACTACAACTGTAAGAGCCGTTCTGGTTTTGCTCAAATCCGCTCAAATTGGACTAGCGTTCCGCTTTGGTTTGCCTCAATCGCGAATTCCCCATAGCAATACCGTCTGCGCAGTAGTAGCCCGGGCTTCTTCCCACCTCGCTCTTCACTTAAATCCGTGGAACATCATTCTCGTCAGCGACGTGCCATATCTATCTCTTGCCCGACACCGGTAGCCCGGCTACTGCGAAATCAACCGGTCAGATCAATGCAAGCGAATGCTTTAAGCATTTCATTAGCCCTCGCGGGTATCGCTGTGCGCAAAGCGGGGCAAGCCTGAGCAATTGATGATCGACGCGACCCATTTGAAAGCCCATCGCACCGCAGCCAGCCTGCTAAAAAAGGGGATGTTCCCCGACGTATCGGACGCACCAAAGGCGGGTTGAACTCCAAGCTGCATGCTGTTTGCGATGGTCACGGTCGGCCACTGATCCTGCTCTTGAGCGAAGGGCAGATGAGCGACTAAAAAGGTGCCGCGCGGATGCTGCATGCTTTTCCCAAGGCAAAGACGCTTCTTGCCGACAAGGGATATGACGCCGACTGGTTTCGAGACGCCTTGGCGCAACGCGACATAACAGCCTGCATTCCATCACGGGCAACCGCAAGGTGCCGATCCCGCACGATCCAGCGCTCTACAAAAAGCGGCACAAGATCGAAAACATGTTCAGCAGGCTCAAGGACTGGAGGCGAATTCACACCCGATGCGACCGTTGCGCTCACACCTTCTTCTCAAGCATATGCATCGCGGCCGCCGTCATCTTCTGGCTCTGATTTAACGAGTCCTGAGCCCAGGCCGTCGGAGCGCCAAAACGGAGCCGGCGGATTTGCTGAGACTTGTTCGTGGCCATCACATCAATAGTAGCGACGGCTATGAGTGTGACCATGATGATCAGGGGCGTCAGGCCGTGTGCCCAGCATGCGCAGACACATCGCGGTGTCGCTTCCTTCTCATCGTGCCTTTAGGAGGGACAGCCTCTCGCGGCGCCGTATGACGCCATCACGAGAGGCGGGCGTTAATCCCTACGGTGCGATCGTTCCGCCACCATCAACTGTGACGGTCGATCCTGTGACAAAGGGATTGGCCGCGACGAACAGAATAGCTTGCGCGACGTCTTTCGCTTGACCGATTCGTTGGACCGGCAGACGGGATGCGACCCTGCTGAACATCGTTTGCCTGTCCTCTTCCGTCATCTTGGCATGGAGAGGCGTGTCGATCAGGCCTGGGGAGACGGCATTTACTCGTATGGGCGCGCGCTCCAGCGCTAGGCCTCGAGCCAGCGCCTGCAGCGCTGCGTTAATAGCGCCCTGTAACACTGAGCTGGCGCTCGGCCTCTGCGACAGAAAGCCGGAAACGAAAGTGATCGAACCGCCGTCATGAAGCCGGGCAGCCCGCGCGACGCGATAGGCACCGAAGAACTTGTTGTTCATCGAAACCTGGGCGTCTGCCAGGTTGACGGAGGCAACCGAGCCGGTTGTCGTGCGCGCCGCCGCAACCACCACATGGTCGAACGGCTCTTGCGCGGCGAAAAATGTCTCGACGGATAGGTCGTTGGTAATGTCGAGCACATCCCTGGCGGGACGCTCCACGCGCGCTCCAGCAGCTTCGAATGCGTCTGCGGTGGCACCGCCAATGCCGCCTGACGCACCGACAACCAAGACTCGGGCATCTTTAAAATCGACTGTCATGATCTTTCCTCCAGAAGGATTAAACTTGGCTTCAAGAATGGCGAAAGGCGGCCAGATCGCGGCCGACCGCCAACGCCTTCATGCGATGGAGCGAACCACGCCGCCATCGACCCGTAGCGCAGTTCCGTTCGTCGCAGATGACTGCTGTGAGCAGACATAGACGACCATATTAGCGATCTCCTCGGTCGTGGAGAAGCGGCCAAGCAGGGATGTGGGTCGGTTCTGTTCAAGAAAGCCCTTTTCGACCGCCTCGATCGACTGGCCGGTCTGCTGCGCTATTCCTTCCAGCACGTTACCGAAGCCTTCCGAGCGCGTGGGCCCGGGAAGGACCGAATTGACTGTTACGCCTGACTTTGCCGCCAGTTCTGCGACGCCGCGGGAAACAGCAAGCTGGGCAGCCTTTGTCATTCCGTAGTCGATCATCTCCTTTGGCGGGTTGAGCGCTGATTCGCTGCTGATGAAGACAATTCGGCCCCAGCCTCGTTGCATCATGCCGGGCAAATAATGCTTCGTCAGGCGCACACCGCTCAAGACGTTAAGTTGGTACATGAACAGCCAGTCCTCGTCGGTGAGTTCCTCGAAGGGCTTGAACAAGGCAGCACCGACGCTGTTAACTAGTATGTCGGCCTCTGCTGCTTCGGCGGCAAGCTTGGCGGCGCCTTCGCTCGTACCGAGGTCAGACGCCACACCGGACAGGATCGCGCCTGGAGCAAGAGTACGAATTTGTGCGATTGCGCCTCGAACGCGTTCGTCAGTACGACCGTTCACAACGACTTCAGCTCCAGCCTGAGCTAGGCCGGTGGCAATGGCGAGGCCAATTCCAGCAGTTGAGCCGCTGACAACCGCACGCTTACCGGTTAAGTCGATTTTCATGGGATGAATTCCTTAATTGTGATGTTGACAACTTGAAAATAGGAGCTTCACAGGAAACCATAAGACGTCTTATTGTCCCTGCAATCGTTCCTTGGCGTCAGCAATCAGAAGCAAGGATTATCAACCTGTGGAAAAGTGTTGGTTGATGCGCATCGGTCTGTCGCGGCGCAGCTGCGCAACCCATATCGGGAGCAGCTGTACGATCTTTGAACAAGCTTCCTGCAGCCGTGGATAACTAAGGCTGAGCTGAAAGATTAGCCTGGCGGTTTGTGATGGATGCGCCTCTACTGCCAGATACTGCCGATCGAGTTCGGACAACCGATAGAGGCTGGAGCGAAAATGAAGGTTTTCACTCGACCGCATTGGGGACAACAAGAAACTTTCGTCCAGAAACTGATTTTCTGTAAAGCTCAATTGTTTTCGCCCGAAAGAGATCGGCCAATCCAATTTCTTCTCCATATTCAGTATGGAACGTCGTCTTCAACTCGTTGACGATCCGACGGTGAAAGCGCGTTTCAGTTTCATCTCCAAATTTTTTCAGCTGCCAACTCATCAGCCAACCTCCCACACCCCGGGAAGTACCGATATTCTGCCGCAATACGCGGTCCTTATTACTAAGAAGCCCATAGATGTGGACTTGCCAATGAACCGGCGATCCGTACCGAGAAAATTCGGTCACTTATGCGGCCTTGGATCGATCCATGGCGTGCAGGATGTCGGAGGCCATCTGTCCACCGCCTATCGCATCAAAAGCAAGTGTAGCCCCTGTTTGATCTATCGCTTCCAATAACCGTGCACCAAAGTCGCTATCAGAAGAATTGACGACAAACCTTGCGCCGGCAGACCGAAGCATGGCTGACTATTCTTGCGACCGAACGACGTTTACCCATGGTACCTCGTCCGTCTGACACGGTCGATTGAGCATTAGCCCGAGCGCCGAGGCCGCAGCCGTATTCACCAGCGCTGTATGGCCTTCCCGCCGCATCGTTTCGACCATTGCCAAAGCGGTCGTCGGATTGATCAGCGCTGATGCGCCATGACGTGGAGCCAAGCCATTCGGAAGCACAAGGCAATCTGACGCCTTTACTGTCCGAAATTGCGACAACAAGCCGCCACGCAAGCTAACTGTGACCTTGCCCCGCCGAATTAATCCATTTTGAAGTAAGCTCTGGCCCATTGAGAGGACCAGAGGATGAAGCGCAACCGTTTTACAGACGAACAGATCATCGGCATTTTGAAGGAGCATGAGGC